>NZ_JAVREQ010000033.1:0-61199 GCF_031845485.1 Streptomyces hazeniae
TTTCGGTGGTCATAGCGTGAGGGAAACGCCCGGTTACTTTCCGAACCCGGAAGCTAAGCCTTATTGCGCCGATGGTACTGCGAGGGGGACCTCGTGGGAGAGTAGGACGCCGCCGAACAATCATTGAGAGCCGTGGGCCCCGATTTTGGATCGGGGCCCACGGCTTTTTCGCGTTCCGTCACCCGGAGTTCACGTCCACACACCACCATGCCGGGCATGGGGAACGAACTGAGAGACGCCGGCGTCGCCGCCGGGGACGAGGTGATCCTCCCGGGGTTCGGCGGGGACCAGGCCGCCGAGCAGGTACGCCGCCTGGGCGCGGTACCCGTCGTCGTCGACATCGATCCGCACACCTACTGCATCGATCCGGAGAGCGTCGCAGGCGCGTTGACCTCACGCACCTGCGCTGTCGCCGCCGTCGACCTGTTCGGCCACCCGGCGCCCACGGCCCGGCTGGAGTCGGTCGTCGCCGACCACCGGGCCCGGCTCGTGCCCGTCGGCCGCGACGCCGCCGAGAGCGCCGGACCCACACCGCTCGAACTCGCCGCACGCCGCCGGAACGCGTCCCATCTGAACGCCCGCCTCCGCGGCGTCGTCACCCCCGTCACGGCTCGCGGCGCCCAGCACGCCTACACCACGTACGTCGTGCGCGTTCCGGGGAACGGGCGGCCGGACCGCGACGCCTACCTGCACGCCCTGCGGGCCAAGGGGGTGGAGTGCCACGTACCGGTGAAGGCGCCGGTGCATCGGACGCCGGGATTCCCTCCGGGCGTACGTCTGCCCGTGGCGGAGGAGGTGGCCGACACGTGTCTCGCCCTGCCCCTGCACGCCTCCCTGACGAAGCGTGAGCTCCATCGCATCGTCGCGGCCTGCAACGCGCTGGGCGGCTTGCTGCTGGATCCCGCCTGCTGACTCCAGCCGATCTCCGCGGCCCTCCTCCTGGTGCGGAGCACCCGGTGCCGTCAGGTATGATCGACGACGTCGACGCGCCCCAATAGCTCAGTCGGCAGAGCGTCTCCATGGTAAGGAGAAGGTCAACGGTTCGATTCCGTTTTGGGGCTCCACGACGAAGGGCCTTCACCGCGCGCGGTGAAGGCCCTTCGTCGTACTGGAGCGTCGGCGGCGCTCCCGCCCGTCAGCCGGGAGCGCGCATGGTCAGGATCGCCATGTCGTCCGAGAGCGGCACGCTGGCGAAGTGCTCGACGGTGCGCATGATGCGCGCCGCCACGGCGCCGGCCGTCAGTCCCGTGCACGTGGAGAGCGCGTCGGCGAGGCCGTCGTCACCGAGCATGCGGGTGCCCTCCCGACGTTCCGTCACCCCGTCGGTGACGCACAGCATCACGTCTCCCGGCTCCAGCACGACGTGCTGCTCGTACAGTTCCAGGTCTTCCATGACGCCGAGCAGCGGCTGCGGTTCGGCCGCCGGTTCGACCGTGCCGTCCGGCCGCAGGCGGAGCGGCAGCGGATGGCCCGCGCACACCACCTCGAGCCGGGCGCCGCCGTCCGGCTGCGGCCACAACTCGCCGTACAGCAGGGTGAGGAAGCGGCTGCGGGCGCCCTCGTCGAGGATCGCGGCGTTGAGACGTTCCAGCACGGCCGGGCCGGCGAAGCCCTCGCGGGCGAGGAGGCGCAGCGCATGCCGCGCGAGGCCGGTGACGGCGGCGGCCTCCGGGCCGGTGCCGCAGACGTCGCCGATGGCGAAGCCGTATCCGCCGTCGCGGATCTCGAACAGGTCGTAGAAGTCGCCGCCGACTTCGTTGCCCTCGCCCGCGGCGCGGTAGATGACCTCGACCTCCATGCCGGGGACCTCGGGGAGACCCGGGGGGAGCAGGCTGCGCTGCAGGGACTGGCTGATCGCGGTCCGCTCGGAGTAGAGGCGCGCGTTGTCCAGTGCGAGCGCGGCGCGGCGGGACAGATCCTCCGCCAGCTCGATGATCTCCTGGCGGAACCGCTCGTCGGTCGGCTTGCCGAGGACGAGCATGCCGATGACCCGGTTGCGGGCGACCAGCGGCATCACCACGGTCTCACCGCCCACGGCGGCGGCGGTGGCGAGCCCGGAGCCCGGGGCGGGGTCGTCGTCCACGCCGAGCGTCGCGCTGCGCAGCGAGGTGCGCAGCGCGGAGCCGTGCGCGGTGTCGGTGGGGGCGGTCCAGAGCCGGGCGCCGGGCGCGGGCACCGGGTCCGGGGGATCGACCTTGCCGAGGAGAGCCTTGAGGCTGTCGATGCGCTCCTCGTCCTCGTGCAGCACGTAGGAGAGTGCGGGTTCCGAGCCCGGTTCGGCCACCGTGTAGACGGCGCACCAGGACGCCAGAGTGGGCACGGTCATCTGTGCCATCAGGGCGAGCGTCTGGTTGCGGTCCAGGGTGCCGGCCAGCAGGTCGGAGGCCTCCACGAGGAAGGACAACGAACCCCGGCGCAGCCGTTCCAGTTCGGTCAGCCGGGCGCGTTCCACGGCGAGGGCGATGCGGTCGGCGGCGAACTGGAGACGCAGCGCCTCCTCGTTGGTGTACCGGCCGGGTGACTCGGTGGCGACACCCAGCGAGCCGGTGAGTCGGCCCTCGACCTTGAGCGGGACGATGACCACCGACCGCATGCCGGTGCCCTCCAGCAGCGGCACGGCGCCGGGGACGACCGTCAGGTCCTCGTGCACCGAGGGCATCCGGGCCGAGCCGTAGCGGCCGCTGCCCGCCTCGACGGGGACGCGGGCGAACCGCTGCCGCGCGGAGGGCAGGCCGGTCGAGGCGCGCACCTCGAGTTCGGTCTCGTCGTCGGTGGCCAGCAGCAGGTAGGCGGCGTCACCGTCGAGCATGTCGCGGGCGCGCTCCACGGTGCGCTGGAGCAGGCCGTCCAGGTCGTCCGGGGCAGGCGAGCCGATGAACACCTCGAACGGGTCCGCGGTCTGGCCCTCCCGCCCGTTCTGGCGGTCGCCGTCCCCGCCGTGTCCGCGCGGCGGGGACTGGAGCACGGCCCGTTCGTGGTCCCGCACGAGCAGGCACACGGTGGACGGTTCGCCGTCGCTGTCGCGCACGCGCAGGTGCGAGGCGTAGACGGCGACCGTCCGGCCGTCGGTGTCCCGCATGCCGTACGACCCCTCCCAGCGGGAGAGCTGGAGGGCCTCGGCGATGCCGGTGCCCGTGCCGGGGGTGTGCGGCCACGCGGCCAGGTCGGTGAGCGGCTTGCCCACGACCTGTTCGGCGGTGTAGCCGAAGAGTTCCGTCGCGTCCTCGTTCCAGGAGCCGACGGCTCCGCCGCGGTCGACCTGGATGACCGCGACGTGTACGCGGTGTGCGGCGACCGGCAGGGCGGCGTCGGGGAGGGCGGGGCCGGCGGCGCGGGTGCCGACGGGACGCTCCGGCAGGTCGAGGCGGAACCAGACGCGCTTGTCGGCCGCCGTGTAGTCGACGCCCCAGCGGGAGGCGAGCGCGGCGCACAGCAGCAGGCCGCGACCGCCCTCGCGGTCGGGGTTGCCGTGCGGCTGGCCGGCGTCGTGCAGCGGCAGCTCCCGCTCGGGGTAGTGGTCGACGACCTCGACGCGCACGGTGTCCTCCTCACGGAGGCAGATCACCTCGGCGGAGGTGCCGGCGTGGATGACGGCGTTGGTGACCAGCTCGCTGGTGAGGACGACCGCGTCGTCCACGATCTCTCCGAGGCCCCAGCCCTGGAGGGTGTCCCGTACGAAGCCGCGGGCCACCGCGACGGATCGGCCGACGGGCTCGAAGGTGGCCGCGGCTCGTGCGGTGATCACTGCTCTCCCTGAAGGTTTCTGTTCGCTGCCCGTGTCCGCGGGTGTGCGCTGCGCACCGATCGCCGCCGTCCGCCCCTGCTCGGCGCTCTGCTCTGGCATTCCCCGAGGCCCCTCCGTTGCCTTCCACTCACTCCACCGCCCCGGCCCGGTGCTGCGGGGCGTTGGACAGCCGGATGCCAGGTTACTTACGTTCACAGGGTGCGCGGGTGCCGGTCGGGGGTGTTTCCCCCCTACTCGGCGCCCGGGCCCGGTGGTGTGCCATGCTGCCGAACTGTTATCGCCTCGTTCCGGCAGGGTGAAACACTGGGAAGGTTCGGAGCACCAGCCCGTTTCGGCGGTCGACCCTCGGGAGGGACACGGTGGAGTCTGGCGCAGCGGCGCGTGGCACCAGCACACGCGCGAAAGGCGGACGCACACGGAAGAGCGGGACGCTCGAGGTGGACGCCGCGGCTGTCAACAGACTGTTGACCGCGTTGACCGCCATGCGGGACGGAAACTTCCGCAAGCGTCTCACCGTCACCGGGGACGGTCCGATGGCGGAGATCGCCGCCGTCTTCAACGAGGTGGCGGACCGCAACCTGCACCTCACCAGCGAGCTGGCTCGTGTCCGCCGGGTGGTGGGCCGTGAGGGCAAGCTCACCGAGCGGCTGGAGAGCGGCGCTTTCGAGGGAGCCTGGGGCTCGGCCGTCGACGCGTCGAACGCCCTGGTCGACGACCTGGTGCGTCCGGTGTCCGAGGTGGGCCGGGTGCTGACGGCGGTGGCCGAGGGCGACCTGGAGCAGCGGATGGACCTGCGGGTCCAGGGCTCCGACGGCCCGGCGCAGCCGCTGCGCGGCGAGTTCCTCAAGGTCGGCAAGACGGTGAACGGGCTGGTCGACCAGCTCTCGGCGTTCACCGACGAGGTCACCCGGGTGGCCAGCGAGGTGGGCACCGAGGGCAAACTGGGCGGCCAGGCGAAGGTGCGCGGCATGTCGGGGTCCTGGAAGGACCTCACCGACTCCGTCAACACGATGGCGTCCCGGCTCACCGCGCAGGTGCGGGACATCGCGCTGGTGACGACGGCGGTGGCGAAGGGCGACCTGTCGCGGAAGGTCACGGTGCACGTGGCCGGCGAGATGCTCGAGCTGAAGAACACCGTGAACACGATGGTGGACCAGCTGTCCTCGTTCCAGTCCGAGGTGACCCGGGTGGCCCGCGAAGTGGGCACCGAAGGTGAGCTGGGCGGCCAGGCGCGCGTGCAGGGCGTCGCGGGCGTGTGGAAGGACCTCACCGACTCGGTGAACCTGATGGCGGGCAACCTGACCTCCCAGGTCCGCGAGATCGCCCAGGTGACGACGGCGGTGGCGAACGGCGACCTGTCGCAGAAGATCACCGTGAACGCGCGGGGCGAGGTCGCGCAGCTCGCCGAGACGATCAACGCCATGACCGAGACGCTGCGGACGTTCGCGGACGAGGTCACGCGTGCGGCGAGCGAGGTCGGCACGGAGGGCGTGCTCGGCGGTCAGGCGCAGGTGCCGGGCGCGGCGGGGATCTGGAAGGACCTCACCGACTCGGTGAACAGCGCGTTCCGCAACCTGACCGCGCAGGTGCGGGACATCGCGCAGGTGACGACGGCGGTGGCGAACGGCGACCTGTCGCAGAAGGTCACCGTGGACGTCTCCGGCGAGATGCAGGAGCTGAAGAACACCGTCAACACGATGGTCGACCAGCTTCGCTCGTTCGGTGACGAGGTGACCCGTGTCGCCCGGGAGATCGGCGTCGAGGGCGAGCTGGGCGGTCAGGCCCGTGTGCCGGGCGCGGCGGGCACCTGGAAGGACCTCACCGACTCGGTGAACACCGCCTTCCGCAACCTCACCGGCCAGGTGCGGAACATCGCGCAGGTGACGACGGCGGTGGCGAACGGCGACCTGTCGCAGAAGGTCACCGTGGACGTCTCCGGCGAGATGCTCCAGCTGAAGAACACCGTGAACACGATGGTGGACCAGCTGTCCTCGTTCGCGGAGCAGGTCACCCGGATGGCCCGCGACGTGGGCACGGAGGGCCGGCTGGGTGGTCAGGCCCGGGTGGACGGGGTCTCCGGCACCTGGAAGGATCTGACGGACTCGGTCAACTTCATGGCGGGCAACCTGACCTCGCAGGTGCGCCAGATCGCGCAGGTGACCACGGCGGTCGCGCGGGGTGACCTGTCGCAGAAGATCGAGGTCGACGCCCGCGGCGAGATCCTGGAGCTGAAGAACACCATCAACACGATGGTCGACCAGCTGTCCGCGTTCGCCGACCAGGTGACCCGCGTGGCGCGTGAGGTGGGCACCGAGGGCCGGCTCGGCGGCCAGGCGCAGGTGCCGGGCGTCGCCGGGGTGTGGCGCGACCTGACGGACTCCGTGAACGGCATGGCGTCCAACCTCACCGGTCAGGTGCGGAACATCTCGCAGGTCGCCACGGCCGTGGCGCGGGGTGACCTGTCGCAGAAGATCGACGTCGACGCCCGCGGCGAGATCCTGGAGCTGAAGACGACCATCAACACGATGGTCGACCAGCTCTCCTCCTTCGCGGAGCAGGTGACGCGGGTGGCGCGCGAGGTGGGCACCGAGGGCATCCTCGGCGGCCAGGCGGAGGTCAAGGGCGTCTCCGGCACCTGGAAGGACCTCACCCAGTCGGTGAACTTCATGGCGAACAACCTGACCTCCCAGGTCCGGAACATCGCCGAGGTCACCACCGCCGTGGCGCAGGGCGACCTGTCGAAGAAGATCACCGTCGACGCCAAGGGGGAGATTCTCGCCCTGGTGACGACCGTGAACACGATGGTCGACCAGCTGTCGTCGTTCGCGGAGCAGGTCACGCGGGTGGCGCGCGAGGTGGGCACCGAGGGCATCCTCGGCGGCCAGGCCCGCGTGCGGGACGTCTCCGGCATCTGGAAGGACCTCACCGACAACGTCAACCTGATGGCGAACAACCTCACCGGCCAGGTGCGGAACATCTCGCAGGTCGCCACGGCGGTCGCCAACGGCGACCTGACCAAGAAGGTCACCGTCGAGGCCAGTGGCGAGGTCGCGCAGCTCGCCGACACCGTCAACACGATGGTGACGACGCTGTCGTCGTTCGCCGACCAGGTGACGCGGGTGGCCCGAGAGGTGGGCACGGACGGCGTCCTGGGCGGCCAGGCCCGGGTGGCCGGTGTGGCCGGTACCTGGAAGGACCTCACCGAGTCGGTGAACTCGATGGCGTCCAACCTGACCGGTCAGGTGCGCAACATCGCCATGGTCACCACCGCCATCGCCAAGGGCGATCTCACCAAGAAGATCGACATCGAGGCGAACGGCGAGATCCTGGAGCTCAAGACGACCATCAACACGATGGTCGACCAGCTGTCGCTGTTCGCGGAGCAGGTGACGCGGGTGGCCCGCGAGGTGGGCACCGAGGGGCAGCTCGGCGGCCAGGCGCGCGTGCGGGACGTGGCCGGCACCTGGCAGGACCTCACCGAATCGGTGAACGAGATGGCGGGGAACCTGACCCGTCAGGTGCGCGCGATCGCGGAGGTCGCCACCGCGGTGACCCGCGGCGACCACAACGTGCGCATCGACGTGGACGCCGCCGGGGAGATCCTGGAGCTCCAGGGCTACATCAACACCATGATCACCAACCTGCGCGAGACCACCCTGGCCAACACCGACCAGGACTGGCTCAAGGGCAACCTGGCCCGGATCTCCGCGCTGATGCAGGGCCGTCGCGACCTGAAGGACGTCGCCGGTCTGATCATGTCCGAGCTGACCCCGGTGGTCTCCGCGCAGCACGGCGCGTTCTTCGTCGCGGTGCCCGGCAGCGACCCGGAGGACGCCCGGATCGGCGCCGACCGCATCGGCGCCGGCGACATCGGCGCCTCGGAAGGCGGCCAGGCCTCCTACGAGCTGCGGATGCTGGGCGGCTACGGCTATTCCATGGGCGGCATGCCCACCACCTTCGGGCCGGGCGAGTCGCTCATCGGCACCGCCGCCGAGGAGAAGCGCACCATCCTGGTGGAGAACGCGCCGCCCGGCTACCTGAAGATCTCCTCCGGGCTCGGCGAGGCGCCGCCCGCGCACGTGATCGTGCTGCCGGTCATCTTCGAGGGCCTGGTGCTCGGCGTCGTGGAGCTGGCCGCGTTCCAGCCGTTCACTCAGATCCAGAAGGACTTCCTCAGCCAGATCGCCGAGGTCATCGCGACCAGCGTCAACACCATCAGCGTCAACACCAAGACCGAGGTGCTGCTGCGCCAGTCGCAGGAGCTGACGGAGCAGCTCAAGGAGCGCTCGGGCGAGCTGGAGAGCCGGCAGAAGGCACTGGAGGAGTCCAACAGCCAGCTCGAGGAGAAGGCGGCGCAGCTCGCGCAGACCAACAGCGACATCGAGATCAAGAACCGGGAGATCGAGGAGGCCCGGCAGGTCCTCGAGGAGCGCGCCGAGCAGCTGTCGGTCTCCATGCGCTACAAGTCCGAGTTCCTGGCGAACATGTCGCACGAGCTGCGCACTCCGCTGAACTCGCTGCTGATCCTCGCCAAGCTGCTCGCCGACAACGCGGAGGGCAACCTCTCCCCGAAGCAGGTCGAGTTCGCCGAGACCATCCACGGGGCCGGCTCCGACCTTCTGCAGCTCATCAACGACATCCTGGACCTGTCGAAGGTCGAGGCGGGCAAGATGGACGTCAGCCCGACGCGCATCGCGCTGGTCCAGCTCGTCGACTACGTCGAGGCCACCTTCCGGCCGCTGACCGCGGAGAAGGGGCTCGACTTCTCCGTCCGGGTGTCCCCCGAACTACCCGCGACGCTGCACACCGACGAGCAGCGGCTGCTCCAGGTGCTGCGGAACCTGCTGTCGAACGCGGTGAAGTTCACCGACGCGGGTGCCGTGGAGCTGGTGATCCGCTCCGCGCGGGAAGACGTGCCGAACGCCATCCGGGAACAGATGCTGGAACACGGCGCGCTGCGCGACGCGGACGCGGAGCTGATCGCGTTCTCCGTGACGGACACCGGCATCGGCATCGCGGCCGGCAAGATGCGCGTCATCTTCGAGGCGTTCAAGCAGGCGGACGGCACCACCAGCCGCAAGTACGGCGGCACCGGCCTGGGCCTGTCGATCAGCCGGGAGATCGCCCGCCTCCTCGGCGGCGAGATCTACGCCGCCAGCGAGCCCGGCCGCGGCTCCACGTTCACCCTGTACCTGCCGCTCCACCCGCTGGAGCTGCCCCCGCAGGGGTACGCGCAGATCGACGCGGCCCTCGCGCTCACCGCGGCGCCGGAGCCGGTGTCCGTGGAACCTGCCGGGCCCTCACCGGCGCAGGGCACCGCCGAGGGAGCCGAGGGCTCCAGGGCCACCGAGGACCCCGCGGGACGCGAGGCCGCCGAGGCGCCTGCCGAGGGACCGGGGTCCGCGGAGGGCGCGCCGGCCCGGTCGGCGGAGGACGCGGCCGCCGTCGAGGCGGAGCGGGCCGCGGCATCCCTGGTCCGGCGACGGCGTGAGGCGGCGGCCGCGAAGGCCTCGCCGCGGGCGCTGCCGGCCGGAGAGGCGGCCGAGACGGCGGGCGGCCCCGGGGCGGACGAGCAGGGCACCGTGCCTGCGGAGGACGGCGCCGGGACCGGGGACGGCTGGCGCCACAACGGCCAGGACCTGGTCGCCGCCGGACCGAAAGCGGACTTCCACGGCGAGAAGGTGCTCATCGTGGACGACGACATCCGCAACGTCTTCGCCCTCACCAGCGTGCTGGAGCAGAACGGTCTCCAGGTGCTGTACGCGGAGAACGGCCGCGAGGGCATCGAGGTGCTCGAACAGCACGACGACGTCACCGTGGTGCTGATGGACATCATGATGCCGGAGATGGACGGATACGCGACGACGGCGGCGATCCGGCGGATGCCGCAGTTCGCCGGGCTGCCCATCATCGCGCTCACCGCGAAGGCGATGAAGGGCGACCGGGAGAAGAGCATCGAGTCCGGAGCGTCGGACTACGTGACCAAGCCCGTGGACACCGACCACCTCCTTCAGGTCATGGCGCAGTGGATGAACGCGCGTTGATGTGACACGGTGCGGGGTGGCGGGCCCGGTGCGGGACCCGTCCCGCACCGGGCGGGGCCGTTGTGAAGTGGTCGGCCATGTGTGGGAACGTGTAAAGCTGGGGAACCTTCCGGTCCCCCCGCGCGTTCTTGCTGGCGTGCACAGTGACATCACGGTGACAGGGTGTGGTGGCCGCCCGGCTGCGGCTACCATGACCGGCACAAGGACGGGCGGCAGAACGGAGCCGCTCCGTGGGGCGGAGACCGGTGGGCTGCCGGGACGAGGAGGACGGGCCATGGTGCAGAAGGCCAAGATCCTCCTGGTCGATGACCGGCCGGAGAATCTGCTGGCGCTGGAGGCCATCCTCTCGGCGCTCGATCAGACGCTCGTGCGGGCATCGTCAGGGGAGGAAGCGCTCAAGGCGCTGTTGACGGACGACTTCGCGGTCATCCTGCTGGACGTGCAGATGCCCGGCATGGACGGCTTCGAGACCGCCGCGCACATCAAGCGCCGGGAGCGCACCCGGGACATCCCCATCATCTTCCTCACCGCCATCAACCACGGCCCCCACCACACCTTCCGCGGCTACGCGGCAGGCGCGGTGGACTACATCTCCAAGCCCTTCGATCCGTGGGTGCTGCGCGCCAAGGTCTCCGTGTTCGTCGAGCTGTACATGAAGAACGTGCAGCTCCGCGAGCAGGCCTCGCTGCTGCGCCTTCAGCTCGACAACGGCGGCGGCCGCGCGGCGGCCAACGGCGGCGGCGCGGCGGAGGAGGGCGGCCGGACCGGCCTGCTGACCGAACTCTCCGCCCGGCTGGCGTCCGTGGAGGAGCAGGCCGAGGCCCTGTCCAAGCAGCTCGACGACTCGGCGGATGCCGCCGCCGTCGCGACCGCCGCCCACCTGGAACGCAAACTCACCGGCCTGCGCAGGGCACTTGACGCCCTGGAACCGGGCTCCGGGGGTTCCAGCGCCCAGCTCCCCTCGCAGAACTGACCGCCTCCGCCGCCGTGCGGACCCGCGGGCTCCCGTACGGCTGAGGCGCCGTCACGGTGCCCGAGGGCCCGCCCGGTCGGCGTCCCGCGGCCCTCCCGGGCGTCCGTGCCCCGGACCGGCAACTTCTGTAACCTCACCACCATGGCCTCACGTACGCCCGGCAAGGCTGCCGCCGGAAAGGCGCCCGCGAAGAAGCCCGCAGCCAAGAAGGCGGCGGCAGCGGGGAAGAAGGCCGCACCCCGGAAGGCTCCGGCGAAGAAGGCGTCCGCCGGACGCCCCGCGCCGAAGCCCGCTCCGTCACCCACCGGTGGTGTCTACCGCCTCGCGCGCGCCTGCTGGCTGGGCGTCGCCCACACCGTCGGCGCGCTGCTGCGCGGTATAGGGAGAGGCGCCCGAGGCCTGGACCCGGCGCACCGCAAGGACGGCCTGGCGCTGCTGCTGCTCGGTGTGTCACTGGTGGTTGCCGCGGGCACCTGGTCGAACCTGCAGGGGCCCGTCGGTGAACTGGTGGAGATGCTGGTGACCGGCGCCTTCGGCCGCCTGGACCTGCTGGTGCCGCTGTTGGTCGGCGGCATGGCCGTACGGCTGATCCGGCACCCGGAGAAGCCGGAGGCCAACGGGCGGATCGTCATCGGCCTCTCGGCACTCGTCGCCGGCGTCCTCGGTCTGGTGCACGCCGCGTGCGGTGCGCCGGCCCGGGGCGACGGCTCCGAGGCGCTCCGCGACGCCGGCGGTCTCATCGGCTGGGGGTCCTTCACTCCGCTCGGGTTCACCGTGGGCGGGGTGCTGGCCGTGCCGCTGCTGGTGCTGCTCACGGTATTCGGTCTGCTGGTGGTCACGGCCACGCCGGTCAACGCGATCCCGCAGCGGCTGCGCGCGCTGGGCGTGCGGCTGGGGGTCGTCACTCCGCGGCCGGAGGACGGCGAGGGGGACGCCGCGGAGGAGGGCCACGGGTCCGTGTCCGGCCGCCGCGCGGGCCTGGCGCAGGATCTGCGCAAGGACCTGCCGCCCGACCTGGCGGAGCAGGAGGCGCTGGACGGGCGCCGCCGCCGCAGGCGTCCCGCGGCGGCGGCGCGGGACGCCGACGCCGCCGGACGGGATACGCCGTCCGGCGCGGACGAGGACGCCGGCTCGTCGGCCGCGTGGGACGTCGCCGCCGCTGCCGCCGCCTCACTGGACGGGGCCGTGCTGCACGGCGTGCAGCCCTCGCCGCTGGTCGCCGACCTCAGCCACGAGGTGTCCGACCGGCGGCGGCGCAGACAGCAGGAGTCCTTCGCCGGTGACGCCGGCTCCGGTGACGGGCGCTCCGGCGACGGGCGCTCCGAGGCGCGGGGCGCCGTCGTGCCCGGCGCGCGGGGCACTCCGCGCGAGGACTCCGGACGGACCGCCGTGCCGGACCTCACCAAGGACCCCGAGCCGCCGCGTGCGGAGGAGGGTCTGCCCACCCGCGCCGAGCAGCTCCAGCTCTCCGGCGACATCAGCTACGCGCTGCCCTCCCTCGACCTGCTCGAACGCGGCGGCCCCGGCCGCACCCGCAGCGCCGCGAACGACCACGTGGTGGACTCGCTGACCACCGTCTTCACCGAGTTCAAGGTCGACGCCTCGGTCACCGGCTTCACCCGCGGGCCGACCGTCACCCGCTACGAGATCGAGCTGGGCCCGGCGGTCAAGGTCGAGAAGATCACCGCGCTGACCAAGAACATCGCCTACGCCGTCGCCAGCCCCGACGTGCGGATCATCTCGCCCATCCCCGGCAAGTCGGCGGTCGGCATCGAGATCCCGAACAGCGACCGGGAGATGGTCAACCTCGGCGACGTGCTGCGCTCGGCGCAGGCGAGCGGCGAGGAGGCGCCGCTGCTCGTCGCGCTCGGCAAGGACGTCGAGGGCGGCTACGTGACCCACGACCTGGCGACCATGCCGCACGTGCTGGTGGCCGGCGCCACCGGCTCCGGCAAGTCGTCCTGCATCAACTGCCTGATCTCCTCGGTGCTGGCCCGCGCCACTCCGGAGGAGGTCCGGATGGTGCTGATCGACCCCAAGCGGGTCGAGCTGACCGCCTACGAGGGCATCCCGCACCTGATCACGCCGATCATCACGAACCCCAAGAAGGCCGCCGAGGCGCTGCAGTGGGTCGTGCGGGAGATGGACCTGCGCTACGACGACCTCGCCGCCTTCGGCTACCGCCACATCGACGACTTCAACGCGGCCGTGCGCAGCGGGAAGGCCCGGACACCGGAGGGCAGCGAACGGGAGCTGGCGCCGTACCCCTACCTGATGGTCATCGTGGACGAGCTGGCCGACCTGATGATGGTGGCGCCGCGCGACGTGGAGGACGCGATCGTGCGGATCACCCAGCTGGCGCGTGCGGCCGGCATCCACCTGGTGCTGGCCACCCAGCGGCCGTCGGTCGACGTGGTCACCGGGCTCATCAAGGCGAACGTGCCCTCGCGGCTCGCCTTCTCCACCTCCTCGCTGGCCGACAGCCGGGTCATCCTGGACCAGGCGGGTGCGGAGAAGCTGATCGGCAAGGGCGACGGGCTGTTCCTGCCGATGGGGGCGAGCAAGCCGACGCGTATGCAGGGCGCCTTCGTCACCGAGGACGAGGTCCGCGGCCTGGTCGACCACTGCAAGGCGCAGATGACCCCGGTCTTCCGCGACGACGTGCTCGTCGGGCAGTCGAAGAAGAAGGAGATCGACGAGGAGATCGGCGACGACATGGATCTGCTCTGCCAGGCGGCGGAGCTGGTCGTCTCGACCCAGTTCGGGTCGACGTCGATGCTTCAGCGGAAGCTGCGCGTCGGCTTCGCCAAAGCGGGCCGGCTGATGGATCTGATGGAGTCACGTGGCGTGGTGGGGCCCAGTGAGGGGTCCAAAGCTCGGGATGTTCTGGTAAAACCGGATGAACTGGACGGAGTGCTGGCCCTCATCCGCGGGGAGACTGACTCGTAAGGGTGATTCGGGCAACCGTTTCCCGCGTTGATACGTCAAAGCGGAAAGAGGGACGGCTGCATGTTCCACCATCAGGTGGTATGCCCATCCTGATGGCGGACACCGTCCGCCCGCCCGCTTGCCCGACCCGAATGCAGCACCCCTAGACTGAACCTCCAGCAGGTGGCTACACGCTCGAAAGGCTCCCCCGTGTCCATCGGCAACGCTCCCGAAGCCCCCGAAGAGGACCGGCCCTCGGTCGGTCGAGCCCTCCAGAAGGCCCGTATCGACGCCCGGCTGACCGTGGAAGAGGTCAGTACGTCGACCCGCGTGCGGGTGCCCATCGTCCACGCGATCGAGGACGACGACTTCTCCCGCTGCGGCGGCGACGTCTACGCCCGCGGCCACGTCCGAACACTCGCCCGTGCCGTCGGGCTGGACGCGGACGCCCTGGTCGCCCAGTACGACGCCGAGCACGGCGGGCGTCCCGAACCCACTCCGGCCGCGACCCTGTTCGAGGCCGAACGCATCCGACCCGAACCCCGCCGCCCCAACTGGACCGCGGCCATGGTCGCCGCCATCGTGGCCGTCGTCGGCTTCGTCGGCTTCACCCTGTTCACGGGGGAGGAGGGCGGCAACGGGAGCCAGGTCGCCCAGGAGGAGCCGGCCGAGAAACCCGACGGCGACAAGCCCGACGCCAAGCCGGAGCAGAAGAAGCCGTCCAAGCCCGAGCCCAAGCCGTCCGAGAGCGCCATCGCCGGCGTCCCGGCCGACAAGGTGACGGTGCGGATGGAGGCCGACGACGGCAACAGCTGGATCTCCGCCACCGACCACACCGGCAAGCTGATCTTCGAGGGTGTCCTCAACGAGGGCGACACCAAGACCTTCACCGACGACGAGCAGCTCGACCTGGTCTTCGGCAACGCCGGCGCCGTCAAGCTGTGGGTCAACGGCAAGGAGGTCGACCGGCTCGGCGAGGTCGGCACGGTGGAGCGCGTCACCTACACCCGCGGCGACCCCGAGCAGGGCTGACGCACCGCGGCCGCCCGCACCCGGCCACGACCGGGTGCGCGCCGCCGCGAGGGCGCGGCCGGAGCCGTGCCCCGGACGACGTAGGCTGAGTCCATGCCCGAACGCCGTACCGTCGCCCTTGTCACGCTCGGATGCGCCCGTAACGAGGTGGACTCCGAGGAACTCGCCGGCCGCCTGGCGGCGGACGGCTGGGACCTCGTCGAGGAAGCCGAGAACGCGGACGTCGCCGTCGTCAACACCTGTGGTTTCGTCGAGGCCGCCAAGAAGGACAGCGTCGACGCGCTGCTGGAGGCCAACGATCTGAAGGACCACGGCCGTACACAGGCGGTCGTCGCCGTCGGCTGCATGGCGGAACGGTACGGCAGGGAACTCGCGGACGCCCTCCCGGAGGCGGACGGCGTCCTCGGCTTCGACGACTACACCGACATCTCCGACCGGCTGAGCACCATCCTCGCCGGCGGCGTCCACGCCGCCCATGTGCCGCGCGACCGCCGCAAGCTGCTGCCCGTCAGCCCCGCCGCACGCCAGCAGGCCGGTGCCGGGGTCGCGCTGCCCGGGCACGGCGACGCGGCCGCCCCCGCCGACGAGGTCGACGGCGCCGACGCCGCGGCCGCCGCACCCTCGGACCTCCCCGACGGCCTCGCGCCGGCATCCGGCCCGCGGGCCCCGCTGCGCCGCCGCCTCGGCAGCAGCCCGGTGGCCTCGGTGAAGCTCGCGTCCGGCTGCGACCGGCGCTGCTCGTTCTGCGCCATCCCCTCCTTCCGCGGCTCGTTCATCTCCCGCCGCCCCTCCGACGTGCTCGCCGAGACCCGCTGGCTCGCGGAGCAGGGCGTCCGCGAGGTCATGCTCGTCTCCGAGAACAACACCTCCTACGGCAAGGACCTGGGCGACATCCGGCTGCTCGAGACGCTGCTGCCCGAGCTGGCCGCGGTCGACGGGATCGAACGCGTCCGGGTGAGCTACCTCCAGCCCGCCGAGATGCGTCCCGACCTCGTCGACGTGCTCACCGGCACCGACAAGGTCGCCCCCTACTTCGACCTGTCCTTCCAGCACTCCGCCCCCGGCGTGCTGCGCGCCATGCGCCGCTTCGGCGACACCGACTCCTTCCTCGCGCTGCTGGATTCCATCCGGGCCAAGGCCCCGAACGCGGGTGCCCGCTCCAACTTCATCGTCGGCTTCCCCGGCGAGACCGAGGCCGACGTCGACGAACTGGAACGCTTCCTGTCCGCCGCCCGGCTCGACGCCGTCGGCGTCTTCGGCTACTCCGACGAGGACGGCACCGAGGCCGCCGGATACCAGGAGAAGCACGACCCCGACGTGGTCGCCGCACGCCTGGAGCGGCTCTCCCGCCTCGCCGAGGAACTGACCGCGCAGCGCGCCGAGGAACGGCTGGGCGAGACCGTCCGGGTGCTGGTGGAGGACCTCGGCGACGGCCCGGAGGGTGACGGCCCGGTCGGCCGCGCCGCCCACCAGGCCCCCGAGACCGACGGGCAGGTGCTGCTCACCGGCGCGTCGTGCCACGGCCTGGCGGTCGGACGTATGGTCGAGGCGAAGGTGGTGGCGACCGAGGGAGTGGACCTGGTCGCCGAGCCCCTGGCGAGCGAGAGCGAGGAGGCGACCGGATGACCGGAGTGCCCGCCTCCGCCGCCGGCGGTGGTCCCGTGGCGAAACCCAGGCCGGCGACGCCGGTGCCCAAGGCCGGTCTCTGGAACATCGCCAACATCCTGACCATGCTGCGCCTGGTGCTGGTGCCCGCCTTCGTGCTGCTGATGCTCGCGGACGGCGGGCACGATCCCGCGTGGCGCTCGTTCGCCTGGGCGGCCTTCACCGTCGCCATGATCACCGACCTGTTCGACGGTGAGCTGGCCCGCCGCCACAACCTCATCACCGACTTCGGCAAGCTCGCCGACCCGATCGCCGACAAGGCGATCATGGGTGCGGCGCTGATCTGCCTCTCGGCGCTCGGCGACCTGCCGTGGTGGGTGACCGTGGTCATCCTGGCCCGGGAGCTCGGCATCACCCTGATGCGCTTCCTGGTCATCCGGCACGGGATCATCCCGGCCAGCCGCGGCGGCAAGATGAAGACGCTCGCCCAGGGCGTCGCCGTCGGCATGTACGTCCTGGAACTGACCGGGCCGCTGGCCTCGGTGCGCTGGTGGGTGATGGGTCTGGCGGTGGTGCTGACCGTCGGCACCGGCCTCGACTACGTGCGGCAGGCCCTCGTCCTGCGCCGGGCCGGCATCGAGGCGGAGAAGGCGGGACAGGGCGATCACGGCGGCGCCGCACCGGTGGCGGAGTCCCCTGCCACGGGGCGGGAACAGAACCGATGACCGCACCGGCGGGGTCCGGGTCCGCGCCCGAGGTCGCCGCCCGGCTGCTGGAGGAGCTGGTCCGGAGGGGAGAGACCGTGGCCGTCGCAGAGTCCCTGACCGGCGGCCTGGTCGCGGGCCGCCTCACAGCCGTCCCGGGGGCCTCCCGCGCCTTCCGCGGCGCGGTCACGGCGTACGCGACGGACGTCAAGCGCGACGTGCTGGGTGTGGACGGCGGCCTGCTCGACGAGCGGGGCGCGGTCGACGCGGAGGTGGCACGCCGCATGGCGGAGGGCGTACGGCGCGTGCTGTGCGCCGACTGGGGCGTGGCCACGACCGGTGTGGCGGGACCGGACCCGCAGGACGGCAAGCCGGTCGGACTGGTCTACGTGGCGGTGGCCGGTCCCGGCCACCCCCGTGCGCCGGAGCCGCCCGGGGCCGGGACACGCGTCCGTGCCCGGGAGTGCCGGCTGGACGGGGACCGGGCGGACGTCCGGGAGGGCGCCGTCCTCGCCGCGCTGGAGCTGCTGCGCGAGGAGACGGGCGGCCCCTGACCGGGTGGATCCGGACCGTCGGGAAAGCGGGCCGGCACAGATCCACCGGCCGGATTCGGCGTGCCGACGGCCCCGCAGGGTACGGAACATCCGGGAGCTGCGGGATGTTTGCAGCCCTGAGTGAACACGACATCGCTCCCCGCACGGCCACAGGCCGAGGGGGTACGGTGGAGGCTGAAGGGTGTGGGCCGCCCGGCCGTGTACACGGCAGCCGGACGGCCCGCGACATGGGGAACGCAGAAGACGGCACGCGTTGTAGAGGGAGGAGCACCGATGATTCTGCTCCGTCGCCTGTTGGGTGACGTGCTGCGTCGGCAGCGCCAACGCCAGGGCCGTACCCTGCGCGAGGTCTCGTCGTCCGCCCGGGTGTCGCTCGGTTACCTCTCCGAGGTGGAGCGAGGCCAGAAGGAAGCGTCCTCCGAGCTGTTGTCGTCCATCTGCGACGCGCTCGAGCTGCGGATGTCCGAGGTCATGCGCGCGGTCAGCGACGAGCTGGCGCTCGCCGAGCTTGCCGAGTCCGCCGCCAGCGACACGGTACCGGCGCCGATGCGTCCGATGCTGGGCCCGGTCGAGCGGATGCCGTCCGTCACCTCGGTGACGGGCGTGCCGGAGGAGCGCGTCACGATCAAGGCGCCCACGGAGGCCGTGGACGTCGTCGCCGCCTGACCACACCGGCCGGCGCCCGCCGCACCGGCCGCGGCGCCGGGATGTGCGGGACCGTGCGCCGTGAGGCGCGTACCAGCCCCAGCGGGGTCGGTGCGCGCCTCACGGCTTTCCGGGGCGGGCCTCGGGCGCCGGCCGGACCGTCCGGGGCCGCGTCGGGAACGCCGCCGCTGTGGTCGCGCGAGCGCCGGCCGTGGGGGACCATCGGTGGCGCGGCCGACGATCGCCGGGCGGCCGTGAGCCGTGCGGAAGGCGGACGTGCATGGGCATACGGGCGTCGCACCTGCTCCGCGGCCTGTGGTGGCTGGCCTGCGGAACCTGCGCACTCGTGTGGGGGTACGCGGTCTGGCGGCTGGCCGTACGCCCGGAGGACTGCGGGCCACTGGAGGCGTCCGTCGCAGCGGGCGGCTGGGGCCTGAGCGTGGTGCCGGTGCACGTCACCGAACGCCGCCCGGCGCGGCGGTCCGCCCGTGGCCGCCTGTCGCCGGCCGGGAGCCGTCCCTCCGCTCAGGCGGAAGGGTCGGGCTGGCAGCGGGGGCACCAGTAGGCGATGCGCTTCTCGCCGGACGGGCCGAGCTCCGCCGCTCGCACGGGGGCGCCGCAGCGGCGGCACGGTTCTCCCGCCCGGCCGTACACGTAGAGCAGCCGGCCCCGCGACCGGTTCCCCGTGGTGCTGCGGGCGCCGTAGGTCTTGTTCGCGTCCAGAAGCCGGCGGGCGACCTCCACCAGACGGTGCGGGTCCGGGCCGAGGCGCACCGGCGTCCACGGCGCCGTGCGAGCCAGGAAGCACAGCTCCGAGCGGTACACGTTGCCGATCCCGGCCAGGTTGCGCTGGTCGAGAAGCGCCTCGCCGAGCGGGCGGTCCGGGTCGGCGGACAGGCGGCGTGCCGCCTCGTCCGCGTCCCAGTCCGGCCCCAGCAGGTCGGGACCCAGATGGCCGACCACCTGCGGCTCGTCGGCCGTGCGGAGCAGTTCGAGCAGAGGAAGCGCGTAGCCCACCGCCGAGACGCCCTCGGTGCCCAGCACCGCGCGGATCCGGTGGCCGGGGCCCCCGGTCCAGCGGGCACCGGAGCGGTAGAGACGCCAGGAACCCTCCATACCGAGGTGCGAGTGCAGGGTCAGGCCGCCGTCCAGCCTGGTCAGGAGGTGCTTGCCGCGCGGCACGACCCCCAGGACCCGCCGCCCGGTGAGGTCCACGGTGGCCAGCCGCGGCACCCGAAGGTCGCTGCGCACGACCATGGCGCCGGCCAGCGCCGTGTGCAGCGACCGCGCCGTGCGCCAGACGGTGTCTCCCTCGGGCATGCGTCCATGCTCCCAGCGTTCACCCCGGACGGGCGGGTCACGCGGCGCGGATGCGCAGGCCGCGCGGCGTGGCGTGGAAGCCCGCGTCCTCCAGCACGCCGCCCAGCGGCGACGACAGCGCGGCGCCACCGTTCACCCGTTCGACGGTGAGCGTGCCCACGGCGCCGCGTCGTGCCGCGTCCCCGAGCGCGGAGGCCGCGGTACGCAGCCGCTCCGTCGCCTCCGGCGGTGCGTCGGGCCCCGCCGGCCAGGCGAGCAGGGTCCGCCCGCCGCGCTCCATGTACAGCTGGAGCTCCCCGTCGACGAGGACCACCAGCGATCCCGCCTTGCGGCCGGGCTTGTGGGTGGCTCCGTCGGGAGGCTCCGGCCACGGCAGCGCCGCGCCGTACGCGTTCGCCGGGTCGGCCGCCGCGAGCACCACGGCCCGCGCGTCGTCACCACGCCGGCGCGTCGAGGGTGCCTCGCCCCAGGGCGCCGCCGTGCCGTGCGGCTCCGCCCCGCGCTCCCGCGCCTGGTGGACGGCACGCAGCCGGTCCACCGCGCCGTCCATGGCGAACTGCGCCGCGCCGAGCCCTTCCACCACGTAGCCGCGGCGGGCCTGCCCGTTGTCCTCGAACGCGGACAGCACCCGGTACGCGGCGGCGAAGCCGCCCTCCACGCCCTCGGCCTGCACGGCGCCGCGGGTCACCACGCCGTGGCGGTCCAGCAGCGTGTGCGCCAGGGCGTGCGCGCGGTGCGTCGCGTCGGTCTCCGCCGGCGGGAGCAGCGCCCAGCGTCCGGCCACGGTGGGCGGCCCGCCGCGGGGCGCCCCGGCCGCCCGTGCGGCGGCCCGCACGCTGCCGCCCAGACCGCCGTACCGGCCGCGCGGCACCGCCCGCTTGGCGCGGTGCGCGGTCGCGCCCGCCGTACGGCCGGAGCCGAGGTGCGCGCGCAGCGGGGCGAGGGTGTCGTTGGTGAGCGACCCGGACCAGGCCAGATCCCAGACGGCGGTGACCAGCTCCGTCTCGCCGCACTCCGGCAGCACGGCCCGTACCCGGTCGGCGATCTGACGGAAGAACAGGCCGAAGCCCCCCTCCAACGTGTCCAGCACGGCCTGGTGGACCGGTGAGGTCTCCAGCGGCAGCGGTGGCCGGCGCAGCAGGGGAGCCGTGTCCGCGAGGTGCAGACAGACCCAGCCGTCCTTGCCGGGCAGCGCGCCCGCACCCGCCCACAGCACCTCCCCGGACGTGGTGAGCTGGTCCAGGAGGACCGGGGAGTAGTCCCGCACCCGGCTCGGCAGCACCAGCTTCTCCAGTGCGGAGGCCGGGACCGGTGCTCCCTGGAGCTGTTCGACGGCGCGGACCACCCCGTCGAGACCGCGCAGGTCTCCGCCGCCGACGTGCTGCCAGCGCGGGAGGAACGCGGCCAGCGCCGGAGGCGGAACAGGCTCCAGCTCCTCCCGCAGGGCGGCCAGCGACCGCCGCCGCAGCCGTCGCAGCACGGCCGGGTCGCACCACTCCTGGCCGATGCCGGAGGGGTGGAACTCGCCCTGCACCAGCCGCCCGGCGGCGGCGAGCCGGTGCAGGGCGCCGTCGGCCACGGCCGTGCCGAGACCGAAGCGTGCGGCGGCCTCGGTGGAGGTGAACGGGCCGTGCGTGCGGGCGTACCGGGACAGCAGGTCGCCCAGCGGGTCGGGCACCGGTTCGGTGAACGCCTCGGGCACGCCCACCGGAAGGGCGGCGCCCAGGGCGTCCCGCAGCCGGCCGGCGTCCTCGACCGCCGCCCAGTGCTCCCGGCCCGCCACACGCACCCGGATGGCGCGGCGCGCGCGCCCGAGCTCCGCGGCCCCGCCGGGGTCGGCTCCGCGCTCCGTCAGCTCGTCGTCGGTGAGCGGGCCGAGGACGCGCAGCGCGTCCGCGACGGCCTCGGCGTCCTTGAGCCGGCGCTCCGGGGTGCGCCACTGCAGCTCCTCCTCGAGCCCGGCCAGCACCTCGGGGTCGAGCAGCTCGCGCAGCTCGGCCCGGCCCAGCAGCTCCGACAACAGGCGGGAGTCCAGAGACAGCGCGGCGGCCCGCCGTTCGGCGAGCGGGGAGTCCCCCTCGTACAGGAACTGGGCGACGTAGCCGAAGAGCAGCGACCGGGCGAACGGCGACGGCTCGGGTGTGGTGACCTCGACGACCCGGACCCGCCGTGCCTCGATGTCGCCCATCAGCGTGCCCAGACCGGGCACGTCGAAGACGTCCTGGAGGCATTCGCGGACGGCCTCCAGCACGATCGGGAAGGACCCGAACTCGCTCGCGACCTGGAGGAGTTGCGAGGCGCGCTGCCGCTGCTGCCACAGCGGGGTGCGCTTGCCCGGATTCCGGCGGGGGAGCAGCAGCGCGCGGGCGGCGCACTCGCGGAACCGCGCCGCGAACAGCGCCGACCCGCCGACCTGGTCGGTGACGAGCTGGTCCACCTCGCCCTTGTCGAAGAGCACGTCCTGCGCGCCGAGCGGGGGCTTCTCCGGGTCGTCCCCGAACCCTGCATCCGCTGCGTCCGCGCCCGCTGCGTCCGCGCCCGGCTCGAACAGGTCCAGGCCCATCAGGCCCGCGTCCGGCAGACGCAGCACGATGCCGTCGTCGGCGTGCATCACCTGCGCGTCCATGCCGTACCGCTCGGTGAGACGTGCCCCCAGCGCCAGCGCCCACGGCGCGTGCACCTGCGCCCCGAAGGGGGAGTGCACCACGACCCGCCAGTCGCCCAGCTCGTCGCGGAACCGTTCGACCACGACGGTGCGGTCGTCGGGGACGTGGCCGCAGGCGGTGCGCTGCTCGTCCAGGTAGGCCAGCACGTTCCCGGCGGCGAACGCGTCGAGGCCGGCGCTCGTGAGCCGGGCACGGGCGTCCTCGGCGGACAGGCCGCCGATCTCGCGGAGGAACGCGCCCAGGGCGCGGCCGAGTTCCAGCGGACGGCCGAGCTGGTCGCCCTTCCAGAACGGCAGTCGGCCGGCCTGGCCGGGCGCCGGGGTGACCAGCACCCGGTCGCGGGTGATGTCCTCGATGCGCCACGTCGTGGTGCCGAGGGTGAAGACGTCGCCGACGCGGGACTCGTACACCATCTCCTCGTCCAGCTCCCCGACCCGGCCGCCGCCCTTCTTCGGGTCGGCGCCCGCCAGGAACACGCCGAACAGGCCGCGGTCCGGGATGGTGCCCCCGGAGGTGACGGCGAGCCGCTGCGCACCGGGCCGCCCGGTGATCGTGCGGGCGACCCGGTCCCACACCAGGCGCGGCCGCAATTCGGCGAAGGCGTCGGACGGGTACCGGCCGGCGAGCATGTCGAGCACCCCGGTGTATGCCGACTCCGGGAGCGAGGAGAACGGCGCGGCACGGCGGACCACGGCGAGCAGGGCGTCCACGTCCCAGGAGTCGACGGCCGTCATGGCGACGATCTGCTGGGCCAGCACGTCGAGAGGGTTGGCGGGGACGCGCAGCGCCTCGATGGCGCCCTCACGCATCCGCTCGGTCACCACGGCCGCCTGCACCAGATCCCCCCGGTACTTGGGGAAGACCACCCCGGCGGAGACGGCTCCCACCTGGTGGCCGGCGCGTCCGACCCGCTGGAGGCCGGAGGCCACCGACGGCGGCGACTCCACCTGGATCACCAGGTCGACGGCGCCCATGTCGATGCCCAGCTCCAGGCTGGAGGTGGCCACCACGGCGGGCAGCCGCCCCGCCTTGAGGTCCTCCTCGACCTGGGCGCGCTGTTCCTTGGACACCGAGCCGTGGTGGGCGCGGGCCAGCAGCGGGGGCGCGCCGCGGCCCGCTCCGGCCTGCGCCATGACCTCGGCGGGGGAGTGCTCCTCGGGGAGCGGTTCACCGGTCGCGCGCTCGTACGCGATCTCGTTGAGCCGGTTGCAGAGCCGTTCGGCGAGGCGGCGCGAGTTGGCGAAGACGATGGTGGAGCGGTGCGCCTGGACCAGATCGGCGATGCGTTCCTCGACGGACGGCCAGATCGACGGCTTCTCCCCGCCGCCCGGCCCGCCCGATCCGGCCGACCCGTCCTGCACCGGGGAGCCGCCCAGCTCGCCCATGTCCTCCACCGGCACCACGACCGAGAGGTCGAAGCGCTTCTCCGACGGCGGCTGCACGATCGTCGCCCGCCGCCGTGGGGAGAGGAAGCGGGCCACCTCGTCCACCGGCCGCACCGTGGCGGAGAGCCCGATCCGGCGGGCCGGCCGGTCCAGCAGCTCGTCGAGGCGCTCCAGGGACAGCGCCAGATGCGCGCCCCGCTTGGTGCCGGCCACCGCGTGCACCTCGTCCACGATCACGGTCTCCACGCCGGACAGCGCGTCGCGGGCGGCGGAGGTGAGCATGAGGAACAGCGATTCGGGCGTGGTGATGAGGATGTCCGGCGGCCGGCGCGCCAGCGCCCGCCGGTCCGCCGCCGGGGTGTCGCCGGAGCGGATGGCGACCTGTACCTCGGGCTCGGGCAGGCCCAGCCGGGCCGATTCGTGGCGGATGCCGGTGAGCGGGCTGCGCAGGTTCCGCTCGACGTCGACCGCGAGTGCCTTCAGCGGCGAGACGTACAGCACGCGGCAGCGCTTGAGGCGGTCCGCGGGCGGCGGAACGGAGGCCAGCCGGTCGAGGGCGGCCAGGAACGCGGCGAGCGTCTTGCCGGAGCCGGTGGGGGCGACCACCAGCGCGTCGGACTCCTCGGCCAGCGCCCGCCACGCGCCCTCCTGCGCGGCGGTGGGCGCGCGGAACGCTCCGGCGAACCACGCGCGGGTCGCCGGGGAGAACGCGTCGAGGACGGACGCCGACTTTCCCTGAGCCATGTCACCCATCGTGCACCCCGGGTACGACAACGGCGTCCGGCCCGGGCCGGGGTGCGGGATACTCGCGGTATGCGGTTGACGGACTTCTGGCAGCGGATGGCGGACCACTTCGGGGCGGCGTACGCCGACTCCTTCGCGCGGGACCACGTGATGTCCGAGCTGGGCGGGCGCACCGTCCACGAGGCGCTCGAGGCGGGCTGGAACACCAAGGACGTGTGGCGGGTGGTCTGCCGGACGATGGAGGTGCCGGCGGAGAACAGGTGACCCGTTCGGGGGTCATTTCTCTCCCGTGGGGCCTGCTCCGCGCTCCTGCCGAGCGCCGAAAGACCTTTTTGACCTGCGAATTCTCCGTCGTCCACAGGGAGATGGCGGCACTTGACACAAAATTCGAACAACCATTCTCATGGAGTGGTCGGGCCGCTGCGGTACGCGGTCGGGACGGGATTGTCAGTGGCAGGCGCTAGCGTCTGACGACGTGAAGCGATCGACTCAAGCGAGCAACCGGGTGGCACCCATGGCTGGTACGGACCGCGAGAAGGCGCTGGACGCCGCACTCGCGCAGATTGAACGGCAATTCGGCAAGGGCGCCGTGATGCGCCTCGGCGAGCGGCCGAACGAGCCCGTCGAGGTGATCCCCACCGGCTCGACCGCTCTCGACGTCGCCCTCGGCGTCGGCGGGCTGCCGCGCGGCCGCGTGGTCGAGGTGTACGGCCCGGAGTCCTCCGGCAAGACCACGCTCACGCTGCACGCGGTGGCCAACGCGCAGCGTGCCGGCGGCACCGTCGCGTTCGTCGACGCGGAGCACGCCCTCGACCCGGAGTACGCGAAGAAGCTCGGCGTGGACGTCGACTCCCTCATCCTCTCCCAGCCGGACAACGGCGAGCAGGCGCTCGAGATCACCGACATGCTCATCCGCTCCGGTGCCCTCGACCTGATCGTGGTCGACTCGGTCGCCGCCCTGGTGCCCCGCGCCGAGATCGAGGGCGAGATGGGCGACTCGCACGTCGGTCTCCAGGCCCGCCTGATGAGCCAGGCGCTGCGGAAGATCACCGGTGCGCTCAACCAGTCGAAGACCACGGCGATCTTCATCAATCAGCTCCGCGAGAAGGTCGGCGTCATGTTCGGATCGCCTGAGACGACCACCGGTGGCCGGGCGCTGAAGTTCTACTCCTCGGTCCGGCTCGACATCCGCCGCATCGAGACCCTCAAGGACGGCACGGACGCGGTCGGCAACCGCACCCGCGTCAAGGTCGTCAAGAACAAGGTCGCCCCGCCCTTCAAGCAGGCCGAGTTCGACATCCTCTACGGCGTGGGCATCAGCCGTGAGGGCGGTCTGATCGACATGGGCGTGGAGCACGGCTTCATCCGCAAGTCCGGTGCCTGGTACACCTACGAGGGCGACCAGCTCGGTCAGGGCAAGGAGAACGCCCGCACGTTCCTCCGTGACAACCCCGACCTCGCCAACGAGATCGAGAAGAAGATCAAGGAGAAGCTGGGTATCGGCGTGAAGCCCCAGGACCCTGCCGGCGAGCCGCCCGCCGACGCGGCGGTCACGGCTGCGGATCCCGCTCCGGCGGCCGAAGGCAAGACGGTTCCGGCACCGGCGTCGAAGGCCAAGTCGGCCAAGGCCGCGACGGCCAAGAGCTAGTCCGTGACACGGCGCAGCCACTGGCCGGTGTCCGAAGACAGCGACGGCCCCGCCCCGTCGAGGGCCGGGGCGGAGCCGTCGCGCCGTGCCGGGGAACCGACCGCGGAACCGAAGGACCCGGTGGAACGGGCACGGGCGATCTGCCTGCGCCTGCTCACCGGCACCCCGCGGACCCGTCGGCAGCTCGCCGACGCCCTCCGCAGGCGGGAGATCCCGGACGAGGCGGCGCAGCAGGTGCTGGACCGCTTCGAAGAGGTCGGACTGATCGACGACGCGGCGTTCGCCGACGCCTGGGTGGACTCCCGCCACCACAGCCGCGGCCTCGCCCGCCGCGCCCTCGCCCGCGAGCTGCGCACCAAGGGCGTGGACGCGGCCACCGTCGACGAGGCCGTCGGCCGCCTCGATTCCGACCAGGAGGCGGAGACGGCCCGCGCCCTGGTCGACCGGAAACTGCGCACCACCCGCGGCCTGCCCCGGGAGAAGCGCATCCGCCGCCTGGCCGGGATGCTCGCCCGCAGGGGGTACGCGGAAGGCCTCGCCCTCCGCGTGGTGCGGCAGGCACTGGAAGAGGAGGGCGAGGACCCGGAGCTGCTGGAGGAGCACCTCCCCGAAGCCTGAACCGCGGGAGCGCCGGCGCTGCGGCCCCTGCGGCCTGGCGGCGGCGACCCTGCTCTCCGCCCGTGCGCGGCCGGCGTCCGGGCTCGTCAGCCTCCGGGCCGGTTGCGGGGCACGGTGACGATCACCCGGAGTCCGCGCGGCCGGTTCGGCGCGTACGTGATCTCCGCCCCGCCCGCCGCCAGCAGCGCGCGCGTGATGGACAGCCCGAGACCGGAGCCCGCGACGTTCTGGTGCCGATTGCTGCGCCAGAAGCGGTCGCCGATCCGCTCGAACTCCTCCTCCGACAACCCCGGCCCTTCGTCCGCCACCTCCAGCCGCACGTCCGGGCCCGCCGACGAGGCGCGTACCGTCACCGCGCCGCCGTCCGGCGAGAACTTGACCGCGTTGTCCACCACCGCGTCCAGCGCGCTCGACAGGGTCACCGGGTCGGCCCACCCCGTCAGCGCGGCGGCACCGGTGACCCGGAGCGTCACCCCGCGCCGCGCCGCCGCCGGTTCCCACGCCGCTACGCGCTCCGCCGCCAGCTCCGCCACGTCCGTCAGCCGCAGGTCGGCGGGCGAGTGCTCGGCCGACGCCAGGTCCAGCAGCCCGTCCAGCACCTCCGCCAGCCGCTTCCCCTCCGCCCGCACCGAGGCGAACTCCTCGTTGCCCTCCGGTAGCTCCAGCCCGAGCAGTTCGATGCGAAGCAGTAGTGCGGCCAGCGGGTTGCGCAACTGGTGGGAGGCGTCCGCCACGAAGGCGCGCTGCTGCTCCAGCACGTCCTCGACGTGGTCGGCCATCTCGTTGAACGACCGCGTCAGCCGTTGCAGCTCCGGTGGCCCCCAGGAGGCCGCCACCCTGGACTTGAACCGTCCGGTGGCGATCTCGTGCGTCGCCCGGTCCAGGATGCCCACCGGCCGCAGCACCCAGCGGGTCAGCACCAGCGCGGCCGCCACCGCCAGCAGCATCGCCGCGGCCTCGCCGATCACGATCGGCATCCAGCTCTCCACGATGCGGGACCGCAGCGGACCGGTGGGGGAGTCGATGTAGACGACCGCGGCCACATCACCGTCGCGGATCACCGGGGAGGCCACCGCGACACGGCCGTCCTGCCACGGCCACACCTGTGCCGGGTCGTGACTGCGGCGTCCCGCGAGGGCCTCCTGGAACGCCTGGCGCCCCGGCCCCGAGACCGGAACCCGCGACTCCGCGGGGGCGGTGGCCATCGCCTCGCCGTCCCGGTAGAAGACGCCCGCCCTGATGCCGTACAGCTCGTGATACCGGTCCAGTTCGCTGCGCAGCGTGTCCAGCCGTTCGCCGGGTTCGCTCTGCGCGGTGACGAACTGCGCCAGTGACGCGAACCGCGCCGTGTCGTCGATCCGGTCGACCACCAGCCGCTGCTGCTCCGCTGCCGCCATGCTCGCGGCCAGCGGAAAACCGAGCGCGAGCAGCACGCCGGCGAACAGCACGATGAGGAGGGGGAGCAGACGGGTGCGCATCAGGTGGGTCCGTGAGGGTCCTTGGTCGGGTGGCCTTCAGGCGGTCCAGTCGCCGGGTACGGCGAGCCGGTAGCCGACGCCGCGCACCGTCTCGATCAGGCTGGGCTGCTTGAGCTTGGAACGCAGCGACGCCACGTGGACCTCCAGCGTCCGGCCCGTGCCCTCCCAGTTGGTCCGCCACACCTCGCTGATGATCTGTTCGCGCCGGAAGACGACCCCCGGCCGCTGCGCCAGCAGCGCCAGCAGGTCGAACTCCTTGCGGGTCAGCGGGACCGGTTCGCCGTCCACCGACACCTGCCGGGTGGGCAGCTCCACCGCAACGTCCCCCAGCCGCAGCACGTCGTCCGCCGTGGCCGGCTCGGCGGCGGGCTCCTCCGCGGCGCTGCGCCGGGCGACCGCGTGAATGCGGGCCAGCAGCTCCCCGGTGTCGTACGGCTTCACCACGTAGTCGTCCGCGCCCAGGTTCAGCCCATGGATCCGGGACCGCACGTCGGACCGCGCGGTCACCATGATCACCGGCGTGGAGGTGAGCGCGCGGATGCGGCCGCACACCTCGAAGCCGTCCAGCCCGGGCAGCCCCAGGTCCAGCAGGACCACCGAGAACGGCGCCCCGTCCGGGTCCGGCACCAGCTCGCGCAGCGCGTCCTCCCCGTCACGGGCGTGCACCACGCTGAAACCGTGCCGCCGCAGCACCGCGGAGAGCGCCGCGGCGACGTGGTCGTCGTCCTCGACGAGCAGCAGCCTCATCGACGTCCTCTCCGTGGTGGTTTCAGCGGGCGTGGATTTCCGGTCCAGCACTGCATCCATGCGGATGCGCGCAGGTGAGTCAAGGGGCGTTCGCGTTGCCACCGATGTCCGTTATCCAGTCGGTACGCCACCGGAATGTCCCCTGTCACCTGTTTCACGTAGAGTGCTGGAAAGTGGCCGTATCGTTATGCTCAATTTCCCCTCAGATGTAATGACGCTGGTGGCGGCGGGTCACTAAGGTCCTCGCAACCGACGAGGACGGAGCTACACGCCGATGAGCAAACTATCGGTGACCAAGGACGGAGACGCCGGACGCCCGGAGTCGGCGCCGAGCGGCCTGGTCGTCATGGACAACGTCAACAAGCACTTCGGTGCGCTGCACGTGCTCCAGGACATCGACCTGACCATCGAACGCGGCGAGGTCGTCGTCGTCATCGGCCCCTCGGGATCCGGCAAGTCCACGCTGTGCCGCACGATCAACCGCCTGGAGACCATCGACTCGGGCTACATCGCCATCGACGGCAAGCCGCTGCCCCAGGAGGGCAAGGAGCTGGCCAAGCTGCGCGCGGACGTGGGCATGGTGTTCCAGTCCTTCAACCTCTTCGCGCACAAGACGGTGCTGGAGAACGTGACGCTGGGCCAGCTGAAGGTCCGCAAGACGGACAAGAAGGCCGCCGACGAGCAGGCGCGCCGCCTGCTGGACCGTGTGGGCGTCGCCAACCAGGCCGACAAGTACCCGGCGCAGCTGTCCGGCGGTCAGCAGCAGCGCGTGGCCATCGCCCGCGCCCTGGCCATGGACCCCAAGGTGATGCTCTTCGACGAGCCCACCTCCGCACTCGACCCCGAGATGATCAACGAGGTCCTCGAGGTCATGCAGCAGCTCGCCCGTGAGGGGATGACCATGGTCGTCGTCACCCACGAGATGGGCTTCGCGCGCTCCGCGGCGAACCGCGTGGTCTTCATGGCCGACGGCAAGATCGTCGAGGAGGCCACCCCCGACCAGTTCTTCAGCAACCCGCGCAGCGAACGCGCCAAGGACTTCCTGTCGAAGATCCTGCACCACTGAGCGGCGGCGCTCACCGCACGGTCACCTGCAACGACGCAACCCCAAGGATGTTCACCATGACCCTCCGCAAGACCAGCATCGCGGCTGCCGCCGCAGTCGTCCTCGCCCTCACCGCGACCGCCTGCGGCGGCGGTGGCGGCAGCGAGTCCGAAGACGGCATCACCATCGGTATCAAGGTCGACCAGCCCGGCCTGGGGCTGAAGACCCCCGACGGCGACTACGTCGGATTCGACGTCGATGTCGCCACCTACGTGGCCAAGGAGCTCGGCTACAAGGAGAGCGACATCACCTGGAAGGAGGCTCCCAGCGCCGACCGGGAGAACCTCATCGCCAACGGTGACGTCGACATGATCGCGGCCACCTACTCCATCACTCCGGAGCGCAAGGAGCGCGTCTCCTTCGCCGGCCCGTACCTTGTCGCGCACCAGGACCTGCTGGTGCGGAAGGACTACAACGACGTCAAGTCCAAGGGCGACCTCAACGACGCAGAGCTCAAGCTCTGCTCGGTGACCGGTTCGACGTCCGCTGTCAACGTAAAGAAGGACTTCGCTCCCAAGGCGGACCTGCAGGAGTACGGCACCTACTCGGAGTGCCTCACCGGTCTGCAGAACGGCAACGTCGACGCGCTCACCACCGACGACAGCATTCTGGCCGGCTACGCGTCCCAGGACGTGCACCAGGGCAAGTTCAAGCTGCTCGGACTCAACCTGAGCGATGAGCCCTACGGTGTCGGCGTCAAGAAGGGCGACACCGAGATGCAGAAGAAGGTCAACGACGCGATCACGAAGATGATCGAGGACGGCTCCTGGAAGAAGTTCGCCGAGAAGCACTTCGGCCCGGCCGACTACGACTACGGCCAGGCGCCGGAGATCACCGAAGGCAGCTGACGAAACACGCGGCCGGGTGGCGCGCCGTCCTGACATGGGCGGCGCGCCACCTCCGCAACGGCGAGAGCGCGGGAGAACGTGTTCGACTTTCTCAATGAGTACGACGTATTGGGGGCTTTCTGGGTCACGGTCCAGCTGACCCTCTGGTCGGCGATAGGTTCCCTGATCTGGGGAACCATGCTCGCCGCCATGCGCGTGAGTCCGGTGCCGGTGATGCGCACCTTCGGCACGGTGTACATCAACACCGTGCGGAACACGCCGCTGACCCTGATCATCGTCGGGACATCGCTGGCGCTGTACCAGACGCTCGGCATCGAACTGGGCGGCGGCACCTCGAAGGAGATCAGCTTCAAGCTGGCCATCCTCGGCCTGATCGCCTATCACGCGTGCTTCGTCTGTGAGTCGCTGCGCTCCGGCATCAACACCGTGCCGGTGGGGCAGGCCGAGGCGGCGCGCGCCCTGGGGCTGAAGTTCAGCCAGGTCCTGAGCCTGATCGTGCTGCCGCAGGCGTTCCGCTCGGTGGTGGCCCCGCTGGCCAACGTCCTGATCGCGCTCACCAAGAACACCACGGTGGCAGCCGCGATCGGAGTGGCCGAGGCGGCCCTCCTGATGAAGGAGATGGTCGAGTTCGAGAGTGACAAGATCTTCTTGATCTTCGCCGTATTCGCCTTCGGCTTCGTGGTTCTCACCCTTCCGACGGGGCTGTTCCTCGGCTGGGTGGGCAAGCGTGTGGCGGTGAAGCGATGAGCAACCTGTCCGTTCTGTACGACGCGCCGGGCCCCAAGGCGAAGGCGCGCAACGTCCTCTACACCCTCCTCTTCCTCGCGGTGTTCGCGCTGGTGGTCTGGTGGGGGGTCGACACCCTCAACGCCAAGAACCAGCTCAGCGCCGACAAGTGGGGGCCCTTCGTCACCGACTCCCGCGTGTGGACCACCTACCTGCTTCCGGGGCTGGTGGAAACGCTGAAGGCGGCGGCGCTCTCCATCGTGTTGGCTCTGCCTCTGGGTGCGCTGCTCGGTATCGCCCGGCTGTCCGACCACGCGTGGGTCAGCAAGCCTGCCGGCTTCGTGGTGGAGATCTTCCGGGCCATCCCCGTGCTGCTGATGATGGTCTTCGCCAGCCAGGTGTACGTCATGTACACGGACATCGAGTCCGAGGTGCGCCCGCTCTACGCGGTCGTCACCGGCCTGGTGCTCTACAACGGCTCCGTCATCGCGGAGATCGTGCGCGCCGGGATCCTGTCGCTGCCGAGCGGTCAGACCGACGCGGCCAAGGCGATCGGCATGCGCAAGTGGCAGTTGATGGTCTTCGTGCTGCTGCCGCAGGCAGTCACCGCGATGCTGCCGGCGTTGGTCAGCCAGCTCGTGGTGATCGTGAAGGACACCGCGCTGGGTGGTGCGATCCTCGGCTTCGGCGACCTGATGAACCAGACCAGCACGATCTCGGCTAACTACGCCAACGTGATCGCGACGTTCACGGCGGTCGCCATCGTGTACATCGTGCTCAACCTCGTGCTCACCTGGATCGCCGGCTGGATCGAGGCGCGTATCCGGCGTGGCAAGCGCACCACCGGTGCCGTCGTGCACGGCGGGGCGACGGAGGACATGGAGTACGAGGAGCCCACGCCCGGCACGAAGGCCTGACTCCACGGCTTCCCCGGCCGACGGCAACACCACTGCCCGTTCCCCCGCTTGACGGGGGGACGGGCAGTGGGTTGCATACCTGAGGTGATCGTGCACCGGGCTCCGTCAGCGTCAACTCCGCTCGTCTCCGTGGACCGTGAGGGCCGCACGCTGTGGAACCGGTGATCGTCGCCGGCGCGGGCCCGGTCGGGCTGGCGCTGGCCCTGGCGCTCGCGCGCCGTTCCGTTCCGTCCGTCGTGCTCGACTCCGGGGACGGCGAGGTCGTGCGGCGGGCCGCTCGCACCTGTGTGCTGCGCCCGCAGACGGCGGCGCTCCTGCCGGGTGTGGAGACCGCCCGCTGGCGCGTCTGGCGGACCGAACGACGCCGCCAGTGCGTCGAACGGGTGGAACTGGACGACGAGACGTCCCCGCTGCACGTCGAGCAGTACCGGCTGGAGCACGCCCTCCGCGAGGCCCTCGCCGACGAGAAGCTGGTGCGGATCGCCACCGGAAGCCGGCTCGACACCCTCGAGCAGGACGCCGAGGGCGTCACCGCCCACACCCGCGGCCCCGGCGGCACGTGGTGGCGCGGCAGCTATCTGGTCGGCTGTGACGGTGCCCGCTCCACGGTGCGCAAGCTGCTCGGCATCGGGTTCGCCGGCCGGACGTCCGTCGAGCGGTACGCCGTCGCCGCCGTCCGTACCCGGCTGCCCCGGCCGGACGAGGCGCTGCTGCACCGGGACCCCGGCGGCCGGGGCGGGGAGCTGACCGCCCGGCCGCTGCCGCACGCCGCCTGGCGCCTGGACTGGCTGCTGCCGCCCCGGGGCGACCTGGTCACACCGGAGGAGATGCTCGACCGGGTGCACGCCACGCTGGCGCTGCTGCATCAGGGGTCGGCCGACGACGCGCCCCCGGCGTACGAACTCCTCGACACCGGGGTGTACGCGACCCACCAGCGTCTCGCGCGCAGGTGGCGGGTGCAACGGGCCTTCCTCGCCGGGGACGCCGCCCACCTGGCCGGTGCGCTGGGCGTGCAGAACGTCGACGAGGGGCTGCGGGACGCGGCCAACCTGGCGTGGAAGCTGGCGCTCGCCTGGCACCACGGCGCGCGCGAAACGGACGCGGACGAGGCTCTCCTCGACAGCTACTCCGCCGAACGCCGCGCCGCCGTGGGCGCCCGGCTGCGCGCGGTCGACCAGGCGCTGCCGTTCGTACGGCGAGGCGGGGGTGGGCTGCGCACGCTGCTGCCCGGGGGCGGCGCGGGCGGCCCTCTGGGACTGCTGACGGACGGTCATCTCGGCCGCGGACCGCTCGGCTGCGCCCCCGTGTACGACCGTTCGCCGCTCGCCGTGGACGGCAAGCACGCCGTGCGTACGGACACCGCGCCCGGTGAACCGGTCCGGGACGTGCCGGTGGTCCTGCTGGACGGCACCCGCGCCCGGCTGCGGGAGCGGCTGGGCGGCCGCGGCGGCGACCTGGTGGTGGCGCTCGTCGCGCCGGGGACGGGGGTGTGGGCCAGCCGGCACTGGCTGCGGGCCGGGCTGATGCCCGAACTGGCGGCGGCGGTCGAGGCGTTGCCGCTGGCGGCGGAGCTGGTGGTCATGGAGGAGTACCCGGGGGCGACGGCGCACACCGTGCTCGCGGTACGCCCGGACGGCCACCTGGCCGGTGCGTTCCACGGGGCGCGGCCCGAGGCGCTGCGCGCCTGCGCGCGCGCCCTCACGGCGGCGGACGCCTGACCGCCGCCCGCCGCCGGGCGGGCTTCTCCGGAAGCCCGCCCGGCGGCCGAGTGGCGTCAGCTCGACGGCCGACGACGCAGCCGTCAGCGCATAGCCGTCAACCCGCTGCCGTCAGCCGTAGCGTGACGATCTGGAACGGCCGCAGCGTCAGCTCCACCGTGCCGTCGCCGACGAGAGGACCCACGTCGGCGAGCGGCGGGTCCAGGGGCCGTTCGAGCAGGTCGGTCTCGGTCACCGACCGCACCGGGAAGCCCGCCGTCAGCGCTGTCCGCGCCCGCCCACCGTGCGCCTCGTACAGTCGCACGATCACGTCGCCGCTGCGGTCCTCCGCGAGTTTCACCGCCTCCACCACGACCTGCTCGCCGTCGACGGCGACCAGGGGCCGCACGGACGCGCCGGAGCCGCGCACCACACGCTCCGGCAGGTTGATCCAGTGGCCCTCGCGCACGGCGGCGGGCTCGTCCGCGCCGACCGCGAGGGCGTACCGCAGACGGTGGCCGCCCTGGTCGGTCTCCGGGTCCGGGTAGCGGGGCGCGCGCAGCAGCGACAGCCGTACGGTCGTGGTCTGGCCGCCGTCCGCACGGATGTCCCGGGTGACGTCGTGTCCGTACGTCGAGTCGTTGACCAGCGCCACACCCCACACGGGTTCGGCGACGTGGATCCAGCGGTGCGCGCAGATCTCGAACTTGGCCGCCTCCCACGAGGTGTTGGTGTGGGTCGGCCGGTAGACGTGCCCGAACTGGGTCTCCGCGGCGGACCGCTCGGCCTTGAGGTCCAGCGGGAACGCGGCCTTGAGGAAGGTCTCCGACTCGTGCCAGTCCACCTCCGTGTCGATGTCCAGCCGCCGTTCGCCGGCCCGCAGGGTGAGCAGCTGCACCACCGACGAGCCGTTGCCGAAGCTGCGCGCCACCCGCACCGTCGCCTCACCCGGGTCGTTCGCGGACAGCGACACCTCGTCGGCCTCGGTGAGGTCGGTGACGTTGTTGCGGTAGTAGGAGTCGACGTCCCAGGCGTCCCAGGCGGTGGGGAAGTCCGGGTGGAGCTGGAGCAGGTTCGCCGCCCCTCCCGGCGGCACGGCGTCGCGCAGCGCGGCCAGGTAGTCGGCGGCGGAGACGACCAGGCCCCGGTCGTCGATCTCGACACGCAGCAGCCCGTTGTCCAGCACCCAGCCGCCGCCGTCCCGCTCCCGGGCGGTCACCGGCTCGCCGGCGCGGACCGGCAGGGCCGCCCCGCCGCCGGGGACGCCGTTGCGGGCGTGCGGAGCCCCGTTGAAGACGACGTCCTCGGTGCCCTCCCCGGCCAGGGCCCGCTGCGCGGCGTCGATCAGCGCCTCCAGCTCGGCCCTGACACGCGCGTACGTCTCCCGCGCCTCCCGGTGCACCCAGGCAATGGACGAACCGGGCAGGATGTCGTGGAACTGGTGCAGCAGCACCGTCTTCCAGATCCGCTCCAGTTCGTCGTACGGGTAGCCGAAGCCGGGGACGCGCAGCGCCGCGGTGGCCGACCACAGCTCGGCCTCGCGCAGCAGCGACTCGCTGTGCCGGTTGCCCTGCTTGGTCTTCGCCTGCGAGGTGTACGTGCCGCGGTGCAGCTCCAGATACAGCTCGCCCGCCCACACCGGGGCGTCCGGGTACTCCTCGTGGGCCTTCTCGAAGAACGCCGACGGCCGTTCCACGGTCACCCGCGGCGAGCCCTCCAGGTCCGCCAGCCGGGCCGCACGGGCCAGCATCTCGCGGGTCGCGCCACCCCCGCCGTCACCCCAGCCGAACGGGGCGAGCGAACGCGTGCCGCCGCCCTTGTCGCGGTAGTTGCGGGCCGCGTGCGCCATCTCCCGGCCGCTCAGATCGGAGTTGTAGGTGTCGACCGGAGGGAAGTGGGTGAACACCCGGGTGCCGTCGATGCCCTCCCACCAGAAGGTGTGGTGCGGGAAGGGGTTCGTGCGGCTCCAGGAGATCTTCTGCGTCAGGAACCAGCGGCAGCCGGCCAGGTGCACGATCTGCGGCATCGCCGCCGTGTAGCCGAAGGAGTCCGGCAGCCACACCTCCTTCGTCTCCACCCCGAACTCCTCGAGGAAGAACCGCTTCCCGTAGAGGAACTGGCGCGCCATGGCCTCGCCGCCGACCATGTTGGTGTCCGACTCCACCCACATCCCGCCGACCGGCACGAACTGCCCGTCCGCCACCTTCTTCCGCACCCGGGCGTACACCTCGGGCCGGTGCTCCTTGAGCCAGGCGTACTGCTGGGCCTGCGACATCGCGAAGACGTACTCGGGATGATCCTCCATCAGCGCCACCGTGTTGGACGCGGTGCGCGCGACCTTCCGCACGGTCTCCCGCAGCGGCCACAGCCAGGCCGAGTCGATGTGCGCGTGCCCCACCGCGCTGATCCGGTGCGCGGACGGCCGGGCCGGCGTCGCCAGCACGCCGGCGAGTCGTTCCCGGCCCCGTGCGGCGGTGCCGGAGACGTCCGCCAGGTCCACGGCGTCCAGCGCCTCGCCGAGGGCGCGCAGCAGCTCCCAGCGCCGGGCGTCCTCCAGCGGCAGTTCACGCATCAGCGCATCCGCCACCTCCAGGTCGTGGACCAGCTCCCACACCTCGGGGCGGAACACCGCCAGGTCCATCCGCCCGAGCCGGTACAGCGGGCCGCCGCCCGCGGTGAGCCGGTCGCCCTGGTACGTCGGCGTCTGCGGCGTGTTGAGGACCGGGTTGGACGCCGCCTCGACGTACAGCTCGACCTCCTCGCCGCCCGCGGCCGGCGCGGCGACGGGCGCCCAGGCGTTCCGCGGACTGAGGCCCTTCACCACCTCGCCGTCCGCGCGGTGCACCAGGCCCTCGCACTGGAAGCCCGGCATGTCCCGGTCGAAACCGAGGTCGAGCAGCGCCTCGACCCGCTGTCCGGCCCACTTTGCGGGCACCCGCCCGGTCAGCCGGAACCAAGTGGTGCCCCAGGCGGGCCCCCATTCCTCGCCCACGGCCGCCGGTCCGTACGTCGCCGCCAGCCCCTCGGACACCGGCACCGGTTCACCCGGCGCCTCCCAGCGCTCCACCGTCAGCGGCACCGGCGAGCCGTGCACGGCGGGCCTGATCCGTTCGTCCAGTACGCGACGCAGGCGGGCTTCGACGGTGCTGCGTTCGTCGTGCATGTCGGCGGCTCCTTCGCTCGGGCGGGAGGGACGCGCGGGCCGGCGGGCACCGGCCCCCAGCGGGGTCGTTCGGCGGGCGGCCCCACGCCATCCGTACCCGTCACCGCCCGGTGCCGGAACCCCCGTGCGCGTCCCGCGGCGCCGCCGTCACGGTTTGACGGCCCGGTAGTAGCGCTGCGCCCCGGTGTGCAGGCGGAGCGGGTCGGTGTAGATCGCGGTCCGCAGGTCGACCTTCTGGGCCGCGTGCACCCGCTGCCCGATGGTGTCCCGGCTGCGGATCAGCGAACGGGTCAGGGCCTCGGTCACCGCCGGGTCCGCGTCCGCGGTGGTGACCAGCAGGTTGCTCACCGCGATGGTGTCCACCGGCTCGCCCTGCTGCACGCTCGGATAGGCGTCGCCCGGCATCACCGCCGCCCGGTAGTGCCGGGTCTCGGGCTCCATCCGGTGCAGGCGCGACATGAGTGCGCCGAGCGGCACCAGGCGGATGTGGTCCACGACGGCGAGGTCCTCGATGGCGCCCGTGGGCAGACCGCCGGACCAGAAGAACGCGTCCAGCTCCCCGCTCTCCAGCATGCCGGGCATGACGTCGATGCCCGCCGGGACCGCGTCGATGTCCTGCTCCCGGTCCAGACCGGCCGCCTCCAGGAGCCGCCCGGCGACCAGGCTGACCCCGGAACGCTCCTCGCCCATCCCGACCCGCAGTCCCCGCAGGTCGCGTGCCTCCCGGACCGGAGACTCGGCCGGGACCACGAGCTGCATGTAGTCGTCGTAGAGCCGCGCGACCGCCCGCAGCCCGTCCCCACCCTCGCCGCCCTGCTTCAGATGGGCGGCCACGGCGTCGGACTGGGCGATGGTGAAGTCGGCCTCCCCGGAGACCAGCATGTCGATGTTCTGCACCGACCCCTGGCTCGGCACCAGCTCCATGCTCAGTCCGGGCACGTCCCGCGCCAGGCGCTGCTTCAGCAGCGAGCCGTACTGCTGGTACACCCCGGTGGGCACGCCGGTGGCGAACGTGAGCGTGCCGCGCGGCTGGGCCGGGCCCGCGGGCACCAGCCACCACGCGAGCAGCCCGAGCACCACGAGCAGGGCGGCGCCGCCGAGCGCGCGGCCCCCCGGGACGCCGGGGCGGGGAGCGAGGAAGCGGAATGCGGTCATGACCGCCGCATCCTGCCATCGGTGGGCCGCCGCGGGGGAGTGCGGGACGGGAGGAGGTGCGTCACAGCGGACGGCGTACCCTGGTCGACTGAGATGAGTGCGAAGACTTATGAGCTGCGGACGTTCGGCTGCCAGATGAACGTTCACGACAGCGAGCGGATGGCGGGCCTGCTGGAGGACGCCGGTTACGAGCGTGCCCCCGAGGGCGCCGACGGCGCCGACGTCGTGGTGTTCAACACCTGTGCGGTGCGCGAGAACGCCGACAACCGGCTGTACGGCAACCTCGGGCAGCTGGCGCCCAGGAAGGCCGCCCGCCCCGGGATGCAGATCGCCGTCGGCGGCTGCCTGGCGCAGAAGGACCGGGACACCATCGTCCGGCGCGCCCCGTGGGTGGACGTCGTCTTCGGCACGCACAACGTCGGCAAGCTGCCGGTGCTGCTGGAGCGGGCCCGCGTCGAGCAGGAGGCGCAGGTCGAGATCGCCGAGTCGCTGGAGGCGTTCCCCTCCACCCTGCCGACCCGTCGCGAGAGCCCGTACGCCGCCTGGGTCTCGGTCTCCGTCGGCTGCAACAACACCTGCACCTTCTGCATCGTGCCGCAGCTGCGCGGCAAGGAGAAGGACCGTCGGCCCGGCGACATCCTGGCCGAGGTGGAGGCGCTGGTGGCCGAGGGCGTCAGCGAGATCACCCTGCTCGGGCAGAACGTCAACGCCTACGGCAGCGACATCGGTGACCGCGAGGCGTTCGGCAAGCTGCTGCGTGCCTGCGGACGGATCGACGGGCTGGAGCGCGTCCGTTTCACCTCCCCGCACCCGCGCGACTTCACCGACGACGTGATCGCGGCGATGGCCGAGACGCCGAACGTGATGCCGCAGCTGCACATGCCGCTGCAGTCCGGCTCGTCCCGGGTGCTGAAGGCCATGCGCCGCAGCTACCGGCAGGACCGCTTCCTCGGCATCATCGAGAAGGTCCGCGCGTCGATCCCGGAGGCGGCGATCTCCACCGACATCATCGTGGGCTTCCCCGGCGAGACCGAGGAGGACTTCGAGGAGACGCTGCACGTCGTGCGCGAGTCCCGCTTCGCGCAGGCGTTCACCTTCCAGTACAGCAAGCGCCCCGGCACGCCGGCCGCCGAGATGGACGACCAGATCCCCAAGGCCGTCGTCCAGCAACGCTACGAGCGGCTGGTCGCGCTCCAGGAGGAGATCTCCTGGGAGGAGAACAGGAAGCAGGTCGGGCGCACCCTGGAGGTCATGGTCGCCGAGGGCGAGGGCCGGAAGGACGACGCCACCCGGCGGCTGTCCGGCCGTGCCCGGGACAACCGGCTGGTGCACTTCGCCCGCCCCGAGGAGCCGGTACGCCCCGGCGACGTGGTCGAGACCGAGGTCACCTACGCCGCCCCGCACCACCTGCTCGCCGAGGGCCCGGCGCGGGCCGTGCGCCGCACCCGCGCGGGCGACGCCTGGGAGCGGCGCAACGCCGAGCCCGAGCCGGCTTCCGCGGGCGGCGGCGTCATGCTCGGCCTGCCCACCGTCGGCGCTCCCGCGCCGCAGCCGGCGTCCGCGGGCGGCGGCTGCAGCGTCTGCTGAGCCTTCGCGCCACGCCTCCCTGCTGCCGGCCGGTCCGCTCGTACGGGCCGCCGGGCCGTGCCGGGTGACCCGTCCGCGGCGCCGTGCGTCTCACGAGCCGCACGGCGCGCGGGTCGTAAGCTGCCGTCATGCTTGTCGCCGCCGCCGTGTGCCCGTGTCCGCCGCTGCTGGTGCCCGAGGTCGCGGGGGGCGCCGCGCCCGAGATGGACGACGCGCGCGCCGCCTGTTTCGACGCGCTCGCGGTGCTGGCCGCCGCCCGGTCCGACCGGCTGGTCGTCGTCGGGCCGGCGGAGCCTTCCGCGCGGGGCCCGTACCCGCAGGGGTCGCGCGGCTCGTTCCGCGGTTTCGGGGTCGACCTGGACGTGACGCTGGGCCCCGCCTCCGAAGTGGCTCCGCAGGCGCACGAGCTCCCGCCCTCGCTGGCTGTCGGCGGCTGGCTGCTCGAGCGCACCGCGTGGGCCGGCGTGCCGGTGGAGGGCCTGGGCGTGGGCGAGCCGCTCGCCGGGGCGCGGTGTGCGGAGACCGGGCGGCGGATCGCCGGATCGGCGCCCCGTGTGGCCCTTCTCGTCATGGGCGACGGCACCACGTGCCGCACGCTGAAGGCGCCGGGCTACTTCGACCCGCGCGCCGCCGACTTCGACGCGTCGGTGGCGAGGGCGCTGGGAGCCGCCGACGTGTCCGCGCTCCTCGCGCTCGACGAGGAGCAGGCGTACGAACTGGGCGCGTCCGGCCGCGCCGGATGGCAGGTCCTGGCCGGGGCGGCGGAGGACGCCGGGCTCACCGGGCGGCTCCTGTACGACGCCGCTCCGTACGGCGTGGGTTACCTGGTCGCCGGCTGGTCCTGAGACCGGGTGGGGTCCGGTCGTGGCCTACACACGTACGAGAGCGGGGGCGGCCCGCCGGCCGCCCCCGCTCCGCTGCCCCGTCGCCCCCGTTGCGCGACGGATCAGGCCGCGCTGCCGCCGCCGCGGCCTCCGGGCTGGTCGCCGCCCTTGCCCCCTTCCTGCGTCCAGCGGTCCATCGCCTCCTGGCCCTTCTGCGTGCCGGTGTCGATCTTGTCGCTGTGCTTCCCGCCGGTGCGCTCGTCCAGAGTGTTCCCGGCCTTCTCCATGCCCTGGTCGGCCTTGTCGCCGTGCTGGCCGAGCATGCCCTTGACCTTGTCCATGAAGCTCATGGCGGTCACCTTTCCTGTGGACTGCTGAGAGTGTGGGGCGCTCACGATGAAGCGGGCGAAATCGCCCATATCCACCCTGGGTCATATCCGGGCATGTGACAACTCGCCCGCCGTGAGCGAGCCGCCGCGCGTTTGCGAGACTGGCGCTGTGACAGCTCCATCCCGCACCCCCGAAGCACTGCCGTCGTGCCAGGTCGTGGCCGTCGTCGGCGCCACCGCCGCCGGCAAGTCGGATCTCGCCGTCGAGCTGGCCCGCAGGCTGGGGGGCGAGATCGTCAACGCCGACTCCATGCAGCTCTACCGCGGCATGGACATCGGCACGGCCAAGCTGACCGGGCCGGAGCGGCGAGGCGTTCCGCACCATCTCCTGGACGTCTGGGACGTCACCGAGGCGGCCAGTGTGGCCGAGTACCAGCGGCTGGCCCGGGCGGAGATCGAGCGGCTGCTTTCCGCAGGCCGCGTGCCGGTGCTGGTCGGCGGCTCGGGTCTGTACGTGCGCGGCGCCATCGACGTGATGGAGTTCCCCGGCACCGACCCGGACGTCCGGGCCCGCCTGGAGGCCGAACTCGCCGAGGGCGGGTCCGGTCCGCTGCACGCCCGCCTCGCGGCCGCGGACCCGCAGGCGGCGCGCGCCATCCTGCCCAGCAACGGCAGGCGCGTGGTGCGGGCGCTGGAGGTCATCGAGATCACCGGCCGCCCCTTCACCGCGAACCTCCCCGGCCACGAGTCCGTCTACGACACGCTGCAGATCGGCGTCGAGGTGCCGCGTCCCGAACTGGACGGGCGGATCGCCCGCAGGGTCGACCGGATGTGGGAGGCCGGCCTGGTCGACGAGGTCCGCGCGCTGGAACGGGAAGGGCTGCGGGAGGGCCGCACGGCGTCCCGCGCTCTCGGCTACCAGCAGGTGCTGGCGGCCCTCGCGGGCGACTGCACGGAGGACGCGGCCCGCGCGGAGACCGTACGGGCCACCAAGCGCTTCGCCCGCCGCCAGGACTCCTGGTTCCGGCGGGACCCGCGGGTGCACTGGCTCAGCGGTGCGGACACCGCGCGGGACGACCTGACGGGCGCGGCACTGGCCTTGCTCGAACGACCGGTCACAGCCTGATCACGTGATGGCATCGGGACGTCCTGAGCGTGCTGGACGGCCCTTCCGGCGTGCCATCATCGACCATCGTTCGAGTTGTTCAGCAGGAGTGGAGGGCACGTGGCGATGGCAGCCGGCCCTCGTGACGACGAAGAGTCCGCAGTGGAGTACGGGGTCTACCTGGACTACTCCCCGACCCCCGCGGTCCGGGACGAGATCGGCGACGAGGACCTTCCCGACCAGGACCCGCCGGTCGAGCCGCACGAACTGCGGCCCCCGCGCCGGCTACGGCTCTGGCAGCTCGCGCCCATCGTGATATTGGGCGCCCTCGGCTCGCTCATGTTCGCCTTCCCGCTGGCCTTCGAGCCCGGCGGCCGTTCCGGCGCCGTGGTGGCCATGCTCGGCCTGCTGATCTGCTGCTGCGCCGCGGGATGGGGCGTGATCGCCGCCCGGCGCGTCGGGCACGTCTGGCCGGGCCTGCCCGCGCCGGGGTCCGGTGAGAGAGCGAACTGGCGGGTGGTGCTCGCCTACACCGCCGTGGTCGGCACCCTCGCCGCGCTCGCCCTGTGGCGGGTCGCCCGCCTCTCCGGCTGAGCGCTGCGCCGTAGCTCGGGCCCCGGGCCGTCAGTACTCCCCGGGCCCCGGCGCCCCGGGCGCGCCGCGCCCGCGGGCCACGTCTGCCGATACGATCGATGCCGTGAGCACCGCGCAGCCCGTGCCGTTCCTCAAGGGCCATGGCACCGAGAACGACTTCGTGATCGTCCCCGACCCGGACGGCGCCCTCGCTCTGGACGCCGCCGCCGTGCGGCGCCTGTGCGACCGCCGGGCCGGAGTGGGCGGCGACGGCCTGCTCCGCGTCGTGCGCTCCGCCGCGCACCCCGAGGCCCGGGAGACGGCGGGCGACGCCGAGTGGTTCATGGACTACCGCAACGCCGACGGCAGCATCGCCGAGATGTGCGGCAACGGCGTCCGCGTGTTCGCCCGCTACCTGCACCGTGCCGGTCTGGTGCCGCCCGGCGATCTCGTCGTGGCCACCCGCGCCGGGCTGCGGCGGGTCCACCTCGCCAAGGACGCACCCACCGGGGCGTTCGGGGCCCTCGCCGCCGGACCCGTCACCGTCGGCATGGGCCGTGCCGCGCTGCCCGAGGGCGACGTCACGGTGACCGTCGGCGACCGCAGCCGGCCCGCCCGGCACGTCGGCATGGGCAACCCGCACGCCGTCGTCTTCGTCGACGACCTGGCCCACGCCGGGCGCCTGCTCGACCCCCCGCTGGTCACCCCGGCGACGGCCTACCCCGACGGCGTCAACGTCGAGTTCGTCGTCGACCGCGGGCCGCGCCACGTCGCTCTCCGCGTGCACGAACGCGGCTCCGGCGAGACCCGTTCCTGCGGTACGGGCGCCTGCGCGGTGATGGTCGCCGCCGCACGCCGCGACGGTGCCGACCCGGCCGCCGACGGAGCACCCGTCACCTACACCGTCGACGTCCCCGGCGGACGTCTGGTCATCACCGAACGCCCCGACGGGGAGATCGAGATGACGGGCCCGGCGGTGATCGTGGCCGAGGGTGTCCTCGACCCGGCCTGGCTCGCCGGCTGAAGCTCCGTCACGCCAGGCTGAAGCCCCGTCACGCCGGCCTGAATCCCCGTCACCCCTCGCCGCCGCACTCCCGGGTGTCGCTCCGACAGCCGTGTCCGCCGTTCACTTCCGCACAAACGTCGCTCGACCGGGTGATCCCTCTCACTGCCGCCGGGAGGCGGTGAGCAGCACGTGATGGGCTCGGTAGAGTCGGACCCCGGGACGAAACCGGGGTTCACGAGCGGGAGGTGCCCATGGACGCGGTGCGAAACCTACGGAAGCTCAGCCGTGCCGCCCTCCTGAGGTCTGCCACCCGCGGCACGCTGCCGGACGCGATCGAGCACGTCGCGCAGGTGCACCGCGCCCACCATCCCCGCGCCGACCTGGACGCACTGCGCCGCGCCTACGTCCTCGCCGAGTCCTCGCACCGCGGTCAGACCCGCAAGAGCGGCGACCCGTACATCACGCACCCGCTGGCCGTGACGCTGATTCTCGCTCAACTCGGCGCCGAGACCACGACACTGACGGCCTCCCTGCTGCACGACACCGTCGAGGACACCGAGGTGACGTTGGCTCAGGTACGGGACGGCTTCGGCGACGAGGTGGCCCACCTGGTCGACGGCGTCACCAAACTGGAGAAGGTCGACTACGGCGCCGCCGCCGAGCCCGAGACGTTCCGCAAGATGCTCGTCGCCACCGGCAGCGACGTCCGCGTGATGTCCATCAAGCTCGCCGACCGGCTGCACAACATGCGCACCCTCGGCGTGATGCGGCCGGAGAAGCAGGCCCGGATCGCCCGCGTCACCGGCGACGTGCTCATCCCGCTCGCCGAACGGCTCGGCGTGCAGGCGCTGAAGCGGGAGCTGGAGGACCTGGTCTTCGCCGTGCTCCACCCCGAGGACCACCGCCGCGCACAGCACCTGGTGCGCGAGCACACCGCGCGGCCCGACCCGCTGACCGCCGTCGCCGCCTCGGTACGCGAGGTGCTGCGGGCGGCCTCCGTCGAGGCGCAGGTGCTGATCCGGCCGCGGCACCTGCTCTCCGTGCACCGGCTGCGCCACAAGCGGGGCACGCTCGGGCCGAGCGACTTCGGGCGGCTGCTGCTGCTGGTCGAGGGGGACGCCGACTGCTACGCGGCACTCGGCGAACTGCACACCTGCTTCGTCCCGGTGATGTCGGAGTTCAAGGACTTCATCGCCGCGCCCAAGTTCAACCTCTACCAGTCGCTGCACACCGCGTTCGCCGACGCCGACGGCAGGGTCGCGGAGGTGCTGGTGCGCACGCACCGCATGCACCGCGTCGCCGAAGCGGGCGTCATCGCCCTCGGCGACCCGCACCGCGCCGCGGGCGCCGCCGACACGACGGCCGACGCCGTGGCGGCGGAGTGCGCCGACGCGGAACGCGCCGACCCCACCCGTCCCGGCTGGCTGTCCCGCCTGCTGGCCTGGCAGAGCCAGGCCGCCGACCCGGACACCTTCTGGACCGAGCTGCGGGACGAGCTCGCCGAGGACCGCGAGATCACCGTCTACCCGGCCGGAGACGCCGCGGGCGGCACCCCCGCACTGCCTCTGCCCGCCGGCGCGAGCTGCGTGGACGCCGCCTACGTCCTGCACGGCGAGGCCGCCCACCGCTGCATCGGCGCCCGGGTCAACGGCCGTCTCGCCGCGCTGAGCACGGCCCTCCGGGACGGCGACACCGTGCAGCTCTTCCTCGCGCCCCCGCACACACCCGGCGCGCACGCCCCGGCTCGCGAGTGGCTCACCCACGCCCGTACGCCCGCCGCACGCATCGCCATCCGCCAGTGGCTCGCCGGGCATCCCGCCGAGCCGCCCGCCCCGCCACGGCCCGCCCCCTCGGGCGCGCCCGAGGCCCCCGGCCGCCCCGACCGTCCCCGCCGCCGGGGTGGGCCCGCCGCCGAAGGCCCCAGCGTCGTCACCGGCCACCCGGAGACCCCGGTACGCCTCGCACGCTGCTGCACGCCCGTCCCGCCCGACGCCGTCACCGGCTTCCCGGTCCGGGGCGGAGCCGTCACCGTGCACCGCGACAGCTGCCAGACGGTGGTACGGATGGCCGCCGCCGGGCGCCGCCCCGTCGCCGTCCGCTGGGACAAGCGCACCGCGGGCTGCCGCGTCACTCTTCTGGCGGAGGCCTTCGGCCGTCCCCAGCTGCTCGCCGATCTCACCGAGACCATCGCCGCCCAGGGCGCCGCGGTGATCTCCGCCGCGGTCGAGCCGCCGTGCGAGCAGCGTGTACGGCACACCTACACGCTCCAGCTCCCCGACGCCGCGGGGCTGCCCGCGCTGATGCGTGCCATGCGGCGGGTGGCGGGCGTCTACGACGTGTCCCGGGCCGTCCACCGGCTCCCGGCGGGCTGACCGCCGCGCCCGCCCCGCCGCCGCTCCGCCCCGCCGCCGCCCGGTCGTCCGGCAGGCGGCCGGGCCGCGGTAATCCTGGTGACGCGGGGACGGCGGCGTGTCACTATCGACAGCGACGGCCGGTCACCCGGTTTCCGGGGAATCATCCCGGCATCGCGGGCGTTCCTCCGGACAGAACGGCGGAAGCGCACCGTCCGTCGGCCCACCCGCCTCGACGTAAGGATCCAATGACCCCCTCTTCCTCCCTTCCTGAACCCGGCCAGCGCCTCGCCGAGTCGAACCGCCGCGCCGACGCCCTGATGGAGGAGGACGTCGCCTGGGGTGACGGCGTGGACGCCGCACGTGACGGGGAGCAGCAGGACCGCTCCGACCGTGCCGCACTGCGCCGGGTCGCCGGCCTCTCCACCGAGCTGGAGGACGTCACCGAGGTCGAGTACCGGCAACTCCGCCTGGAGCGCGTGGTGCTCGTCGGCGTGTGGACCTCCGGCACCGCGCAGGACGCGGACAACTCCCTCGCGGAACTGGCCGCACTCGCCGAGACCGCCGGCGCCGAGGTCCTCGACGGCGTCGTCCAGCGGCGCGACAAGCCCGACCCGGCCACGTACATCGGCTCCGGCAAGGCCGAGGAGCTGCGCGACATCGTGATCGCCTCCGGCGCCGACACCGTCGTCTGCGACGGTGAACTCAGCCCCGGACAGCTCATCCACCTCGAGGACGTCGTCAAGGTCAAGGTGGTCGACCGGACCGCGGTGATCCTGGACATCTTCGCCCAGCACGCCAAGTCCCGGGAGGGCAAGGCGCAGGTGGCGCTGGCCCAGATGCAGTACATGCTGCCCAGGCTGCGCGGCTGGGGCCAGTCGCTGTCCCGGCAGATGGGTGGTGGCGGTTCCGGCTCGGCCGGCGGCGGCATGGCCACCCGTGGTCCGGGTGAGACCAAGATCGAGACCGACCGGCGGCGCATCCGCGAGAAGATGGCGAAGGCGCGCCGGGAGATCGCGGAGATGAAGACCAGCCGCGACATCCAGCGGCAGGACCGCCGACGGCACAAGGTGCCCTCGGTCGCCATCGCCGGCTACACCAACGCCGGCAAGTCCTCTCTGCTCAACCGCCTCACCGGCGCGGGCGTGCTGGTGGAGAACGCGCTGTTCGCCACCCTCGACCCGACGGTACGGCGGGCCGAGACGCCCAGCGGGCGGCTGTACACCCTGGCGGACACCGTCGGGTTCGTGCGCCACCTGCCGCACCACCTGGTCGAGGCGTTCCGCTCCACCATGGAGGAGGTCGCCGACTCGGACCTCGTCCTGCACGTGGTGGACGGCTCGCACCCCGCTCCGGAGGAGCAGCTCGCCTCGGTCCGCGAGGTGATCCGCGACGTCGGCGCCACCGAGGTGCCCGAGATCGTCGTGGTCAACAAGGCGGACGCGGCGGACCCGCTCGTCCTGCAGCGCCTGCTCCGCCAGGAGAAGCGCGCCCTGGTGGTGTCCGCGCGCACCGGGCAGGGCGTCGACGAGCTGCTGGCCCTGATCGACGAGGAGCTGCCGCGCCCGTCGGTCGAGCTGGAGGTGCTGGTGCCCTACACGCACGGAGCCCTCGTCGCCCGCGCCTACGCCGAGGGCGAGGTGCTCTCCGAGGCGCACACCGAGGAGGGCACGCTGCTCAAGGTGCGGGTGCACGAGGAACTGGCCGCCGAACTCCGCGCGTTCGAACCGGCAGGCCAGGCCTGACCGCACCCGCCCGGGTGCCGCACTCACGCTGAAGGCCCGGTTCCGGGAGGCCGAACCGGCCTCCCGGAACCGGGCCTTCACGCTGCGTGAGCCGCTGCGGGCCGCTCTGCGGCCCGCAGCGCGTCCCGTCAGCTCAGCGAACTGACCGCGTCGAACACCCCTTCGGCCTCGTCGCCCAGGCGGGGGCCCGCCAGCCAGTCGTGGGTGAGCGGCCCGATCGAGGTCACCGACAGCAGACGCTCGCCGTCCGCGCTCAGCCAGCCGCCGCCCGACGAACCGCCGGTCATGGTGCAGCCGATCCGGTACATCGTGGGCTGCGACGGGTCCAGGGTGAGCCGGCCCGGCCCGTCCGTGCAGCGGAACATGCGCTCGCCACTGAACGGCGGGGCGGCCGGGTAGCCGTTCGCCGTCAGGCTCTCGATGCTCTGCACGCCCGGCGTGCCGAAGTCGATCTCCACGGCGCCACCGACGGTCTCCTCCAGGCTCCTGCCGCCGTTGGCGCTCTTGTTCTCCGGCTGCACCTTCAGCATGGCGAAGTCCTGGGGCGCGCCGGCGCCGCCGGTGCTCGCGCCGCTCTCGATCCAGTGCGTGGTGGTGCGGGCGTGCTTGGCCCACCAGATGCCGTGCGGGGAGACCTGGTCCGGGGTCCCCTTGCCCAGCTCGGCGGGTGCCAGGCCGCCGTTGTTGTAGTGCGGCACGAAGACCACGTTGCGGAACCAGCCGCCCTTCCCACCGGCGTGCACGCAGTGGCCCGCGGTCGCCACCAGGTTGGACTTGCCGGGGTTCGCCGGGTCCTTCACCACGGTGCCCGAGCAGACCATCGGGCCCTGCGGGGTCTCCATCAGTACCTTGCCGACGGGCGGCGCCTTCTCCGTGTACGGCAGCGGCACCTCCTCCGCCTCGACCGCGGCGGGCTCCGGGTCGGTGACGCCCTCGTCGATCTCGGACTCGTCGACGTCCCGTTCGCTCTCCTCGGCGTCCTTCATCCGGTCCGGGTCCCAGTAGTCCTCGATGATCGGGTTGATGAACTCCCGCGCCTCGCGCAGCCAGTCCTCCCGGTCCCAGTTCTTCCAGGCCCCGTTGCGCCACTTGTCCAGGTCCTGCAGCGCGGCCGGCAGGTCCTCGGGCAGCTTGTCCGGCAGCCCCAGTTCCTCGCGCAGGTCCTGGCCGGGCTGTTCCGCGGTCGCGCTGGGCTTCGGATCGACCGGAGCCTCCTCCGGGCCGCAGGCGGTCGCGGTCAGCGCGAGTGCGGCGGCTGCCGCCGCCCCCGCGAGCACGCCCCGCCGACGGCGTGCCGGACTACCCGTGGATGACATGCGTGAACTCCCCCTGAAAATCGCTTCGCTGTCGCGTGACGCGCCGTCACTGACGGGTCACGGCCCTCGCCGGAGCGGGGCGGCCCCCACTATGCCCGGTCAACGGGGGGACGGTGGACACAGGGTCCCCGGTTCCGCACGAGGCGCGGCCGTTTCGCCGGCCGGCGGACGATCTCGTCCCCGGCCGTGATCCGACGCCCTCTCGGTCGTTGACAGTCAGGGGACCAGTGGCTCGCGCGCGGGCCGAAGCGACAGCACGGGAGACACCAGTGAACGCGAGCTCCGGACCTGAGCCCACGACGGCCGAGGGCGGCCCTGCCGGCGGTGTGCGGATCGCCGGGCTCGACCGGCCCGAAGTACCGCGCCAGCCACGGCGGTTCGCCGACGACGCGCGGCACGGGGACGTCCTGGCGACGTCCGACCCGCTGGAACAGTCCGACCCGGCCGCCGTCGCCGACGCCGCCGGGGCGGAGAGCCTCCTGCGGTGCTGGGTCCGGGAGAACGACCTGCCGGAACCCGCCGACCGTACGCTCCGTATCGCCCTGGAGGCGACCGGAACCGCCCTGTGCGTGCCCGTGCTGCACTGGTCGGCGACCGGGTGGCACCGCTTCGGGCCCGCCCGTCTGGAGGGCGTGCCGGCGGACGCCGAACCGGTCGACGCCGTGCTCCTGGCCGCGCTCCTCGGCCGTGAGGGCGCACACCGCGCCGGCGGCCGCACGGTCGTCCCCACCGGGGAGAGCGCGGCGCTGGTCGCCCGGGTCGCGGACTCGGTGCGGCGCAGCACGGAGTTCCTCGCCGGCCGCCGTGCCGAGCCGGGACCGGCAGCGGACGGCGACCTCTTCCTCGAGGCCGAACAGTCCCTCGTCCTGGGCCACCCCGTGCACCCCACGCCGAAAAGCCGCGAGGGCCTGTCCGACTCCGAGGCGCAGGCCTATTCCCCCGAGCTGCGGGGCTCCTTCCCGCTGCACTGGATGGCCGTCGACGCCTCCGTGCTCGCCACCGACTCGGCCTGGTACCAGGACGGGCCGGGCGACCCGGACCGCGGCGGCGCCGCGCCCGTGCCCGCCTCCCGGCTCGTCGAACTCCTCGCCGGTGAGGACGTGGCGGCCGCCCTGCCGGAGGGGTGCGCGCTGCTGCCCCTGCACCCCTGGCAGGCCCGGGAGCTGCGGTACCGGCCCGAGGCGGCCCGCCTGCTGGACGCCGGGCTCCTGCGCGACCTCGGCCCCGCCGGCGAGCCCTGGTTCCCGACCTCCTCCGTCCGCACGGTCCACCGGCCCGGAGCGGACGCCATGCTCAAGCTCTCGCTGGGCCTGCGCATCACCAACTCCCGGCGGGAGAACCTCCGCAAGGAGGCGCTGCGCGGGGTGGAGATCCACCGCCTGCTGCGCACCGGGCTGGCCGCCCGCTGGCGCAAGGCCCACCCGGGCTTCGACATCGTCCGCGACCCGGCCTGGCTGGGTGTCGACGACCCCGCCGGACGTCCCGTGCCCGGCCTGGACACCGTCATCCGGCACAATCCGTTCGGCCCGCACGACGACGCCGTGTGCATCGCCGCACTCACCTCCCCGCGGCCCTGGCCCGGCCTGCCGGGCGACCGGCTGCGCTCGCGGCTCGCCGACGTCGTCGAGGGCCTCGCCGCGCGAACCGACCGGCCGGTGGCGGCGGTCGCCGCCGAGTGGTTCCTGCGCTACCTGGAACGGGTGGTGCGGCCCGTGCTGTGGCTCGACGCCCACGCCGGCATCGCCCTGGAGGCCCACCAGCAGAACACCCTGGTGCTGCTGGACAGGGACGGCTGGCCGTGCGGCGGCCGCTACCGCGACAACCAGGGCTACTACTTCCGCGCCTCCCGGCGCGAGGAGATCCAGCGGCGGCTTCCGGGCGCCGGGGTGGCGAGCGACTCCTTCGTGGCCGACGACGTCACCGACGAGCGCTTCGCGTACTACCTCGGCATCAACAACGTGCTCGGCCTCATCGGCGCCTTCGGCTCCCAGGGCCTGGCGGGAGAACCGTTGCTGCTCGCCGCGTTCCGGCAGTTCCTCCAGGGCGAGGCGTCCCCCTCCGGAGGCGGCCCGGTGTCCCCGCTGCCCGCACTGCTGCTCGGCACGCCCACCCTGCGCTGCAAGGCCAACCTCCTCACCCGCCTGCACGGCATGGACGAACTGGTCGGGCCGGTGGACACGCAGTCCGTCTACGTCACCGTCGCCAACCCGCTCGCCCTCTGAGCGCCGGCCGGCCCCGGACCCCCGAGGAACCCCATGGAACTTCCGGCTCCGCATCCGTCGCGGGCAGCGGACTCCGGCCGCGACCAGGTCGCGGACCCGGAGGCCGACACCGTGGACGTCGACCTGTCCGGAGGGCTGGCCGCGCTGGTAGCCGAGCGCAACGCGGGTGCCGGGGCGCCGCCCGCGGGCGCGCCGGGCTCCGGAAACCGCTGCCCGGCCCCGGCCGGCACCCGGGCGGAGCCGTTCGGCGGGCGCGACCCGCTCGGCGGATCCGACCTGCTCGACGACCTCCCGGGCTGGGCGGCCGCGCACACCGCCGCGGGCACCTTCCAACTGGTCCCGGTCCGGCTGGAGCGGGACCTGCCGCTGATCGCCGCCTGGATGAACGATCCGGCAGTGGCCGCGTTCTGGGACCTCGCCGGGCCCGTCGGGACGACCGCCTCGCACCTGCGGGCCCAACTCGACGGCGACGGCCGCAGCGCCCCCTGCCTGGGCGTCCTCGACGGCGTCCCGATGAGCTACTGGGAGGTCTACCGCGCCGACCTGGACCCCCTCGCGCGCCACTACCCCGCCCGTCCCCACGACACGGGCGTCCACCTCCTCGTCGGCGGCGTGACCGACCGCGGCCGCGGCCTGGGAACCACCCTCCTGCGGGCCGTCGGGGACCTGGTCCTGGCGCACCGGCCGTCCTGCCGGCGGGTCCTCGCCGAACCCGACCTCCGCAACGTGCCCTCCGTGGCCGCCTTCCTCGGCGCGGGCTTCCGCTTCTCCGCCGAGGTCGACCTGCCCGACAAGCGCGCCGCGCTGATGATCCGCGACCGCTGACCGTCACCCCGCGAACACTTCCCGAGAAGGAGACCCTCCGGTGCCCCAGCACCCCTCCGCCCTGCGACTGCCCCACGGCCTCGATCAGGACACGTGGGAGCGAGCCGCACGGCGGCTGCTGACGAAGATGCTCGCCGAATTCGCCTACGAGCGGATCATCCGCCCGCACGCCGAGGAGGACGGCACCCACAGCGTCGCCGTCGACCCCGACCTCACGCTGCGCTTCCACGCCCGCAGAGGCGCCTACGGGCACTGGATCATCGACCCGGACAGCGTCACCCCGGCCCTCGACCCGGTCGACTTCGTCGCCCGCGCCCACGACGGCCTGCTCGGCCTGTCCGGCGACACCACCGGCCACCTCATCCGCGAACTCACCGCCACCCTGGCCGCCGACGCCCGCCTCGACGCCACCGCGCTCCCCGCAGCAGACCTCGCCGACCTGGGCTACGCCGAACTCGAAGGGCACCAGACGGGCCACCCCTGGCTGGTCGCCAACAAGGGACGCGTCGGCTTCTCCGCCTCGGACACCGCCGACTGGGCACCGGAAGCCCGCACACCGCGCCGCCTCCCGTGGATCGCCGTGCACCGCTCGCTCGCCGTCTACCGCGGCGTACGGGCGCTGGCCGACCCCGCCCGCCTCTACGCGGACGAACTCGGCGCCGCCACCCGGGGCCGCTTCGACGCCATCCTCCGCGCCAGGGGCCTCGTACCCGGCGAGCACCTGCTGCTCCCCGTCCACCCCTGGCAGTGGGAGGAGACCGTCGCGCCCCTCTTCGCCGCCGAGATCGCCCGCGGCACGATCGTCCCTCTGGAGACCGACGACGACGTACGCCTGCCGCAGCAGTCCGTACGCACCTTCCTCAACGCCGCCCACCCCGAGCGGCACACCGTCAAACTGCCGCTGTCCGTCCTCAACACCCTCGTCTGGCGCGGCCTGCCCACCGAACGGACCCTGGCGGCCCCCGCCGTCACCGCCTGGGTGCACGGGCTGCGGGACGGTGACCCCTTCCTGCGCGACGAGTGCCGGGTGATCCTGCTCGGCGAGGTCGCGTCGGTGACGGTCCCGCATCCCGTGTACGACGCGCTGCCCCAGGTGCCGTACCAGTACCGCGAGTTGCTCGGCTGCATCTGGCGCGAGCCGCTGCCGCCCCGCCTCGACGGCGGCGAACGCGCCCGCACGCTCGCCGCGTTGCTGCACACCGACCCGGCCGGCCGCGCCCTGACCGCCGAACTCGTCGCCCGCTCCGGCCTGGAGCCCACCGCGTGGCTGCAGAACCTCTTCGCCGCGCTGCTCCCGCCGCTGCTGCACTTCCTCTACCGCTACGGCACGGTCTTCTCCCCGCACGGCGAGAACGCCATCGTGGTCTTCGACGGGGACGACGTGCCGGTGCGCCTCGCGGTCAAGGACTTCGTCGACGACGTCAACGTCAGCGCTCTGCGCCTGCCCGAGCACGCGTCGATGCCGGCGGACGTCCGCGAGGTGCTGCTCACCGAGGAGCCGTCCTTCCTGCCGCAGTTCATCCACGCGGGTCTGCTCGTCGGCGTCTTCCGCTACCTGGCGCCGCTGTGCGAGGACCAGCTCGGCGTGCCCGAACACGTCTTCTGGGCACTCGTGCGGGACGAGGTGCGGCGCTACCACCGCCGTTTCCCCGAGCTGAAGGAGCGCTTCGAGACGTTCGACATGCTCACCCCGCGCATCGAGCGGCTCTGCCTCAACCGCAACCGGCTGCACGCGGACGGTTACCGGGACCGCAGCGAACGGCCGCACGCCGCGGTGCACGGCACGGTGCCCAACCCGCTGCACGGCCCGTGACCGGGGGGACGCACCGCCCGTGCCCCGGGGCCACGCACCGCCCCGTGCCCCGGGCGGCGGCGTGGCCGGATCGCCCCGGACCGGAGCCCCGATGTCAGCGGCGCCGCGTAGGCTGTCAGCCCTATGAGCAAGCCTGACCTCTCCGATCTCCTGCACGCCGCCGTCGAAGCCGTCGGGGGCACGGAGCGCCCCGGTCAGGTCGCCATGGCACGCGCCGTCGCGGACGCCGTCGAAGACGGCAGCCACCTGCTGGTCCAGGCCGGGACGGGCACCGGGAAGTCCCTGGGCTACCTGGTGCCCGTGCTCGCCCAGGGCGACCGCGCGGTGATCGCCACGGCCACCCTGGCGCTGCAGCGGCAGCTCGTCGAACGCGACCTGCCGCGCACCGTGGACGCCCTGCACCCCGAGCTGCGCAGGCGCCCCGAGTTCGCGATGCTCAAGGGCCGGTCCAACTATCTCTGCCTGCACCGACTGCACGAGGGCGTCCCGCAGGACGAGGAGGAGGGCCTCTTCGACCCGTTCGAGGCCGCCGCACCGACCAGCAAGCTGGGCAAGGACCTGCTCCGGCTGCGCGACTGGTCGGACGACACCGAGACCGGCGACCGCGACGACCTCACCCCGGGCGTCTCCGACCGCGCCTGGGCGCAGGTGTCGGTGTCCGCCCGCGAGTGCCTCGGCGCGAGCCGCTGCGCCTACGGCGCCGAGTGCTTCGCCGAGGCCGCCCGGGAACGCGCCAAGCTCGCCGAGGTCGTCGTCACCAACCACGCGCTGCTCGCCATCGACGCCATCGAGGGCGCACCCGTCCTGCCGAACCACGACGTGCTGGTGGTCGACGAGGCGCACGAGCTGGTCTCCCGCGTCACCGGCGTGGCCACGGGCGAGCTGACGCCCGGCGGTGTGAACCGCGCGGTGCGCCGCGTCGCCAAGCTCGTCGACGAGAAGGCCGCCGACCGGCTGCAGACCGCCTCCGAGGGATTCGAGCGGCTGATGGAGCTCGCGCTGCCCGGCCGGCTGGAGGAGATCCCCGAGGACCTGGGCTACGTGCTGGCGGCCCTCCGGGACGCCGCACGGTTGTGCATCACCGCGCTCGGCGACACCCGCGACCGCTCGGTCCAGGACGAGGACGCCGTCCGCAAGCAGGCGATGGCCTCCATCGAGAGCGTCCACGACGTCGCCGAACGCCTCACGCACGGCTCGGAGTACGACGTGGTCTGGTGCGAGCGCCACGACCGCTGGGGCGCCTCCCTGAAGGTGGCGCCGCTGTCCGTGTCCGGGCTGCTGCGGGAGAAGCTCTTCGAGGACCGCTCCGTCGTGCTCACCTCGGCCACGCTGAAACTCGGCGGCGACTTCGACGGCGTCGGGGCCTCGCTCGGTCTGGCCCCCGAGGGGCGGCAGGCGCGGCAGGCGCAGGAGGCCCAGGAGAGCGAGGAGGAGTCGGTCGAGGACGCCGAACTCCCGCGCTGGCGCGGACTGGACGTCGGCTCGCCGTTCGACTACCGCAAGCAGGGCATCCTGTACGTCGCCAAGCACCTGTCCCCGCCCGGACGGGAGGGGTCCCGGAGCGACATGCTCGACGAGCTGTCCGAACTGGTGGAGGCCGCGGGTGGCCGTACGCTCGGGTTGTTCTCCTCGATGCGAGGCGCACAGGCGGCGGCCGAGGCGCTGCGCGGCCGGCTGGAGATGCCGGTCCTGCTCCAGGGCGAGGAGACCCTCGGCGAGCTCATCCGCACCTTCGCCGAGGACCCGGAGACCTGCCTGTTCGGGACGCTGTCGCTCTGGCAGGGCGTGGACGTACCCGGCGTCAACTGCCAGCTGGTGGTGATGGACCGCATCCCCTTCCCGCGCCCGGACGACCCGCTGATGAGCGCCCGCCAGAAGGCGGTCGAGGAAGGCGGGGGCAACGGCTTCATGGCCGTCGCGGCGACGCACGCGGCGCTGCTGATGGCCCAGGGCGCCGGGCGGCTGGTCCGCGCGGCGGGGGACCGCGGCGTGGTGGCGGTGCTGGACCCCCGGCTGGAGCGGGCCCGCTACGGGTCGTTCCTGCGGGCGTCGATGCCGGACTTCTGGTACACCACCGACCGCAACCAGGTGCGCCGGTCGCTGGCCGCCATCGACGCGGCGGCCCGGGCCGAAGGCTGAGGGCGGGCGGCGCAGCGGTGCGCGTGTCGGCGGGGCGACGTGGACACCCGCCGCGCCACACTGCGCTCCGTCGCCGGAGCGGTCCCGTCGTGCGGGCGCAGCAGAGCCCCGGAACCGGCGCAGGTGTTCCGGGGCTCGTTCAGGGAGTGAGGCTGCGGGCCGTCAGACGCGGCGCAGGACCGCGACGACCTTTCCGAGGATGGTCGCCTCGTCGCCGGGGATCGGCTGGTAGGAGGCGTTGTGCGGGAGCAGCCACACGTGTCCGTCCTCCCGCTTGAAGCGCTTGACGGTCGCTTCGCCGTCCAGCATCGCGGCGACGATGTCGCCGTTCTCCGCCACCGGCTGGCGGCGCACGGTGACCCAGTCGCCGTCGCAGATCGCGGCGTCGACCATCGAGTCGCCGACGACCTTGAGCACGAACAGCTCTCCGTCGCCGACGAGTTGACGCGGCAGCGGGAAGACGTCCTCGACGGACTCCTCGGCGAGGATCGGACCGCCGGCGGCAATCCGGCCGACCAGCGGCACGTACGAGGCGGACGGTTTGCCCGTGGTGTCCGCGGTCTGGGTGCTGGGGGTGTCGGAGCCGCGGACCTCGTACGCCCGGGGGCGGTGCGGGTCGCGGCGCAGGAAGCCCTTCCGCTCCAGCGCCATGAGCTGGTGCGCCACCGAGGAGGTGCTGGACAGGCCGACCGCCTGCCCGATCTCCCGCATCGACGGTGGGTACCCGCGTCGCTGCACGGAGTCGCGGATCACCTCGATCACCCGGCGCTGCCGGTCGGTGAGACCGGAGCTGTCGGCCCGGACGCCGGGTGGCCTGCCCGGCAAGGAGCGTGTGGCCGGGGGGGCCGGCCGATCGGCGCCCGTGCCGTCGCGGTCGGCCGCCGCGTCCTCGCCGTCGCCGAGTACGGCGCGGTCGTCGGCGGTGATGGTCGCGGTGTCTGCGGTGGTCATGACGGCCCCTCTCGTGCGGTTCTCCCTGTGGCTCAACGGTAGTTGGTTTCGAAAGGTTGCGCCAAACACACGTTCGAGTGAAATATCGGCATTCACCTTTCGTGATCATGCGCCTGCGTGTATTGCGAGGTGCGCCGCCCGCCCCTGGGGCGGGTTCTCCCGTGGCGCGCCGCGACACGCCGTGGCCGCTTCGCCGCGCCCGCCCCGCTGCGGGCGCCCTGCTCGCCGCAGCGTACGCTCGACGCCGTCGCGCGCCACGACACGCGTACCGCCGGGTAGTGCAGCGGGCACCAGATCTAGTGGTTAGATTGGCGTCGGCCACCACAAGTTGTGGTCCCGCCGCCTCTCTTGGGGTGAGCGTGGACTATGCTGGTGGCACGTCCCGAGGGGTCCCGCGCGGTCTCCTCAGGGTGTTCCAGGCATGCACGGCGAGGGTTCACGGGAGGGTTCGGGAACGATGCACTGTCCCTTCTGTAAGCACCCGGACAGCCGCGTGGTCGACAGCCGCACCACCGACGACGGCACCGCGATCCGGCGCCGCCGGCAGTGTCCCGACTGCTCGCGCCGGTTCACCACGGTGGAGAACGCGTCACTGATGGTGATCAAGCGGAGCGGTGTCACCGAACCGTTCAGCCGGGACAAGGTGATCGCCGGAGTCCGCAAGGCCTGCCAGGGTCGCCCCGTCACCGAGGACGCGCTCGCCCAGCTCGGCCAGCGCGTCGAGGAAGCGGTCAGAGCAACCGGAAGCGCGGAGCTGTCCACGCACGACGTGGGCCTCGCCATACTGGGTCCGCTCCAGGACCTGGACCTTGTCGCCTATCTGCGCTTCGCGTCCGTCTACCGGGCTTTCGAGTCGCTCGAGGACTTCGAGGCCGCTGTCGCGGAGCTCCGCGAGGCCCGGCCGCCCGCCGAGGAAGCCGGACCCGTCGAGGACCACGGGGGCCTCGACGTGCCCGCGCCCACTGCCGCCGCCGACTGAGCGGCACGGCGTCAAACCTGGCCGGCGGCCCGCAGGGCCGACCGGTCGATGATCAGAAATTCGCGTTCCGGGAAGAACCGGGGCACACGGGGCGTTATGCCCGTACAGGGAGGCGGAATGACAGAGACGACGAGCGGCCCGGCACGCGGCTCCCGCGCCAAGGGCGGCAAGGCGAACAAGGGTCTGCGCATCGAGCGCATCCACACCACCCCCGGCGTGCACCCGTACGACGAGGTGAACTGGGAGCGCCGTGACGTCGTCATGACCAACTGGCGCGACGGCTCGGTCAACTTCGAGCAGCGTGGCGTCGAGTTCCCCGACTTCTGGTCGGTGAACGCGGTCAACATCGTCACCAGCAAGTACTTCCGCGGCGCGGTCGGCACCCCGCAGCGGGAGCACAGCCTCAAGCAGCTCATCGACCGCGTGGTGAAGACCTACCGCGCGGCCGGCGAGGAGAACGGTTACTTCGCCTCCCCGGAGGACGCCGACGTCTTCGAGCACGAGCTGGCCTACGCCGTGCTCCACCAGGTCTTCGCGTTCAACTCCCCGGTCTGGTTCAACGTCGGCACCAAGCAGCCGCAGCAGGTCAGCGCCTGCTTCATCCTTTCCGTCGACGACTCCATGGAGTCGATCCTCGACTGGTACAAGGAAGAGGGGATGATCTTCAAGGGCGGTTCCGGTGCCGGCCTCAACCTCTCCCGCATCCGCTCCTCCAAGGAACTGCTCTCCTCCGGCGGCAACGCCTCCGGTCCCGTCTCCTTCATGCGCGGTGCGGACGCCTCCGCCGGCACCATCAAGTCCGGCGGCGCCACCCGCCGGGCGGCCAAGATGGTCGTCCTGGACGTCGACCACCCCGACGTCGAGGCCTTCATCGAGACCAAGGTGAAGGAGGAGGAGAAGATCCGCGCGCTGCGCGACGCGGGCTTCGACATGGACCTGGGCGGCGACGACATCACCTCCGTCCAGTACCAGAACGCCAACAACTCGGTGCGCGTCACCGACGAGTTCATGAAGGCCGTGGAAGCCGGCTCGGACTTCCCCCTGCGCGCCCGCATGACCGGCGAGGTCGTCGAGAAGGTCGACGCCAAGTCGCTGTTCCGCAAGATGGCCGAAGCCGCACACGTCTGTGCCGACCCGGGCATCCAGTACGACGACGTCATCAACCACTGGCACACGTCGCCGGAGTCGGGCCGCATCACCGCCTCCAACCCGTGCAGCGAGTACATGCACCTGGACAACTCCTCGTGCAACCTGGCCTCGCTCAACCTGATGAAGTTCCTGCGGGACGACGACAACGGCAACCAGTCGTTCGAGGCGGAGCGGTTCGCCAAGGTGGTCGAGCTGATCATCACCGCGATGGACATCTCCATCTGCTTCGCCGACTTCCCGACCGAGAAGATCGGAGAGACCACCCGGGCCTTCCGCCAGCTGGGCATCGGTTACGCCAACCTCGGCGCCCTGCTGATGGCCACCGGCCACGCGTACGACAGCGACGGCGGCCGCGCGCTCGCCGGCGCGATCACCTCGCTGATGACCGGTACCTCCTACCGTCGCAGCGCCGAACTCGCCGGTGCCGTCGGCCCGTACGACGGCTACGCCCGCAACGCCGACGCCCACCGGCGCGTGATGAAGCAGCACGCCGACGCCAACGACGCGGCGCCCCGCATGGACGACCTGGACAGCCCGGTGTGGGCCGCCGCCACCGAGGCATGGCAGGACGTCGTCCGTCTGGGCAAGAAGAACGGCTACCGCAACGCGCAGGCCTCCGTGCTCGCGCCGACGGGCACCATCGGCCTGATGATGGACTGCGACACCACCGGTGTGGAACCGGACCTCGCGCTGGTCAAGTTCAAGAAGCTGGTCGGCGGCGGTTCGATGCAGATCGTCAACAACACGGTGCCCAAGGCGCTCAAGCGCCTCGGTTACCAGCCGGAGCAGATCGAGGCGATCGTCGAGCACATCGCCGAGCACGGCAACGTCGTCGACGCCCCCGGCCTCAAGCCCGCGCACTACGCGGTCTTCGACTGCGCCATGGGCGCGCGCTCCATCTCCCCGATGGGCCACGTGCGGATGATGGCGGCCGCGCAGCCGTTCCTCTCCGGCGCCATCTCCAAGACGGTCAACATGCCGGCCTCCAGCACGGTCGAGGACGTCGAGGAGATCTACCTCCAGGGCTGGAAGCTCGGGACCAAGGCGCTCGCCGTCTACGTCGAGAACAGCAAGGTCGGCCAGCCGCTCTCCGCCAAGCAGAAGGAGGAGGAGAAGAAGGAGGAGCCGGCCACGGTGGTCGAGTACCGCCCGGTCCGCAACCGCCTGCCCAAGGGCCGCCCCGGCATCACCACCTCCTTCACGGTCGGCGGCGCCGAGGGCTACATGACCGCCAACTCCTACCCGGACGACGGTCTCGGCGAGGTCTTCCTGAAGATGTCCAAGCAGGGCTCGACCCTCGCGGGCATGATGGACGCCTTCTCCATCGCCGTCTCCGTCGGCCTCCAGTACGGCGTCCCGCTGGAGACCTACGTCTCGAAGTTCACCAACATGCGCTTCGAGCCGGCCGGCATGACGGACGACCAGGACGTGCGGATGGCGCAGTCGATCGTCGACTACATCTTCCGGCGCCTCGCCCTGGACTTCCTGCCCTTCGAGACCCGCTCCGCACTCGGCATCCACTCCGCCGAGGAGCGCCAGCGCCACCTGGAGACCGGCTCCTACGAGCCGGGCGAGGAGGAGCTGGACCCGGAGGGCCTGGCCCAGTCCGCGCCCACGGCCGACCAGCCCGCCGCGCAGAACCCGGCCCGGCAGGCACACAACTCCACTGAACTGGTGGAGATGCAGCTCGGCCTGAACGCCGACGCCCCGCTGTGCTTCTCCTGCGGCACCAAGATGCGCCGAGCGGGCAGCTGCTACCTCTGCGAGGGCTGCGGCTCCACCAGCGGCTGCAGCTGACCGGCCCGAACGGCGGGGGTGGGACCGGTGCGCGTACGCGC
>NZ_JAVREQ010000034.1:0-54488 GCF_031845485.1 Streptomyces hazeniae
GACGCCCCGTCGTCGGTAAGTGCGGCTCCAGTCGGGCCCACTCCGCATTACTCAGATCACCCCGCCCCATGCCGAGCACAACGAGCCATCGACCCGACAGTCACATGATCCGCCGGACAGGCCCTAGACGAGCCGTTCAACGGTGTCGACGCGCTCAGCCGGGACACCCTGATCAGTGCCCTCGGCCACCTGGCAGCGCAGGGTTCCGCCCTCGTCGTCAGCACCCACGACCTGGCCGTCGCCCGCACACTCTGCCACCAGGTGTGCCTGCTCAACGGCCGCCAATTCGGCTTCGGTCAGGTCGAGGGGACGCTCACAGCGGACAACCTCCGGCGCTGCTATGGCGGGCGGGTCCTGGAGTCCGACGGAGGCACGATCGTGGCGGGCCTGTGAGCGCGCTGACCGACCCCTTCCACCTGCCGTACATGGCCCGTGCCCTCACCGAGCTGGTCGTTCTCGGCGGAGCCGGCGGAGTGGTGGGCACGTTCGTGATGCTGCGCCGCCTCGCCTACGTCGCCGACGCGCTCACCCACACCGTCTTCCCCGGTGTCGTGATCGGCTTCGCCGTGGGCGCCGCCGACGGGGTGTTCTGGGGTGCGCTGCTCGCCGGGCTGGCAACCGCGGTGCTCCTCACCGGCCTCACCCGGGCCCCGCGCGTCAGCGACGACACGGCGCTCACTGTGCTGCTCACCGCAATGTTCGGGCTCGGCGTCATTCTCGTGACCCGGCAGCACGACTACCACCACGACCTGACGGCATTCCTCTTCGGTCAGGTGCTGACCGTGACATGGGCCGATGTCCTGCAGAGCAGCCTGCTCGCGGCCGGGTGCCTCCTCGCACTCTCCTTCCTCGGCCCCCACCTGACCCTGCGTGCGTTCGACCCCGAGGGCGCCCGGGCGATGGGCTACCGGACCGGGCTGCTCGACCTGGCGCTCAATGTGGTGATCGCCCTGGTCGTCGTCGCCGCGGTCCGCTCGGTCGGCACCGTCCTGGTGATCGCCCTACTCATCCTCCCCGCCGCCTTCGGGCGCGCCCTGTCACACCGGGTACCGGTGATCGCCGCTGCCGGCGCCGCGTTCGGCGCGCTGTGCGGCTGGCTCGGACTGGCTGCCGGCTACCACGCCTCCGTCGGCTACGGCCTACCCCTCGCCGCAGGTCCCGCCGTCGTCCTGCTCATGGCCTCGGGCTACGCACTCGCGCTCGGCGGCACCGCAATGCGAAAGGCACACCGGGCATGAGCTGGCTCGACTCCTACACCCACCGTGCCCTCGCCGAGGCCGCCCTGGTCGGCTGCCTGTGCGGGGCCGTCGGCCTGCACGTGGTGCTGCGCCGGATGAGTTTCTTCGCGATGGCCATGACGCACGCGACGTTCCCCGGCGTAGCGGTCGCCGCCGTACTCGGCCTCAACATCTACCTCGGCGGGGCGGTTGCCGGGCTGCTTGCCTGCATGGGCGTGCTCGCCCTGTCCCGGCGCCCCGACCAGGGTGCCACAACCGCCACCGGCGCCATGCTCGCCACCGGGTTCGCCCTCGGCGTCGCCGTGCTCTCCGCCGCCGACGGCTTCAGCCGGAACCTCGAAGCATTCATGACAGGCTCCCTCATCACCGTCACCGACAAGGAACTCGTCACGACCACCGGCGTCTTCGCACTCGTCGTGCTCCTGCTCACGGCCTTTCACAAAGAGCTGCTGCACGGCGCTTTCGACCGGGAAGGCCAGCGTGCCGCCGGGTACCCGGTGGCCGGGCTCGACCTGTTGCTGCTCCTCCTCGTCGAGGCCGTGATCGTTGTCACCGCCCCCGCCATCGGCGTCATGCTGACCATGGCTCTCCTCGTCGGCCCCACCGCCATCGCCCGACTGTGGACGGACCGGGTCGGCACCACCGTGTTTCTCTCTGTTTTCACGGGCACGGCGTCCTGCGCGCTGGGCCTGGCCATCTCCACCCACTGGAACCTCGCCGCCGGCGGCACCGTCACCCTCGTCATCGCCACCGGATTTCTCATATCCCTGCCCCTGTCACCCCTGCGGAGCTCATGGCGCTCCCACGGCAGGACACCCTCCCCGACGGGGTAAGAGGGAGACCGTCGGGGCGCGATGTGCCTTCCCTTCCCGGCGGCCGGCCTCACCAGGGTCCCCTGAGACGCCAGGAGGTGGCGATGTCGGCCGTGCCGCCCCCGGCGCGGGGGCGGCAGGATGGTCCGTTTACTTACGGGGCGTTCTTGGTGATGCGGGGCCAGGCGACTTCGCGTAGCAGGCGCAGGCCGTTGAGGCCGACGATGACGGTGGACCCTTCGTGTCCGGCGACGCCGAGGGGCAGGGGGAGGGTGCCGATCAGATCCCAGGCGACCAGGACGGTGATGAACGACCCGGCGATGACCAGATTCTGGACGACGAGCCGGTGAGCGGTCCGGGAAAGCTGGATGATCGCGGGGATGGTGGCGAGTTCGTCGCGAACGACGACGGCGTCCGCGGTCTCCAGCGCGAGGTCGGATCCTGCCTTGCCCATCGCGATCCCGGCGTGGGAGGCGGCCAGCGCGGGGGCGTCGTTGACGCCGTCGCCGACGACCAGCACCCTGCGCCCTGCGGTCTCCCACTCTTTCACCGCTGTCACCTTGTCCTGGGGCAGTCTCCCGGCACGAACGTCGGTGATGCCGACCTCGGCGGCCAGGTGCTTCGCAGCGCTTTCGTTGTCGCCGGTGAGGAGGACGGGTGTGTGGCCGGTCAGTTCTGTGAGTGCGGCGACGGTCGCCCGCGCGTCGGGCCGCAGCCGGTCCGCGATCCCCAGCACTCCTACGGTGAAGCCGTCTTGGAGTACGGCCACCGCCGTGCGCCCGGCGTCCTCCAAATCGGCCGCCACCTTCTGGTGCGGCTGGTGCGCGGGGTCGCCCAGCAACCTTGAGGGGGATCCGACCTGGACGGTGTGGCCGTCCACGATGGCGGTGACGCCCTCGCCGGGGACGGAAGCGAAGTCGACGGCCGTGGGCAGGAGCAGGCCACGTTCGCGGGCCGCGTCCACGACGGCCCGCGCGAGGGGATGCTCGCTGGGGTGCTCGACACCGGCCGCGAGGGCGAGCAGTGCGTCCTCGTCCAGTCCGGTACCGGGCAGGGGGCACAGGTCGGTAACGCGCGGGGTGCCTTCGGTGAGGGTGCCGGTTTTGTCGAGGGCAACCAAGTCGACCTGGCCGAGGCGTTCCATGACGACGGCGGACTTGGTGAGCACGCCCCGTCGTCCGGCGTTGGCGATGGCCGACAGCAGCGGCGGCATGGTGGAGAGCACGACCGCGCAAGGCGAGGCCACGATCATGAACGTCATCGCGCGCAGCAACGCCGACTGGAGCTCGTCGCCGAAGGCGAGGGGCACGGCGAAGACGCCAAGGGTCGCGAGGACCATGCCGATCGAGTATCGCTGCTCGATCTTCTCGATGAACAGCTGGGTGGGGGCTTTGGTCTCGGAGGCTTCCTCCACCATCTTCACGATCCGGGCGATCACCGAGTCCGACGGATCACGGTCGACGCGTACACGCAGGGTGCCGTTGCCGTTGACGGTGCCGGCGAACACCTCGTCCCCCGTCTGCTTGGCCACCGGCAGCGGCTCGCCGGTGATGGTGGCCTGGTCGACGTCACTCGTGCCGGCGAGGACCTGTCCGTCGGCTCCTACCCGTTCGCCGGGGCGGACCAGGGTAGTGTCGCCGACCGCGAGGTGTCCGGTGTCGACGCGTTCCTCGGTGCCGTCGGGCAACAGCCGGACCGCGGTGCTGGGTGCCAGGTCGAGCAGGCCGCGTACGGAGTCGGCGGTGCGGGCGGTGGCGACGGCTTCCAGAGCGCCGGATGTGGCGAAGATGACGATCAGTAGCGCGCCGTCGAGGACCTGGCCGATCGCGGCGGCGCCGAGCGCTGCGACGACCATGAGCAGATCCACGTCCAAGGTCTTGTCCTTCAGGGCCTTCAGGCCCTCCCACCCCGGTTCCCAGCCGCCTGTGACGTAGGTGGCGGCGAACAGTGCGCCCCACAGCCACGCAGGACCGCCGAACAGGTACACAGGGAGCGCGAGGAGAAACAGCGCCAGGGCCGCTAGCGCCCACCGGGCCTCCGGCAGCGACAGCAAGCGCGTCCGGTGCCGTGGCCCGGCAGGCCGCGACGCGGCTTCTGGCGCCGAGCGTCGCTGATCCAGAACAAAGGACATGACAAAAACCCTTCAGGGCCGAATCGGGGTGACGCCATCATACAAGAACAACTGAATAGGTCTTCAAGTGTGATCGGTATGCTGGGGCCATGGGTCACGGAAACGGCGCCATCAGCAACGCCACCACCCGCGAGCGCCTCGAGACTGTGGGCGCCGCCGACGTCGCCGCGACCCTCCAGGCTCTCGCTACCCCGTCCCGGCTGCACATCCTGGCTCGCCTGCAGCAGGGTCCCTGCTCGGTGAGCGAGCTGGCAGACGCCGTCGGCATGGAAGCCTCGGCCTGCTCCCACCAGCTGCGCCTGCTGCGCAACCTCGGGCTGGTCACCGGGGAACGCCACGGTCGGTCGATCGTCTACGCCCTGTACGACAACCACGTCGCCGAACTCCTCGACCAGGCGCTCTACCATGTGGAGCACCTCCGCCTCGGCGTCCGTGACGCCCCGACCCGCGCATCCGAACCGGCCGTCGCCGGGGAGTAGCAGCGACCCTTGCCGCGCGGCTTGGCCGGGCGTCGGCATCCAGTCTGGCTCCCTCGTCCTCATTCAGTTCCGGCGCGTCCGGGTCGGGAGGCGGGCACAGGGTGCCGGCGGCCGGGGTCGCCAACCTGCTCTGGGCCGACTGGGCGGCCCAATCAGCTGCCGACCGGGTATTCGCGAACGACTCGGTTCGACTGGAGCTGATCACGGTCAGCGGTCCGGTTGACGTCAGCTTGCGCGAGTCACCGTGAGCGGCACGGACAAGCGCTTCGACATCGGTGACGGCCGCCTGTCGCCCCTCTCTGCTTGCGAACCGCCCCACGCATCCACGGAAGTTGTGCCAGGTCAAGTGCCGCTCGATCAACGTTTCCCGAGATCTGCTGGTCGGACCAGTCCAGCGGCGGCGGCCGATTGATCCACTGCCGCAATGGGCGTCGCAGAATCTCCTCCGTGACCTCGCAGCGCGGAGAAAGCAGGCAGAAGGGCGAGCGAACTCGACCGTGCGAGGTGTAACGGGTGACCTCTCGTCTCTTTTGTCATGGTGTGTGATCTATGGGAATGTCAAAAGGCAGAGTGAAGAATATCTGCAATGAGAACTGCCGCCTCCTCTTAGAGGTGGCCCGATCTACGGAGATGGGTAGCGTGACGGCTTCCTTCGAACACCAGCCGCACCCCGGACACGACCACGCCCACGGCGAGGGCTGTGGGCACGTGGCGATTCCTCACGACGGACATGTCGACTACGTGCACGACGGTCATCTGCACCGTGAGCACGAGGGTCATGCAGACGAGTGCGAGGCCGCCGAGCACCAGCAGCACGGCGACCATCCGCACGTGCACGGCGAGGGTTGCGGGCATGTCGCGGTGCCGCACGGCGATCACATGGACTACGTGCACGACGACCACCGGCACGCGGCCCACGACGGTCACTGGGACGACCACTGACCTCCTGAGGTCGGTCGCCCGGTCCGCTGACGACCAGTTGTGCCGCTGTGGGGACGGGCGGTACCGGGCGCACCGCGTCCCGGGCCTCCTAGGCCCTCTCGGGAGACCCGGGAGCCGGGAGGTCATGGAAGGTGGAGGATGTTGAGGTGGTAGCCCTCGACCTGGGGGAGCTGTTGAACGGCGAGGTCCGCGATCATCTGCTGGTAAGGGAGAGGGAGTTCTGCCAGCAGGGGCTCCGGCAGGCTGGTCAGGGTGTGTGACGCCAGCACCTCGGTTCCGGGCAGCCACCCCGCCAGGTGGGCGGGGTCGGGGCAGTACCAGCGCATGCGAGCCGTGACCTTGCTGAGGGCGTCGTGCTGTTCCTGGGTGTCGAAGAAGCCGGGCCCGGCGGTGTCGAGTGCCAGCAGAGAGCCCGGGAACCGGTCGGCGAGGAGATCAACGACCCGGTGCACGTCGGCCGCGTCCAGGTAGGGGAGCACGGCCTCGGCGACGAAAAGGTGGGGCCCGTCGGCGGCCTGGGAGGCCACTGCCTCGACCCAGGCCCCGTCCGTCACCGAGCCCGCGATCGTCGTACGCCGCGGGGTGTCGGTGAAGAACCTCCCGCGCAGGTCGATCACGTCGGGCAGGTCGAGTTCGAACCAGCGGGCGCGCCCGTTGTCCACGCGTTCGTAGCGGGTGTTGAGGCCGGTACCGATCTCGACGACGGTTCCGCCGGGGTGCGTGGAGAGGAAGTCGCTCACCCAGCGGTCGAAGAGGCGGGCGCGCAGCAGGGTGCCGGTGAGGCTGGGGAGTTCGTCGAAGCGGGCGAAGTCGTAGTCGAGAGCGGCGACGATCTCTTCGGCTCGCGTGTCCCGCAGCAGCGGTTGTTCCCTGCCGTTCTCCACCGCGCGGGCGTACAGCGGGATGAGGAGGGTTTCCTGCACCGTTCCCAGATGCGGCTTTTCCCTGTCCATGAGCGGCCTCCCTGACGGACCGTGTACCGGGTGTACCGGGCCGGACGGTGCCGTGGCTGCGACCACCGTCCGGCCCGGAGTCTCATGGCCCCGTCACGCCTGTGAGGGGCTCGTGCTCGTGCGCGCAGCTCTCGTCGAAACCGAAGGTCTCCCAGGCGGGGAAGGGGTCGTCGGCGGGCAACTCCTCTCCGTCGCGCAGAAGGCAGCCGGTCAGGGCCGCCTGTAGCGCCTTCGCGTCCAGCCGGGTGCCGATGAACACGAGTTCCTGGGCGTGAGGGCTGCCGGTGTCGCGCGCGGCGGTCGGCTCGAAGCGCGCCACCGAGCCGGCCTGTGACCAGAGCCCCGTCGCACGGGGTCGGCTGGCGAGGGTGAAGAAGCCCTTGGACCGCAGGACCTCCCCGTGGACGCCGCTGTCCAGCGTCTCGGTCACGAAGGTCCACAGCCGCCCGGGGTGGAAGGCCGTCGCCGAGCGGAAGACGGTGGAGGAGATGCCGTACTCCTCCGTCTCGGGGACGTGGTCGCCGTTGAGTTCCCTGACCCATCCCGGTGCCTGCTGAGCCCGCTCCAGATCGAAGCGGGAGGTGCCCAGTACCTCGCCGACCGGTACGCGGCTCCGCACGGCCGGTAGGACGAGGGCGGCCGGGTTCAGCCGGGCCAGGGTGGCTTGAAGACGTTCGGCGGACGCCTCGTCGACGAGGTCGAGCTTGTTGACGACGATGACGTCGGCGAACTCGACCTGGTCCATCAACAGGTCACTGACGGTGCGTTCGTCGTCCTCGTACTGGTCCAGGCCGCGTTCTGTCAGTCCGTCGCCGCCGGCCAGCTCGGGCAGGAAGTTGGCGGCGTCCACGACCGTGACCATGGTGTCCAGGCGGGCCAGGTCGCCGAGGCAGGCACCGTCGTCGCGGGCGAAGGCGAAGGTGGCGGCCACCGGCATGGGCTCGGAGATCCCGGAGGACTCGATCAGGAGGTAGTCGAAACGCCCCTCGCGTGATAGGCGGTCCACTTCCTCCAGGAGGTCGTCGCGCAGGGTGCAGCAGATGCACCCGTTCGTCATCTCGACCAGGCGCTCCTCGGTGCGCGACAGAGCCGCCTCGCCGCCCCGCACCAACGCGGCGTCGATGTTGACCTCGCTCATGTCGTTGACGATGACGGCGACGCGCAGGCCCTCGCGGTTGGTGAGGACGTGGTGGAGAAGCGTGGTCTTGCCGGCGCCGAGGAATCCCGACAGGACGGTGACGGGCAGGAGCGGCGAGGGAGCGGAAGCCATGCGGGGAATCAGTCCTCGGGGCGGAGCAGTCCGCCCTCGTACGCCTTGGCCAGTCGCTGCGGGACGCGGTACGGCACGCCGTCCACCGTGACGGTCACCAGCTGAGGCGTCACGGCCTTCCACTGGGCGCGACGGTGCCGGGTGTTGCTGCGCGACATCTTGCGTTTGGGTACGGCCATGAGGACCTCCGGGTGTGACGAGGGAGCGTGCTTCCACACTACATGAAAATGGATTTCATTACTGCCTAGGGTTTGTGCCCGACCTTCCGTGGTCGTGGCAGCCTGCGCAGACGCCGGTCAGTTCCAGTGTGTGCTCGAGGTTGGTGTAGCCGGATGTCTGCGCGATGCGGTGTGCCCACTGTTCGACCGGGTCGGCGTCCAGTGGGCTGGCGCTGCCGCAGTCGCGGCATCTCAGGTAGTGCCGGTGCTCGTCGGTGGGACGTCGCAGGTACAGACGCTCCCCGGTGTCGTCGCGCAGAAGGTCGGCCAGACCGGCGCGTTCGAGCCCGGCCAGGGCGCGATAGACGGTCGTGAGTCCGACAGTGCTGCCGTCTTTCTGTAGTCGCGCGTGCAGTTTCTGTGCCGAGACGAAGCCTTCGCAGGACTCCAGCGCTTCGAGGATCATCTGCCGCTGGTGCGTCATGCGGACGCCGTGGCGCGGCGTCCTGGCGTTTGACTTCTGCTGCGAGTCGACCACGGGCGAACTCCAGGGTGCGACGGTCGGGCGATGTGTGCGAGGGGCGTCCGGTCGGGAGCGGTACTCGGCATCCTACAAAAGCATGACAATCATTTTCAATAAATCGTGGTTGATGAGAAGGAGGACTCATAGCCCTCCGCGCAGAGAGCTGTCGCCGTGTCACCCCTCGACATAGAGGAGGCGCGTCACGACGGCTTGCGGAAGTCGGCCGCCCTCAGACACTGCTCGTAGACCGAGCGGCGCGGAACCGCGGAGAAAATCTCGATCGGCCTGGCTCCATGAAGTGGGCGCACCCCAGGAGTGGCCAGTCTCTTTACTCTGGGGCGGGAGAGGCAAAGCCGCCTGCCAGGACGTGCGGGGTGTGCGGGCCGGCCCCTCCTCAGGCTTGCTCCTGCGGCCCTGCCCCTGATGCGCTGAGCAGCGGATCGGGGATCGCGGCCCAGGCGTCCCGGCCGCCCACCAGTTCGGCGTCGGTGAGCAGTGCTGCGTCGAGGGCGCCACGCAGTCGGTCTGCGTCCAGCCCGACGCCGGTGAAGGTCACCTCGTTGCGGCGTTCGCCGTAGTAGTCGTGCCAGAACCACGACGCGAGGGTGCGGCGGGACGGCGAGGCGGTGCGCCAGGCCGTCGCGTCGCCGGAGTCCAACCAGTCGTCGGCCTCCCGTAGTTCCAGGTGTGAGCCGGCCGAGCGCCAGGTGATGACGGAGTCGGGCCGTCCGGCGAGCCACAGGTGGCCGCGGCTGCGCAGTACGCCCGCCATGACGGTGGGCAATGCCTCCGACAAGCGTCCCGGGTGCAGCGGCCTTCGCGCGCGCCACAACACGCCGTCGACTCCGTCTCGGCTGCCACGGCGTGCGCGGGGTACCGACACCGTCTCCGGCTCGTCCCAGATCGGCATGTCCGGCGGGCGGGGCGCCGACGCGGTGGCCGGCAGCGCGTCGTGGGGGACACCGCCGATGAGGTGCGCGTCGGGGTTGAGGTGGCCCACGAGGGCAGCGACGCGCTCCGAGCGGTCACTCCCTCGCCCGTGTGGTGCAGAGGGCAGGATCAGGCAGTCGGCCGCCTCGACCTGGCGCGCCGCCGCCTCCGCGCACGTCACCGCCTCCCCGCGGTCGCGGCCGTGCCACAGGCGCCGCACCTCGCGGGGCCGGCCGAGGTCGGAGAGGAAGGCGTCGGGGTCGATGCCGACGAGGACGGGTGCGGCGTCGTAGTGGTCGCCGAGCGAGTCACAGCCCAGGCGTGGACGCCAGAGTTCGGCGAGGAACGGCCGCAGGTCCACGTCGCCCGGCAGCGTCAGGGCGACATGGCGGGCGTCTGCGTCCCGTCGGAGAGCCAGAAGGTCCTGCCGCAGCACGATGGTCGGGTCTCCGGTCGCGCCACGTGAACCGGGGGCGGATGTGCGCGGCGCCGTGAAGGTGGACAGCCGTTGCACCACCGGATGACCCGACCCGGTGGATTCGAGGGAGACGGACAGCACCACGACGCCGGGTGCGGTCTGCTGCAACCGGTCGACGACCTCCCCACGGATCTGCGGGGAGTTGCCGGTCACGACACTCAGGACACTCCTACGCGCGGACCGCACGTCCCCGCTGCTCCTGCACGCCACGTCGCACCCTCCCTGCTCTCCCCGAAGGACTACTAGAAATGAGAATCATTTTCATTTAGTGTAGCGTGTATGGCACGCAATGACATCCGTCCAGTCATCAAGCTCCGCTCCACCGCGGGCACCGGCTTCACCTACGTCACCCGCAAGAACCGCCGCAACGACCCCGACCGCCTCGTGCTGCGCAAGTTCGACCCGGTCGTGCGCCGGCACGTCGATTTCCGCGAAGAGCGCTGACACGCACGTCACCAGGAGGGCCACCACTCATGAAGCAAGGCATCCACCCCGCGTACGGTCCGGTCGTCTTCCGCGACAGGGCAGCCGATTTCGCCTTTCTCACCCGCTCGACCATGACCAGCCAGAAGACGATCGAGTGGGAGGACGGCAACACCTACCCAGTTATCAACGTCGAGACCTCCTCGGCGAGCCACCCCTTCTACACCGGCACCGCCCGCGTCCTGGACACCGCCGGCCGCGTCGAGCGCTTCGAACGCCGCTACGGGAAGCGCTGATGCCCACCGACGCCCCGACGCTCGCGGTGGTCGTCGTCGCCGGGCTGCACGCCGACGCCCGCCGCGCGACCGTGGAACGCCTGCTGCAGACCGTGCCCGACAGCGTCGCCCTGCACCACGACCTGGGCTCCGCCGCCGACGGCTCGGTCACGCGCACCGTCCGCGACGCAGACGGCGAGACCTCGCGTGGTGAGACCCCGCTGGTCAACGACTGCGCCTGCTGCGCCCTGCGAGAGGACCTCGTCCCCGAGCTGGAGCGACTCGCCGACAGCGGACTCACTCGGCTCGCCGTGGTCGAACTGTGGGACTCCGTCGAACCCAAGGCCATGGCGGAGGTGATCGTCGCGGCGGGCGGAGAGACGCTGCAACTGACGAACGTCATCACCGCCATCGACCCGGCGCTCGTACTGCCGTGCCTGGCCAACGGAGACGACCTCGCCGAGGCCGGACTGGCCGCCGCGGCCACCGACCAGCGCACCGTGGGCGACACCTTCGCCCGCCAGCTGGAATACCCGCCCGTACTGGCCCTCGTCGACGGTGAGGAGGCCGACGACGAGGACCGTGCCCTGTTGCGTCAAGTCCACCCCACGGCACGGCACGTCGACCTCGACTCGGGGGAACTGGCGCGTGCCGCACTGGCCGGATTCGACATCGAGGCCGCCGCGGCGGCCCAGCACCCGGCCTGCGCACTGCTCCCGCAGGAAGCCGACGAAGCGGGCGTGGCCACCCTGGTCTGGCGCCGTCACCGCCCCTTCCACCCCGAACGCCTCTACCACGCACTGGAGGACCTGGCCTGCGCAGCCGCGCGCAGCCGCGGACGCTTCTGGCTCGCCGACCGGCCCGACACCCTGCTGTCCTGGGACGCCGCCGGCGGCGCGCTGTGCGTGGAGTGCGCCGGGCCGTGGCTGGCCTCCCTCCCGGACGCCGCGTGGGAGACGGTCCCGCCGATGCGCAGGGCTGCCGCCGCACTGGACTGGCATCCGGAACACGGAGACCGCTGCCAGCACCTGGTGTTCACCGCTCCCGGCCTCGACAGCGGCAACCTCGTCGACCTGCTCGACTCCTGCCTGCTCACCGACGCCGAGTACCTCGCCGGGCCGGAGGCGTGGCAGCACCTGCCCGCAGCCTTCGACGACCTCCTCGACCCGGTTTCCTGAAACCCCGAACGAAAGGCCCGCCATGGCACCCCGCTCCGGCGCCCGCAAGCCCGGCAAACCCCGCCCCAACCCGCTGGACGCAGCCGGGATCACCTACGTCGACTACAAGAACACCGACCTGCTACGGAAGTTCCTCTCCGACCGGGGCAAGATCCGCAGCCGCCGCATCACCCGGGTCTCCCGGCAGCAGCAGCGGCAGATCGCCACCGCGATCAAGAACGCCCGCGAGATGGCCCTCCTCCCCTACCCGAGCCGCTGACCGCGGACGTCGGCGACTCAGGCCCCGCCAACGCGCCGCTGCGGCTCCTCCTCGATGGCCGGTCAGGCCCGGTAGGTTGCCCGTCATGGCCCTGCACTCTGGTCTGACGGATCCATCGCCGTGCCGTTCGGGGTCGGCTCCCAAGGGCGGCGAGTGCGGCGGTCGCTCTGCCCGGTGTCGACACCAGCTGAGGTCACAGGTGGCCGACGCGGTGCTGGTGTCGGCGGCGGGCCGGTTCGTCGTTCGCGGGCATCGCCTGCTCCCCACCTGCGCGCACGGCCATGTGTGCCCCACACATCGCCCCAGGCAATACGTGGGATGAGGTGTGCCCGTCTCCGTCGTCGTCGGCCGCACCCGTACCGTCTGCCATGCGGGCCAGAAGCAGGTGGAGTCGATGGTGACAAGGAATTTACCGGGCTCCGGCGGTTCCTCCCGGGAGTGCTTCTTCGGGCCCTCCGGATGCCGTGAACATCTGCCGCCAGAAGCTCGTGAACACAGCTACCCTGCAGTCGCCGGGGCGCCATCGCGCTTGAAAGTGCGAGAGGCCGAGTGTGCCGGCTAAAGGGGCGGGCCCGGCCCGGCCTTCCTGATAACGAGTGGGAAGGCCGGGCCTGGGTGCTTTCACGGGCAGGTGTTGTTCCCTGCCGTGCGAGCTTCCAGAGCACAGCAGTGCGCTAACGGCTCAGTCGGCGGGGGCGCCAAGGAGCCGGCCCTTGGTGCTGTCGGGCAGCACCCTGCGCAGCACGGGGGTGCTGGTGGTGAGGGAGGCGGCGAAGGTGGCGACGAGGTCGTGGGGGACGCCGTGGCTGAAGGAGGCTGCCCACAGGCAGGCGCCGTTGGGTGTGGGCTGTGACCATGCTTGCCATCCGGCGGGCCGTGTCTGGTCCGCTTCAGTGGCCAGGGTGTGGGGGTCGGCGTCCTGGATGAGGGGCGGCATCTCGCTGTAGGCGAGGCGGCCTGTGGCGGTTGGGTCGGCCGCCGCGGTGTGGGGGCGGTCGGTGGCCCTGCGCCAGCCGTGCGCGGTCGCGGCGTCGAGGACCCGCTCCGGCCCGGCCCATGAGGTGGTGGGCTGGTCGTGGGCGTCGAGGGCGAGGAGGAAGTCGGCGAGCGCTTCGCCGGGGACGCCGGGGGTGAAGTAGGCGGACCACTTCCCAATCGGGCTGCTGTTGTCCGTGCGGGCGGAGACCTGCCAGGCGATCGGCAACCCTCCGAGGAGGAAGGGCTCGTCTGCCAGGACCCATTGGGCCCAGCGAAGTCCGTCGGGGCTGATGTGGAGGACGGTGCTGCGCAGGACCTGTTGGTCCTCGTCTGGCTGCTTGCGTCCTCGGATGAGGGCGAGGTTCGTCCAGCCGATGCCGGAGAGGGTGTCGGCGACGGTGTCGTAGAGGCGGCCGTCGTCACCTGCGAGGTGACGGGGGCCGACCCAGTACGTGGGCTCGGCGCCGTTCGGCGCCGTGGGGCCGGAAGGGAGTTCGGGGTACAGGAGCGCCTCCTGGGGCTGGATGTCTAGTTGCCGTCGGCGCCACGACGGATACGCTGCCGCGGCGCTGGGGCGGGTTCGTGCCAGGCGAGTGCGGCGGCAACCTCAGGGGGCAGGGGCCCGAGCTGGGTCTCCGCCTCGTTTCCCTCGGCGAGGTAAACGGCACTGCGTCCGTTCTCGTCCACCGTCTGGATGATCTGCGCGGGGCGGTGGGACATGGGAAAGTAGGGGTTCATCGCCAGCTGCAGCAGCGCGGCTGAGTCGCAGGTAGACAGGCGGTCGTGGAGATCGCCGACGGTCATCTCCGTGCTCTCCATGGGAGCCTCCAGGTTCGAGGATATGTGGGCTCTGCCAGGGCGGTTGGGGAGGGGGTCAGCCTCCAAGGGGCTGGGAGGTCTCCAGCAGGCGGCTCACGGTGGCGGCGACGATGTCTGCCGGCGTCGCGGTGTCGAAGGTGACCTGATATCCGGCCTGCTGGGGGGTGCCGGTGACGGCGATCTTCCATCCTTCACCGGTTCCGGGGCGGCCGGCCGGGAACCAGCCGGCGTAGAAGCGGCCGTCCCTTGAGCTGACGTGCACGTCGCCTCGGTCGTCGATCACGGCGTGGAAGTCCTCCGCTCGGAACTGGTCCATGACGAGCGTCGGCTGGCCGGCGCCGAGCTGCCACTCGCGGAGCCCGCAGGGCCTCGACGACGGTGGATAGTCCCGAGGTCGCGGGAGCCACGGTCACAGGCGATCACCTTTCTGACCTGGTGCTTGTGGAAAGGTCGTCTAGGTTGACATCCCTTGCCGACCCGGGCCAGTCGTTCGGGGAGAGGCGCCGGTCAGCCGCTGTGGGTGTCGTCGTGGTGCTGTGCAGCGTCGGGCGGTCGGAGGACGAAGAGTGCGCCGATGCCACCCGCCAGCAGGAGTCCCGCGGCGCCGTGGAGCCATGAGGAGCCGTCGGGGCGGGCTTCCGCCGACTGCGTCGCAGAGAAGGCTTCCTCGGCACTGAGCTTCGTGTCCGGCGGGCTTCCGTGCGGCTGCGCCTGCGCGGTCGGGGCCCCTGCCAGGAGCGCGACTGCCGTCGCGACGGCGTTGATCAGCAGGCGGGCGGGTCGTACACACACGAGGGGACTCCCGAGCAGGCAAGGGGTGGGGGCGAGGGGGGTGCCTCTATGTCTTTCGTCAAGTGTTGGCGGGGGTGCGGGGTTGGCAGAAGGTGCCGTCTCGGAGCATGGCGAACAGGACGCTGATGCGGTGGCGTGCGAGGCGGAGGAGGGCTTGGGTGTGGGTCTTGCCTCGGGCTCGGCAGCGGTCGTAGTAGGTGCGGGAGGCCGGGTCGTGGAGGGCTGCGAAGGCGGAGAGGAACATGGCGCGTTTGAGCTGCCGGTTTCCTGTTCTGGGGGCGTGTTCGCCGTGGATGGAGGTCCCGGAGGACCTGGTCGCCGGTGCGAGGCCGGCGTAGGAGGCCAGGTGGGCGGCGGTGGGGAAGCTGCTGCCGTCGCCGACGGTGACCAGGAGGACTGCGGCGGTCCTGACGCCGACGCCGGGCATCGACGTCAGGACCTGGTGAAGAGGGTGGGCCTCCAGGAGGGCCTCGATCTGCGTCTCCAGCGCCCGGCGTTGTTCGTGAACTGCGGCGAGGGACTTCGCCAGGGACGGCACGATCACGTCCAGGGTGCCGGTGCCGGGGACGACGACGGTCTGCTCGTCCAGGGCGTCGAAGACGTCGTCGATGAGCCGGGTGGCCATGCGTGGGGCCTTGGGGCGGATGAGCTCGATGAGCTTGCTCCGGCCGGCTTTGCGCAGAGCCTGTGGGGAGCCGTAGCGCTCCAGGATCCAGGTGACGGCGGGGTGGTCCAGGCGGGGGCCCAGGACACGTTCCAGCGACGGGTGGAACTGGGTGAGCAGGCCGCGGATGCGGTTGGAGGTGCGGGTGGCCTCGGCGGCCAGGTCCTGGTCGAAGCCGACCAGGAGGGTCAGTTCGGCCGTGGTCTCATCCCCCGCGTCCAGTGTGCGCAAGGTGTGCGGCATGGTGCGGGCCGCGTCCGCGATCACTGCGGCGTCGTTGGCGTCGGTCTTGGCCTCGCCGGGGTAGAGGTCGGCGATCCGGCGCATGGCCAGGCCGGGCAGGTAGGCGACCTGGCAGCCCGCGTCCCGGGCCACGGTCAGGGGCAGGGCGCCGATGGAGGCGGGCTGGTCCACGATCACCAGGACGGTGCCGAACTTGGCCGTGAGCTTGTCGAGGACGGCCCGCAGTTTCGGTTCGCTGTTCGGCAGGGGCTTGTCGAAGACCTTCTTCCCGGAGGGGGTCAGGCCGTGGCCGTGGTGGGCGGTCTTGCCCACGTCCAGGCCGAGGAAGACGCCCACTTCGTCGATGCTGGTCACCGTGCCCCCATATGTCGTCGATGGCATGCCGGCCTCGGGCTTCGGGGGCCGCACGCGCGCATCCACGTTATGCAGACCTATCGGCCGCAGACGACCTGGTGTTGCACCAGGTCAGGCGACGGCCGGTCCTCTTATCAGCGTCTCCGACGGCACCCCTCGGGCCCGGTGACACCACCCCCCAGGTCATACGAGCGACAGGGGGCAACAGTCATGCCGGGCCCGGAGGCCAACGGCCCCGTTGCAGGACCGCGAAGAAGATAACGGGGCTTGGTCAGCGGGCGCGACCGGCACCGCGGGCAGCGGGCGGGGCGGGGGCCTTCACGGGTGCTCGGCTTGAAGCACGTACTCGCGACGGGGGCCGCCATGCGCCGGGAAACCACACCGCGCTGTACTGCTCGATGGCGTCGCGCAGGCCGTTGGTGTGGGCGCCTCTCCACGGCACGATGTCAGGACGCTCACGGAAGTCGTGGAATACGGCGTAGCCCATCGATGTCGGGCTGTGGCCGAGGGTGGAGTCGCGGTGGTCGAAGGTCTTGTGGTCGTCGAACCGCAGGACGACGACATCGAGTTCGCCGCGGTCTCGGTGGATGACGGCGAGTCGGAGGCCGTCGTACACATCGGCGCGAGCGCGGGTGAAGTCGATGCGCAGCCGCAGCGGGCCGCCGGGATCTGGGGTGGCGAGGTAAGTGTCGCCGACGACGTGGCTGTCGGTGAAGGGGAGGGAGAGTTCGGCGAAGAAATCGCGGGCGTGCAGGGTCATGCGGTGCCTCCTGCCGCGGTCAGCGGCGCGGGCGGGGGTAAGTGGTTCGGCTGGTGGTGCTCCAGCGCGGCACGCTCGTGGCGGCCGCGGCCGCGGCCGCAGGGCGGCGGGTGGCGGCGGCGGTGCGCTGGACGTCGAGTGGGGTGGGTACCGGCGGGAGGATGGGGGTGAGGGTAGCCAGGTCGCGTACGTAAGAGTGGGTGTCCTGGCGCCAGCGGGGCAGCGGTGCGGGGTCGGAGACGCACTCGGTGACGGCCTTGACCAGGGCGACGGGGGTGTCGGTGCTGGCGGTGGCGTACCAGGCGGGGCGGTCGATAGAGGTGCCGGCCCACAGGTGCCAGCGGGCCTCGCGGGTGGTCAGCTCGGCCTGCGGGTCGAGGGAGTCGGTGGTGTACTCCAGCGTGGCGAGGCCGTCCGGGGCGTGCAGGGCGAGGACGCCCCAGCGCGGGTACTCGATCTTCCAGCCGCGGTTGACGAGCGGGGCGATGGCGTTGAAGGCGTTCAGTTCCGGGTCGTTGGTGTCCGGCTTGGCCAGGAAGGTCGAGGGGCCCTGCTGGTACGCATGGGCGAGTGCGGTGGTGAAGGCGGTGACGAACTCGGTCGGGCAGGAGTCGTTGAAGCACACGCCCCAGGCCGGGGGGTCGAAGGGGTTGTCGTAGGCGTTGATGCGCCACAGGCCCTCGTCGGGGCCTTCGGGGAGGAATCCGAGGCAGACGGTGTGGTCGGGCGCGGTGAGGAAGGCGTTGGCCAGCTCGTCGTGGTGGAGGTCCCAGCCCAGGGCGCGGAGGGGGTCGAGGGCGGGGTCGCCGATGCCGATCGTGCCGGCGAGGTAGCGCGGGGAGACGTAGACGTCTCCGTCTATCTCGGCGTCGGGGCTGTGGGAGGTGTGGTGCAAGGGGTCTCCGGTCGTAGGGAGTTGTGGGCGGCCGATCCGCGCTGGTGGGCTCGCGCCGTCGATGCGGCCGGAGTCAGGGGGTGCGTCGGCGGCGGGTCTCGATCGCGGCAGCCCACTGCGGGTGTTCGGCGAGCAGCCGCCTGGCGTACAGGGCGGTGAAGTTGTTGTTGAGCCCCTGCGCTCCGTGCGGGTGCCGCCAGCGCAGGGCCTCGAACAGCGCCTTCATCCCGACCCGCTTCTCTCCGGAGGCCAGGCGGCGGGCGACGAGCTGCTCCAGCTCCCGGTAGACCCACGGGTGGGCGGCGTCGAACTTGTGGAACCGCTCGCTGATCGTCGACTGGGGGCGGGGGTCGTCAAGTGCGTGTGCCGCCGTGGCCGGGCGCGTGGTGGACGTCGGTGTCATGCCGCTGTACTCCCAGGAGCAGCCAGATCTCGGGGTTGGTGGGTGCCGACCCAGTTCGCCAATTCCTGGTAAAGGCGGTCGAGACCGTGGCCTGAGGCGGTACGGCTGAAATGGTCGCCTGCGGCTTGTTCGGTCAGGTGGGTAAAGGTGTGGCGTATGCGGCTGGTGAAGTTGCAGGTGCGGTCGGGGACGTCGTGCCGGCGGGCCCAGCGGGCGGCGACGTCGTAGAGATCGGCGAGTTCGCGACCGGCCGTGCTCAGGGCAAGGCCATCCTCACAACGGTCCAGCAGTCCGAGCAGGTCTGCCTGCTCGGTTGCCTTCCGGATTTGGTGGGGCGTGAGGTCAGGAAGGGCGCTCGCCAGTCCGCGCTGCGGGACGGTGCCGTTGTCGTCGATCTCGGTAACCAGACGGACGAGTTCCGGGGAAGACAGCGCGATGCTCGTGTCCTCGAACCGGCTGCGGGAGAGGATGGTGGTCATCGACGGACGCCTCCCGTCGCGGCGCCGACCTTCGCTCGCGCGGGGCCGGTGTGGGAGAACAACTCCCCGCTGTTCCAGGCCGGGCGGTAGGCCGGCGATGTGCCGGGTGGCTTCTGAGCGGGGAGTGGCCGACGGTTGTGCCGGCTCGGTGTGCTGCGGGAGGCGGTGCCGCGGTCGGTTCGGCCCCAGACCGGGTGCCAGCCTGCTTCGGCCGAGGGACGACCTGCGGCCCACGTGGACAGCGAGTGAAAGACGCCGCCGAGGCTGGCCCCGGCCGCCGTGAGGCGGTAGGGGGCTGCGCGGTCGGCGGCGCCAGCGGCCTTGACCAGTCCGTCCTCGGTGAGCAGCCGCAGCTCCCGGTAGAGGGTGGAGGGCGCCCGGCCCGGCCCCAGGACCTTTGCCAGAGCGGGTGCGTTGGCCTCGCCGTGCATCTTCAGCGCCCACAGGGTGGCGGGCGTCTGCTTGCGGTTGAGCAGTGCGAGGCCGTCCTCGGCCTGTTCGGTAGCCGTGAGCGGCGTTTCGGGCTCTTCCAGGTGTTCCTCGGCCCAGGAGGCGATGGCGGGTAGTACCTGCAGCAGGTGCTGCCCGCGCTGGGTGAGGCCGTAGATGACGTGGCGGGCGGAGTGCTCGGTGCGGTCGGCCAAACCGGTCTCGCACAGTGCGCGGAGCTTGGGGTGGAGCTGCCCGTCGTGCAGCCAGGGGAGTGCTTCGGCGATCTCGCTGTAGCGCAGGGCGCGGTCGGCGAGGGCGGGGAGGAGCCGGACGTGCCACCTGGGGGTGATCATGGCGAGGGTCTCGGTGACCCGCGCGAGGTCGGTGGCGATGGCGGGGGGCAGACCGGTCGTGGCCAAGGAGGAACTCCTGAGGTGATAGGTGATCTCTCGGGTGGGAAGGGGCGCCGGGCGCGCGGGAGACGGATGCGGCACCGCCGCGCGGCCGGCGCTCAGCGCCTCGGCGTCGGCGTCACGGGCGCGGTCCCGGGATTCCCCACGGGTCGTGCTGGGGCGGCTGTGGGCAGGGTGGTGCTGAGTTGGTGCTGCGTGAGGTGCACCGGACGCCCTTTGTGTTCGGGGTCGGTGGGCGTCGCGTCAAGGAGGGTGTCGAGGGCGGTGCGGTAGCCGTTGCGGGCCTCCAGCGCGGCCTCCAGCCACTGGGCGTCGAACCGCAGGTCTCCTGCGGACAGGGTGACGATGTCCCGCTCCGGTGCCATCGCCTCCCGCACCCGGATCAGCTGCTGCTCAGCGAGCGCAAGGAACACCTCGGCGAGACGGGCGTCGAGCGTGCAGGGGGTGTCGCGCACGTTCACCGGGCCGCCCTCCGGGACCGGGCGCCGGAGGAGGTGGCCCGGGGCGCAGGCGTACCAAGCTTGGCGTCCGGAGATCGGCGGTGGCCGCGGGTGCGGGAGTCGACCGCGGCCCCGGGCGTGCCGGCGGTGCTGGGGTCGAGGAGGTGGGTGACGGCCATGGCACGTTCGTCGCGGGCGGCGACCGCGTCGTTGACTCGGTGCGCGAGGCCCAGCGTCGCCTCGTCCACCGGGGCGGCCTGTGTGCCCTGCAGCGCGGCGAGCAGGTCGTCCTCGGCACGTTCCAGGGCCCGCTGGGACTCGATGAGGTCGCCGTGCCGGGTTACGACATCGGTCGCGGTCGGATACACGCCGGGCGCTGCGGCCACCGCGTCTTTCAGCTGGTCCCATCGCATGTCGAATAGCCGCTCAATCTCGCCGGTGAGCACGCCCACGACATCTCCCGCGTCCTCGTACACGCACGGTTTCCTTTCGCCAGGAAAACGGCGCGCCAGGCACCGGTTTCTAAAAATCGAGGACCGGAGGCACGTGAATTGGCGGTACCGGTCCTGCCGCTCCCCTGGGGATTTCCGAGAGGTGTTACCAGGGTCCGGTGGAAAGGCAGGTTTGCCGAACCGGTGATCGCCGCCTATATTCCCGTTCCTGCAGCGGGAATTAGCGGCTGCGGCCGGGTGGGCTGTACCCAGGGACCGGTGGGGTCTGCGGCGGTCGCGGAGCTGCCGCAGTCATCCTGACGGGAGGCAGTGGCCCGGCGGTCCCGGCGAGCCGGTCCCGACACCACTGCACGGCCTCGTCCGCTGTGGCGAAGCCGCCCTCGCGCAGGGTGTAGGTCCAGGTGTTGGTGTCGACTTCCTGCAGCAGCACGCGGTACGGCGTGGCAGAAGTGCCGTTCAGGTCGCGGGTCGCAGCGACGATGACCATGTCGTCGAGGTCGTCGCTGGTGTAGCTGTAGCCGAGAGCGAAGTGGTCGCCGTCGCCCATGAGCCGTTCTTCCAGTGCACGGGGCGCTTCGTCGGCGGGGCCGGCCGTGGCGCCGAGCGGGATGCGGATGGCGTCCCGGGGGCAGCCGCGGCTGATCAGCCAGGACTGCGCCATGGCGGGCAGAGGCAGCATGACATGCTCGAAGGTGAACGTCTTCGCCTTCAGGTCACGCTTCACCTGAAGGGCTGCGATCTGGGGATCGCCGGGGATTCCCCAGGTGACGGCAGAGTTGTGCGCGACGTAGTAGCTGCTGGATCCGTCCGGAGTGTGGTGTTCGGCGAGGACGTTGTGCGCGTCCTGCTCATAGCCGACGGCGTGCCAGAACGCCACCTCGGTGTGGTGGTCGGCGGCCTCGAAACCGTCCAGGCGCAAGTCGAGGTCTCGGGGCGAGCTCCGGCTGTCTTCGGGCGGGGTGGAATCGGTGGGGGGCATGGGGCCTTTCGATCGGAGCGGCCGGCGGTGGGCGCCGGCCGAGAGGAGCAGAGAGCGCGGCCGTCAGCGGGGGGCGCGGTGCGCCCCGCAGCCGGCAGTTGGCCGGGCGGGTCCTGGGACAGGCGGGCTGGTGGTGGGCACAGGCCGGGAGCCGGAGAGTTGCGGAGAGGCCGCACGCGCGGCGTGGGTTCGGGCGCTGAGCGGCCTGCGGGTCATGCCCAGGCGGTGTCCGACGGTGTCGTAGGCGTCGTTGCCCATCCGCGGCCGGACGGCGACCACGTGAATCACCCGCCCGTACTCCGAGCCACGAGGCAGGGAACGAGGGCCGTAGACCAGGCGCCACTCCTCCCACCCCTCCAGGACGAGCTTGCGGTAACCGTCCAGATCACCGGACAGGCGCCGTCCGACCTCCCGGGCGGTGACCACGTCCTGGAGCCGGGAGAGCGCGTGGTCACGCATCTGGTCGGGCGCTTCGAGCAGGTCCGTGAGTGCACGCGGGTCGAAGCTGAGCCCGAAGACCGGCCGCCGCTCGGCGCTCATGCCTGCTCGCCTGGCGTGCCGACCTCAGGGTGGTCAGCGTCGTCCGGGCCGGTCCTCTGTGTGCGGGTGGAGGGCGGCGGGCCGGGCAGGATGCGGTGGGCCGGGCGGTCGGGGGAGGTCATGCACGCTGAGAGCGGGCCACCCGGGGCGCGGATCACGGCGAGGGTGTGGGTGAGGAAGTCGCGGTGCCACACCAGCATCCCGGACAGCCCGGCTTCGGGGTCCCTGTGCTGCTGGTAGGCCATCCACAGGGCGTGGAGCCAGGCCACGATCTCGTCGTGTTCCTGCCACTGCAGGCACCAGGGCGCGGCCGTGGTCACCTCGGCGCCGTAAACCGGGAGGAAGAAGTCGTCGACCCAGTCGCTGAGGGCGTCGAGTTCGTCCTCGTACTCCTCTCCCTCTAGCTCCAGGATCGGCCGGGGCTCCGGCGGCACGGCCGGAGCAGGGCCGCCGCCCGAGGGCATGCCGAACGCGGCGAACGGCGACGGCCCGTCGGGGGACGGGGCGGCGGCGAGGTGGTCGAGCTGCTGGGCCTGCTGCGCGGACTGGGCCATCAGCTTCCGCACGCTCGCCTCGATCCCTTCCAGATCGCCTTCCGGCAGGTGGACGGGCTCCGGCTCCCCTTGGTCACGGGGTTCTTGGGCGGATTCGGGCATGCGAGAACGGGCCTCCTACAGGCGGGGGTGGGTGAAGGGGGACGGCGGCACTCGGGCCGGCCAGTGCGTGCTCGGCGAGCGGTGACCGCTCAGGCGGTCAGGACGACGTCGTCCTGGGTGAGGGTCTGGTGCAGGGCCTCGTCGAGGCGGCGCTCGGCGATGGCGAAGTAGTGCTTGGTCTTCTCCACGCCGATGAAGTCCCGGCCCTCCAGCAGGGCGGCGACACCGGTTGAACCCGATCCGGCGCAGAAGTCGAGGACCGTGCCGTCCTCGGGGCAGATCTTGACCAGCTCGCGCATCACCGAGACGGGCTTCTGGGTGATGTGCTGCCGCACGGCACCGGAGGGCTGCGACGCGCTGTACAGACCGGGCAGGTAGACGGGGTGGCGGGCGGCGTCGAGCGGGCCGTTGGAGGCCCAGACGATGAACTCGCAGTTCTGCGTGAAGCGGCCCTTTTGCGGTCTGGCCTGCGGCTTGTGCCAGGCCAGCACCCCGCGCCACAGCCAGCCCGCGGCCTGGATCGCATCGGTGGTGACGGGCAGTTGGCGCCAGTCGGTGAACAGCAGCGCCGTCCCGCCGAGCGTCGTCAGCCGCTGCGCCTCGGTCATGATCTGGGTCAGCCAGTAACTATAGGAGCGCTGATCCATGTTCTCGCCGGTGAAGTCGGCCAGGCCGTGGCTGGCGTCGGCGGAGGTGTACTTCTGCCGCGCGCTGCGCGCAGTGCGCTCCTTCGCCGTCCGCCCGCCGGAGTTGTACGGCGGATCGGTGATCACGGAGTCGACGCAGTCGTCCGGCAGGGTGGCGAGCACGGCCAGCGCGTCGCCCTGGTTCAGGGAAAAAGGCAAAGAGGCACCCCGATTCGGGTAAGTGTGGAGGCAGAGAAAGCAGGGAGATCACCGTCGCAGCAGGAATCCCGGCATCGCGATTTGAAGGCACGAAGTAGCCAAGCGTCAGCGGACCGGGAGGCGAGGGAGTTCCCACAAGGATAGAAGCCGATCCCCGGTTGCCGAAATAGCGCCCCGCACCCCGGCCTTCGGGCTCGGCTTTTTGGCCAACCGGGGATCGGCGTCTACTGTTTTGGAACTGCCCCGGAGCACACCGAACCTGCCTCGCAGACACTCCCCACGTTCTGCTCAGATCTCCGGTCACGGGGCTGCCGGGCCGCGGCACCCCGCCCATGCAGTGCCCCCTTCTCGAACCCCATCACGCTGTGGCCCGCGCTCGCCACGCGTCCATTCGGAGGACACCTCGATGACGTCTCGTCACCCGCCCCTGCCCGGAACCCGTCTGCCGGGCCTCGATCGGAGCCGATCCGGTTGAAGGCGCTCGCCGCCGGAATCGGCGTCGTCTGCCTATCCCCACTCCTCCTCGCCGGCACTGCTCTGAGCCTGGCCGCCGCCGCACAGGCCGCCCAGCAGGCCGGCCAGTGCCTGACCGGCCCGGACGCCGGCAAGATCAGCCGGCAGGTCGACAAGCTCCTCGACGGCGCCGATCCCGGCGACGTCACGGTCGAGGGTCTGACTCTGCCGGAGCAGCAGCTCCCCCACGCCCGCACCATCGTGGCCACCGGCATCAGCCTCGACGTCCCTGGCCGCGGGCAGGTCGTGGCGCTCGCCACGGCTATGCAGGAATCGAGGCTGCGCAACCTCGCCTACGGGGACCGGGACAGCCTGGGGCTGTTCCAGCAGCGCCCCAGCCAGGGCTGGGGCACCGCCGCGCAGATCCGCGACCCCGTCCACGCCAGCAAACGCTTCTACCAGGCTCTCCTGGACACATCCGGCTGGCAGCAGATGACCATCGCCCAGGCCGCCCAGGCGGTGCAGCGTTCCGCCTTCCCGGACGCGTACGCCCAGTGGGAGCCCCTGGCGACCGCGCTGCAGCAGGCCATCGGAAAGACCCTCCCAGCAACCGGCCCCGGCAGTGGCCCGGCGTCCGACGACGGCACCGAGACGGGCCCGCCGGGCTGCACTGCCGAAGACGGGACGCAGTACGGGCCTATCCCCGAAGGCGCCGTCCCCGAGGGCTACGCGATCCCCAGAAGCGCCGACCCGCGCGCCGCGAAGGCGATCACCTGGGCGATGCGGCAGCTGGGAACGATGTACCAGTGGGGCGGCTCGTGTACGGCCCCGCGCGGCCCGGACCCGATGGGCCGCTGCGACTGCAGCTCGCTGATGCAGCAGGCGTACGCGCACGCCAGCATCGAGCTGACCCGCACCACCTACACCCAGGTGGGCGAGGGCAAGGCCGTCCCCGCCGACCGCCTGCGGCCCGGCGATCTGATCTTCAGCCGCGGAAGCGCCGCCCGCCCGGAGCACGTCGGCATGTACCTCGGTGAGGGGCTCGTCATCGAGGCCCCCCGTACCGGCAAGCCCGTCCGGATCACCCCGCTCGCGGATTGGACCGTGCTCGCCGCACGCCGCGTCGCCTGACGCCGCACCTGCCACTTCTCGCGCATCTCGCGCCTCATCCCCCTTCTGCCCTGCCTGCCGGGCCCCGTCGTTCGGCCTGCGCAACGCCAAGGAGTGCCCCGCCATACCCATGTCACCGCTCGCCGATCACCTCCTGCAGCTCGCCTACGACCCGGGGATCTCCCCCAAGGGCGGCGGCCTCCCCGGCCTGTCGGTCCTGAAGAACGTCGTCTCCAGCATCAACCTGTTCGGCATCATCGCCGTGGTCGGCGCGCTCGCCGTCTCCCTCGGCGTGTGGGCGTGGGGACACCACTCCGGCGGCCACCAGGCCGAGGCCAACGGCAAGAAGGGCGCCGTCGTCTCGGCCGGCGCCGCGCTCGGCCTCGGCGCCGCCAACGGCATCGTCGCGTTCTTCTCCGCCCTCGGCTCCCAGGTCCAGTGATGCCGAAACGATTCCCGAACCTCGCGCGTTCGGCTCGTGGCCGGCCGGCGAAGCGCCGTATCGCACTGGTCGCCGCTGGGCTGGCCTGCCTGCTCGCCCTGGCCGCCGCCACGACATGGCTCACCGGGCCCGACGATGGCGGCACTCCCGTTCCCACGGCGCCGGCCAGCTCCACACCGCCGAAACCTGACCCCACCCCGGCTTCCGGGCCGGGGTCGGTTCCGGCACCGCCGCGGGTCTCGGATCCGGTGGAGTTCGCCAAGGCCGCCGCGCGGATGCTGTGGTCCTACGACACCCGCGGCACCGGCCGCGACAAGCAGCTGGCCGGCATGAAGGAGTGGCTGACCACGGAGGAGGAATACCGCGACTTCGCCTCCGTCTCGGCCCGGGTGCCGGATCCGGTGCTGTGGTCGCGCATGGCCGACCAGGACCAGCACGCCACCGCCACCGTCGCCGAGGCCCACTACCCGGACGCGTTCAAGCAGGCCCTGGCCAAAGACCCCGCCGCGATCACCGAGGCGTACATCTACGCCGTGACCGTCACCGGCCGGCAGCGCATCGCCTGGGACGGCGGCGGCGCCGGGGCGGAGGACCGCGCGATCACCCTCGCCGTCCAGTGCCGCCCCTCCTCCGACTGCTCGCTCGTGGCCATCGCCCCACGCGTCGCGCCCTGATCTTAAGGAGACCGCCCCATGGGGTTTTGTGACCTTCCCCTCGCAGACAGCGTCTGCGCGGTCGGCGACGCGGTCGACTTCGCCACCAACCCGGGCCAGGCGATCGGCGACTGGATCGCGAAGTCCGCCGGTGAACTCGCCGCCACCGCCGCCGACCTCGCCGCCGAGGCCGTCGACACCACCACCCGCGTCAACCTCAACGCAGCCTGGTTCCGCGACAACTACGAGACGATCCTGCCCATCGGCCTCGTCCTGCTGGTCGCCACCTTCTGCGCCCAGCTCGTGCGAGCCGCGGTCAAACGCGACGGGCGGGCTCTGGCGCAGGCGTTCACCGGCACCGCCTCCGCTGTGCTGTTCGCCTTCTCGGCCATCGCACTGACCACCGTCGCGATCGAAGTCGTCGACGCCCTGTGCGCCGGCCTGCTCCAATCCGCCGGGCTGTCGATCGAGTCCGCCGTGCGCCGCATCGCGAAGGTCAGCCAGCTCGGCGCGCTGAACCAGCTGGGCTGGCTGGTCATGACCGTGGTCGCCCTCGGTTCGGCGACCGGGACCTTCTTGTACTGGTGCGTGATGATGGTCCGCAAGGTCGGCATCCTCGTCCTGGTCACCCTCGCCGTCTTCGCCAGCGCAGGCGGCGGCTGGGAGGCCACACGGCGCTGGCGCCGAGGCTGGATCGAAGCCACAGCCACCCTGGTCGCCTCCAAACTGGTCATGACGATCGTCTTCGTGCTCGGCATCTCCGCCATGGGCCGCGCCAAGCCCGAGAACGGGATCGCCGCGCTCGCCGACGTCATGGCCGGCATCGTCATCATGCTCCTCGTCCTGCTGACCCCGTACGCCACGTTCAAGTTCGTGCACTGGGCCGCCGAAGGCTCCGACGGCGAAACCCTCCACCGCGCCGGCGGCACCGGTGCCCAGCTCGCCAAGCAGCACGCCGAACGCGCCGCACGCAAGGCCGCCGCCGCAGCGACCGGCGGCGCGACCGGCGGTGCCGGAGCCGCAGCAGCGCCGCAGGGCCCCGACCAGATCCCCGGCGAGGGTGGCTTCCCCGGCGACATCGCCTCCACCTCGACCAGCAACGACAACAGCCCGAGCGGGGACTCCCCTGGCGGGCAGTCTGCGGTAGCTGGTCTGGAGAAGGTCGTGCAGCCGCCGCCGACCAGCTTCGGTGACGACACCAGCAGTCAGGTGGGCGGGAGCCCCTCGTCAGGTGCAGCAGGCGGCCGGTCGGTTGCGCCGCCGACGACGACCCCGCCGCCGCAGGGCGCACCATCCAAGGCCGACTCGGCCGGACACGCCGCGTCGCCGCCTCCGGCCGGCTCCTGACACCCCCTGCCCAACGCTCTGTGGGGGGCGGCAGACGCCGCCTGCCGCCCCCGAGAGCTCCGCTCCCCCAGGACCAGCCTCTTGTCTGACGCTTCCATCGCCCCGGTCACGGTGAAGTTCCCCCACCGCTCCCGCCGCGGCATCCTCCTCGGCCTCTCCCTCCCCCAACTGGCCCTCGTCGCCTCGGCGCTCGCGCTGCTGCTGATGACGGTGGTGACCACCGGGCTGCTCGGCGCCTTCGCGCTCACGCCGCTGTGGGTGGCGGTCGCCGCGCTGACCTGGATCCGCCGAGGCGGCCGGTCGTTGATCGACTGGGCGCCGATCGTCGCCCGCTACGCGCAGCGCCGCCGCTCCGGGCAGGCCCTGTGGCTCGCCCGGCCCGCCTCCCGGCCCCAGCACGACGGACTTCTGCACCTGCCCGGCAACGCCGCCTCGCTCAAGGTCGTCACCCCCGGCGACTCCGCCAACGGCGCCGCCGCGGTCCACGACCCGCACCGGAACACCCTCACCGCCGTCGCCCGCGTCTCCTCCCGCGCGTTCGCGCTCCTCGACCCGACGACGCAGAACCGCCACGTCGCCGGGTGGGGACGGGCACTGGCGGGCATGGCCCGAACCGGACACGTCGCGACCGTGCAGGTGCTGGAGCGCACCGTGCCCGACTCCGGCGACACCCTCGCCCGCCACTGGAACCACCACGGCCAGCCCGACACCCCCGTCGCCGGACAGGTCTACTCCGAACTCCTCACCTCCGCCGGTCCGGCAGCCGCCCCGCACGAGACCTACCTCGCCATCCGCCTCGACCTGAAGGCCGCAAAACGGCTCGTATCGAAGGCCGGCGGCGGGATGACCGGAGGGTTCACCGTGATGGCGCAGACCACGGCATCGGTCGCGCAGGCCGCGCGGAACGGCGGGCTGATGGTCACGGGGTGGCTGTCCGCGCGGGAGATCGCCGCGGTCATCCGCACCGCCTACGACCCGGGGGCGCTCGCCGCGTTGCAGCAGTGGTCCGAGCACGGGCAGGCGGAAGCCGACCCCGCCGCGGCCGGGCCGGTGGTGCAGGTCGAGGAGTGGGACCGGCTGGCCACCGACACCGCTAGGCACACCACCTACTGGGTGGAGAACTGGCCCCGCACCGAGACCGGCGCCGGGTTCCTGCACCAGCTGATGTTCACCGCCGGCGTCCGCCGCAGCCTCTCCCTCCTCTACGCACCCCAAGGGTTCGAGTCCGCATTGCGGGACGTCCAGCGCAAGAAGGCCGCGATCATCGCCGACGCCAACGAACGAGCGCGCCGCGGACAGGTCGACTCCGAAGCCGACTCCGTCGAATACGCCGACATCAAACAGCGCGAACGCCAGCTCATCGCCGGCCACGCCGACGTCGCCGTCACCGGCCTTCTGACCGTCTCCGCCGACACCAACGCCCTCCTGGACGCCGCGTGCGCGCAGATCGAGACCGCCGCCGTCTCCGCGCAGGTCGACCTGCGGCGCCTGACCTACCAGCAGCCCGACGCCTTCACCCTCGCCGCCCTGCCCCTGGCCCGCACCGCACTGTGAACCACGCCCTGCCGCGACTTCGGCAGGAAGGAACCGCCCCGTTGACCTCCCCCTCCCCCGCTGCGGGTGACGCGCACCCCTACCTGCGCGCCGCCACCGCCGGCATCCGCCACCACACCCGGGCCCTCCGCCAGGACGACGAAGGCCCGCCCGCGGACCGCGCACATCTGGACGCACTGCACGCCCACCTGACCGCCGCCCACCAGCTGATCGACCGGCTCGCGGCCACGACCCGGCCGCCCCATCCGGCGGCCGGACGGCACCTGGCCACCGCCCACACCCGGCTGTGGCAGGCCACCACCGCCGTGCACAACGCCTTCCACATGCTCCCCGCCACCGCGCAGGGCACGACCAGCGCCGAGTGCGATCCCGACCGGCTGCCGGAAGGCCCGCCGGTGCTGACGATCTGCCAGCGCCACCTCGCCGCCGGCCACACCGTGCGCCGCAAGACCACCGCCAGCGACCTCAACTCGCCGCTGCACGGCCACACCACCTGACCCCGGCCCCCGCCCCCGCCCCCGCTGACCCGCCTGGAAGGCACGCAACCATGGCCCGCCCGTCCCGTAGGACAAGCGCCAGTCCGCTATTCACCCCAGGCGGGCGACGCGACCGCGCCGCGCTCAAGGCCACCCGCCGGCACCTCGCCGACGCCGCCTCCGCTGCAGGGCGAACGAACGCGTCGGACACCGCGGCCCAGGCCGGCCAAGATGACTCGCGGCCGGTGTACCCGGTATCTGGGCGGCCGGGGCCGGCCTCCGCCCGCGGGAACCGGCTCAAACTGCCCGCCCACCGCATGACCACTGCCGTCGCCGCCGGCGCCTACCCCTTCCTCGCCGAAGGCGGACTCGGCGCCGAGGGCCTCTACATCGGCCGCGACGTCCACGCCGAAGCCTCCTTCTGCTTCGACCCGTTCACCCTGTACGGCAAGGTCTCCGGCTACACCAACCCCAACGTGCTCCTCGCCGGCGTCATCGGGCAGGGCAAGAGCGCACTGTCCAAGTCCTTCGCCCTGCGCAGCATCGCCTTCGGCCACCGCGTCTACGTGCCCTGCGACCCCAAGGGCGAGTGGACGCCGGTCGCCGAAGCGCTCGGCGGCACCTCCATCGCGATCGGCCCGGGCCTGCCCGGCAAGCTCAACCCCCTCGACGCCGCACCACGCCCGGACTCCGTCCCCGCGAGGGAGTGGGAAGGGGAGGTGCGCAAGCGGCGCCTGCTGCTCCTGGGGTCGCTGGCCCGCACCGTGCTCGGGCGGGACCTGCAGCCGATGGAGCACACCGCGCTCGACGTCGCCCTAGACACCGTCGTCACCACCGCCGAGACGAACGGGCGGACGCCGCTGCTCGGCGAAGTCGCAGCCACCCTCAACAACCCCGCATCACTCGACGAGGCCGGCGGGGCGATGTCCGGCAGGCTCGGCGAGGCGGCCCGCGACCTGGCCCACGCCCTGCGCCGCATGGTCCACGGCGACCTCGCCGGCATGTTCGACGCCCCCTCCACCGTCGCCTTCGACCCCACCGCCCCGATGCTCACCATCGACCTCTCCCGCCTCAGCGGCGGCAGCGACGACACCGCCCTCGTCCTCGCCATGACCTGCGCATCCGCGTGGATGGAATCAGCCCTCTCCGACCCCGGTGGCGGGCGGCGGTGGATCGTCTACGACGAAGCCTGGCGCCTGATGCGCCACCCCGGCCTCCTGCAGCGCATGCAGGCCCAGTGGAAACTCTCCCGCGGCCTGGGCATCGCCAACCTCATGGTCATCCACCGCCTCTCCGACCTGCTCACCGCCGGCGACGAAGGCTCCCGCGGCCGCGCCCTGGCCGAAGGACTCCTCGCCGACTGCTCCACCCGCATCATCTACCGCCAGGAGACCGACCAACTCCACGCCGCCGCCACCCTCCTCGGCCTCACCACCGTCGAGACCGAAGCCATCTCCCACCTCGGCAGAGGCCGCGGCCTGTGGAAAGTCGCCGGACGCAGCTTCGTCGTCCAGCACCTCCTCCACCCCCGAGAACGCACCCTCTTCGACACCGACGCCCGCATGCACTGACAGCACCGTTTCGTTCGCGAACCCCACCTCCTCCACCCACCGCCCGGAGACCCGTCATCGAATCCCATCCCACCAACGTCATGATCCCGCCGCTGGACGAGGACGACCTGGCCGTCCTCATGCACGACATCCAGGAGAACGGACTTCTCCAGCCCATCGTCCTGGACCGCTCAGAACGGATCCTCGACGGCCGCGGCCGGCTGGCCGCCTGCGAGCGCCTGCACATCGAGCCGACCTTCGTGACCTACGACGGCGCCGGCACCGACACCTACAGCCTGTCCGTCAACCTCAAGCGCCGCAGCTTCTCCAAGGGCATCTGCGCAATGATCACCGTCAAAGCCCGCGCGAACCTCGGCTACGTCTGTCCCGAGTCGGGACAAGAGGCCCGTCCCGAGTCGGGACAGGATGCTTGTCCCGACTCGGGACACACCGTTCGCGACATCGAGGAGCAGCTCGGCGTCGCACGCGCCGTCATCGGGCGGGCGAACGTCGTCTGGCAGTACGCCCCCGAACTCGTCGACTCCGTGATCGGCGGAGCTGTCGGGTTGGACCGCGCTTACGAGACCGCCCGGCAGAAGAAGGCGCAGACCGCCTCCGCGGAAGCCCAGTTGGCGAAGCTCCGCACTGAGGATCCGGCCCTCGCCGCCCGCGTGCAGGAAGGGGAACTGACTCTCCAGGGCGCCTGGGCGGAGCGCAGGGCCCGGCAGGAGGAGGAGATACGCCAGCGCCGCGTCGCCACGCAACTGCTGTGCGAGGTCCTGCCCTCGCTCGCTCAGGTACGGGGCAGCCGCACCTTCGCCCTGTACGACCCCGAGTTCGCGCCGCCCGGCCGGGCCGTGACCCGAGAGGTCATCGAGCATGCGACCACAGCTGTGGCCGAAATGGCTTCGGTGTGGAAGGAGCGTAACCTTCCGTGAACTTCACCTCCGACCCCGTTCTCCGGAAGATCGCACTGGAGGCCGCCCAGCAGGTCACCACCGACACCGGCCGCATCCACCAAGACGAGCTTCTCGAAGCACTCTGCGAGCGGCTTGCTCCGCGCGAGGAACTGCTCGGCCTGGTGATCAAGAAGGCCGGCCAGGCCATGATGCGAGATCTCGGGGAACGCCACAGTCCCCGCCGTCACCGCACCACCGAAGGGCTCTACCACCCCAAGAGCATCATGAAGCTCGGCAACGGCATCTGGGTCTGGATGGAAGACAGCACCGCCACCGACATGACCGAGTGGGGCCGAATCTCCTCGCGAAACTTCGTCCGGACCGCCACGGCAGAAGCACACAAGCAGGAATACGTCCGCAGCCGAAGCGACGCCTACCGGGCGAACCCCCACTGCGTGCAGCTCTCCTCACTCGAAGAATCCGTCTTCGGCTACCGGCAGAACTCCTTCGACGACCTCTGCCTCGACGACGACACGGCGTAACCGGTCCCGCCTCCCCGCACACAGGCCCCCAGGCCCTGCCGCCCCGGCAGCAATCACCTTCAACTCTCCGGAACACAAACCCTGAAGGACACCTCCGACACCCGGCCGCCCACTGGCGCGAAGCCGATGGGCGCCCGCGAGCCCGCTGCCGCCCCGTCAAGACGCCGAGGGATACGCCCATGGGCAGGGCAGGCACGGGCCTAACCGATGACCAGATCGCACCTCTCACATCGCTTCACGCTCATGCACTCATCGCGCACGAGCGATCCGCCAGGCGTCGTACGCCCCACCCCACACGACCATCGGGAGCCAACCCTGACCACCACACCAAGCGACCCCACCGGCAACTTCCGGCACGCCCTGCTGCTGCAGCAGCTCACCGACGAGCTGAACGCCACCGAGGACTTCGACTCGGCAGCCACCCTCGTCGACCTCGTACTCGAACCCGGCGACGGACTCCTCGACACCCTCGCGGACTTCTTCGAAGCCGCCGGTGCGAAGGTGCGGGAATCCGAACACGACGACGCCTTCGACCTGGAAGCTGAACTCAACGCAGCCGCGACCCACACCCGATCACTGGGCGAGGACCTGCACACAGCCACCGTTCGGATGCGCGCCCTCACCCCGCCCCCGGCACCCCCCGAGCTACCAGCCACGCTCCCGGCCGCCCCGGCGCCGGTGCCGCCGCGACCGGCCACCGCTCACACCCGCTGACCGGGCCGGACCCCGCATGAGTCACATCGAACGCCGCCCGAGCCTGACCGACTTCGCCGACGCTGTGGCCGCCCGCCTGCCCGGCGGGCCATGGCGGGCCGAGCACCACACATACGCCCAATACCGCGACCAGTTCGAACACACCGGGCAGGTGTGGGATCACGGGTTGACCGACGGAGTCGTCGCGGACTGCGTCATCCCCCGCGCCGCGATCCTGCACGGGCCGGTCTGGCAGCGCCTGTACATCATCGACCGCCCTCGGCACCAGGACCAGTTCCTCGTCGCCGCGCTGGAACCCGAAGGGTTCAAGCCGCACCAGATGGACCGGATCAAGACGCCGGACGGCATCGCCGTGCCCGCCGACCCGGTCCGCGCCGCCGCCGCACTCTCCCGACGCTTCCTGCACCGCTACCACCTCGCGCTGGCCGCGCTGCAGCTGTACGCCCTCAAGCAGCCGGAGCCGCCGCACCGGCCCCACGCCGCCGAGCCGGACAAGCGCCTGATGCTGGTGTTCTACCCGGACGGTGCCGTGGGCGCACCGGAATCCACCGTGCCGCGCGAGGTACACGACCTCCTGTACATCCAGGGCTTCCAGAACTCGCCGCACCAGGCGGCGTTTCTGCTGCCCGCCGCCTACAGCGACGCCCAACGCGCCGAGCTGCTGCTCACCGTCGTCCAGCACCTCACCGCCCAGGGCATCGGCGTCGACTTCCGCCGCGCAGAGGCCGGCCCCGCCCCCACCGCACCCCGACCTTCACCGGCCCTCGTGCCGCCCCGCGCCAGCCAGCCGGCGCCTTCTCGCTCCCGCTGACCCGCCCCGCCGTCTCTACGGAGGTTCTCCTGCAACACCCCGACTTCGAGCTCTACGACAACGTCGGCCGGACAACCGAACAGATTCACGCCTACAGCACCGGCCGACCCACCGCAGACGACCTGCACCGGTGGGCCGCACACGACGCCGCCGCGTTCACCGAAGCCCTCGCCCTGGCCGAGTCCGGGGCGGGCGTGGCCGAATGGACGCTGCAGCTGGAGCGGGCCCGCACCGCGGCGGAGTTCCAGGCCATCGCCGAGGCCGTCCTCGGCGACGGGCGCAGCGCCCTGGGCGCCCTGCACCAGTTCCTCGAATGCGCCGCCGAATGGTGCGACAAGCACGAGCCCGATCTCGCGGCCCGCTACCGCAGTGGCGCCAGCGAACTCGCGCAGCTCGGCGCCCAGCTCGCCGACCTGGGCGAGGACCACCTCGCCCGCACCTACGCCCCCACACCACAGGCCCGTCCTGGGCAGGTTCCCCCGCCTCCGCCGCAGTCACCTGCCGCGGGCCGCAACCGCTCCCGCTAGGAGGCCCTGTGGCGACTCACTCCTTCATCACCCGACCCACCCCGAGCGGTGACGTCCACCGCGACGTCGTGCCTGGCCACCAGCTGCCGCTCGCTCGGACCGCCCGCTGCCACCGGCTCGCGCAGGACACCGCGGCACCCCCGCCGCGAACCGCCTCGCCGAGCACGTCCGCGACGCCGCGCACCTCCCGTTCAGCCGCCTGTGGCTGACGGCCAGATCACGCTCGCCTACAGCCGCAACACGGGCGTCGTCGCCATCGCCTCCGGCGAGGAGTACACCTGGGCCCAGACGGCACTGACGAAGGCCGGGTTCCAGCGCGACGAGCACGGCGTCTACCGCCTGCCCGGCGAGACCCACGACGCCATCCGCGGGACGCTCGCCGACCTGGTGCACATCGCCCGAGTCCACGACACCAGCGTCACCACTTGCAGCCGGGGCTTCCTCGGCGATACCGCGGGCGACATCGCCGGCCTGCTGCCCGGCCGGTGGGAGGCGGAGATCGAGATCTACGCCCACCCCGCGTGGCAGGGAGACCTGGCCGCGTGGCTGTGGGACGACGGCGACCTCGCCCGCGCCGTGCGCACCACCCGCATCACCCACGTCGCCACCCTCACCAACGCCGCCGGCGACACACTGCTGCTCATCGACCGTCCCGGGCCTGAGCGCGGCTTCCTGCTCGGGTCGCTGTCCCCAACCGGCTTCGACGACGGCTACCAAGGCCGGCACTGCCCGCGCAGCGTCGCCCTGCCGGCTTCCCCCTTCCACGCCGCTCAGGTGATCGTCGAGCAGTTCCTCCCCGCCTACGAACGCGCCGTCCACGACCGGCAGGCCGAGGTCGAGCACCAACGTGCCGATACCCCCGCCTGCCCGCCGGTCCCCGTCAGCTCGCCGAACCGGCAGTTCGGGCCTCCGCGTCACTGACCCATCCCTGCATGCAGAAAGGATTCTCTTGGCCGAATTTCCGCACTTCAGTATCGGCGTCGACGACAAGCACGGGTTCGTCGCCGTCTCCTCCGCCTCCGTCTCAGAGCACCTCGCCCACTGGTACCTCAGCCACGAACAGTTCGAGCCCGTCCCCGGCGAAGTGGGCCTGTACCGGCTCACCGACCCCGAACGCGATGGACGAGACCGCGCCGCACAGGCCGCGCTCGACCTCCAGCGCCACGGCTACACCGTCCGCACCGACCTACCCCTCGGGACCGCAGAGCGGGCCCGGGCGCGGGAGTCGTCGAAGCAGCCCAGCCGATTGACGCGAGCTGCGGCCAGCCGGTCACCACAGCTGGGCCGGTCATCCCCACAGCCGCCGTCGGCCCTCCGGCCAGTGCCGCCGAAACCGGCTTACGCGCCGACTGTCCACCTGACCGGAATCTGCGGCGGAAGGAACCGGTGACCGACACGGAGACGATCTGGTCCGCCGCGGCCCGGGCGGCGAAGTTGAAGTCACCGGCCGGCTCGACGATCTGGCCGCCACCGTCAGCCGCGCCGGATTCCTCTTCGAGCCGCGCTGCGCGGTCAATGGATCCGGCTGCCCTTCGACCTCGGACGCGACTGGGAGAACGAGCACGCCACCTGGGCCGCCGAGATGCTCACCGCCGCCCGCTACCCAGTGCACCTCGACCCCGGGCTTCGCACCGAGACGACCGGACAGAAGACGGCGGCCACACCTGCTCGCATGCCGGCCACGCCCGCGCCGCCGCCGGAGCGCGGCGCGGTGATCTCGACCCGGTCGAGTCCTGGTACATCCCCGACGGCACCCCGATCGCTCTCGCCTTCTTGTTCGAGGACGACATGGCGTGGGCCGGCGACCCGGACGGGCCCGACTGGCGGGTGCTCGGCGCCTACGACGACGTGGACGCCGCTGGGCGGGCGCTGCCTCGGCCGGTGCCGCCCGGTGTGCTGCGGCCCGAGGCGGCACGGTTCGACCGGCCCGCCCTGGAGCCGGAGGTGTCGCTGCAGGAACTGCTCCGCGACATCACCGAAGCACCAGCCGCAGGTGACGTGGCCGAGACCCTGCTGCTGACCGCGCAGACCGACCCCGACGCCCCTGGCCCGATGCTCCACCTGCGCGAACTGCTGCACACCGCAGCCGAGTTCTCCACCGCAATGGCGACCGTCCAGGGGGGCCGGCTCACCGCCCGGTTCGACTCTCTCGCGCACCAGCTCGGCTGCCTCATCGAGCACTTGCGAACCGCGGCCGAGGAACTCGGCGCCACCGTCGCTGTCCTACCGCCCCACCGCACACCGCGCCCCCAGCCGCAACCGCCCCGTCCGGCCGCACCGGGCGCCACACCGCCGGCCGGGGCCTCACCGCGCGGGCCCCTGCCCGCAGCCCGGCGCCGGTAGACCCGCCCCCTCTCCCCTCCTCCGACCCGAGAGTCCTCGTTGCCCCTGACCGCCACCCAGGCCCCGGCACCGCGCGTCACCTACCGCGCGGTGCTGGGCACCCCGCACGTCGCCCGCCTCCTATTCGGCACCCTCACCGGCCGCATGCCCCAGGGCATGGCCCCCGTCGCACTCGTGCTCTGGGCCACCGCCACCGGGTATGGCCTCGCCTTCGGCGGACTGCTCAGCGCCCTGTACGGCATCTCCTTCGCCCTCTCCCAGCCGCTCAAGGGCCGCCTGATGGACCTGTACGGGCAGCGCACGGTCCACCTGCCGGCCGCAGCGCTGAACTCCGCATCCCTGCTCCTGTTGCCCCTGATCGGCCCCATCGCGACAACGAAGCAGATCATGGCGACCGTGGTCATGGCCGGGCTGACCGCGCCGGCACTGGAGGCCGGGCTGCGGGCCCTGTGGCCCAGCGTGCTGCCCGACCCCCGCCGCCGGCATGTCGCCCTCGCGCTGGACACCGGCAGCCAGGGGCTCCTCTACATCACCGGCCCCCTGCTCGTGGCCACGCTCACCACCCTGCACAGCCCCGCGCTCGCCCTGATGGTCACCGCCGCGCTCGGCATGGCCGGCACAATCATCGTCACCACCTCCCCGCCCTCCCGCCACTGGCAGCGCACACAACCGGACCCGACGGTCGAGTCACCGGCACGGTTGCTGGGAGCCGGCTTCGCTCTCCTGTGCCTGTCGCTGGCAGGCGTCGGGTTCGCGATCGGCACCCTCAACGTCCTCGGCGTGGCCATGGCCGAACGACACCAGGCCGAGATGCTCTCCGGAGCCCTGCCCGCCGCCTTCGCCGCCGGCACCTTCCTCGGCGGACTCGCCTACGGCGCCCGGACCTGGCCCGGCACCCACACCGGCCAGCTGATCGCCGGAACCGCCGCCTTCACCGCCTCCTGGCTGCCCCTCCTGCTGCTGCCCGGGCCGTCTGCGGCCACCGCGGCGGTCATGCTCCCCGGCGTCTTCCTCACCGTGATCGTCACCTCGTCCTACTTGACCTGCGACGCCCTCACACCGCCGGGCCGCACCAGCGAGGCGTACACATGGCTGCTTCTCGCCATCGGCGCCGGACAAGCCGCCGGAGCCACCGCAGCAGGCCACTACGCCAACACCCCCCTGACCGGCGCCGCCCTCCCCACCGCCGGCGCCGCCCTCGCCCTCACCACCCTGGCCCTCGCCCGGGCCCGCCTCGCCTTCGCCCAACACCCCACCGCTTTCCCGCCACCACCGATAGGAGATCCGCCGTGCCCGAACCACCAGCAGAGCCGTTCATGACGATCCGGCACACCATCACCGGCGAGATCACCACCACCGGCTACAACGCCGCCGCCCGGCGGATCCTGCTCCAGGCCGGCTTCGAAGAGACCCCAGGTTGCGCCTGCCGAGCGACGGAGCCCGATACGGGGCGGACGCACGGGCCTGCTCGGCAGCCAGCGAGCTGCTCGTCGCCCGCCACCCCCTGCACCGGGACCGAGCCCTCGGCCGGCCGGTGAGCGCCGACGGTACGCCCCGGTTGGCCCGGTCGCCGATGTCGGCACTGTCCGTGATCCGCTCCGGGAGCGGCCAGCCTCTCCAGCGCATCGCCAACCCCGCCCGCACCCGTACCTGTTGAAGGAACCTCCTCTTGACCACACCCGGACCGCCTACCAGTCCAGCGCGTACCAAGGGCGGCGAACTACGTGCCAAGGTGGCCCGGCTGCTGGCCGACCGGCCGGCGGACACGCTCACTATCGGGGACATGGCCAGGCAGCTGGGCCACTCCCACGGCGCCGTCCGCAACGCCGCCCTCACCCTGGTGCGACGCGGCGAGGCCGACCAAGGCGGAACCGGACAACCGGAGTTCCGCGCGAACGCGAAGACCGCCGCAGCCGCTCAGACCGCTGTGATCAGCCCACCGGGCACCCACTCTCCCCGCGCCCAGGCGGCAACGGCCCGCACGACGATTCCCGCAGCCGCCACGCCCGGGCAGACCGGGCCGATCCGCCGCGCGGGGGGCCAGGTCTACCACCCCCGGGAGCTGGCCGATCTGCCCGACGTCGAGGCGTTGAATCGCTTGCGCGACGCCGACGTGCCGGTGCTGCTCTACGGCCCTCCGGGCACCGGCAAGACGAGTCTGGTCGAGGCGGCGTTCCCGGATCTGCTCACCGTCGCCGGTGACGGCGACACCACGGTCGGCGACTTGATCGGCGAGTACACACAGGATGACGCGGGAGCCTACGTCTTCCAGTACGGTCCGCTGGTCACCGCGATGACCGAGGGTCGCGCCCTGCTGATCGACGATGCCACCTTGATCTCACCGAAGGTGCTGGCGGCGCTGTATCCCGCGATGGACGGGCGCAGGCAGATCCAGGTCAAGGCCCACAAGGGCGAGACCATCAAGGCCGAGCCGGGCTTCTACGTGGTGGCGGGCCACAATCCGGGCGTCCACGGGGCGGTGTTGACGGAGGCGCTCGCGAGCCGGTTCAGCGTGCAGATCCAGATCGGCACGGACTATGACCTCGCCCTGGCCTTGAGGATCGATGCCCGGGTGGTCCGGGTCGCCCGTCACCTCGCCCGCCAAGTCGAACTCGGCGAGCTGGGCTGGGCCCCCCAACTGCGAGAGCTGCTCAGCTACCAGAAGACCGAGGCCGTTCTCGGCACCAAAGCCGCGCTCGCGAACCTGGTCGGCATCGCTCCTGTGGAGGATCGCGACGCCGTCGCCGACGCCGTCATCAAGGCTGTCGGCGTCAAGAAGATCGCGCCGCTCACCCTCGGCAAGCAGCTCCCCGCCTCGGCGGCCCGGCAGCCCCCGGGCAGCACCGGCTCCGCGCACCGGGGCCGCTCGCGATGAGCGCCCACCACCACGTCCAGTCCCCCGCCACCACACGGGACGACGCCGACCTCGCGCGATGGGACGACGACGGCGCCCCTCCCGCGCAACCCCGTTCCTCCCCGGACGCGTGGCTGCGCGTGGGAGCCGAACTCGGCGACCGGCTGGTCGCCCTCTCCGGCCGCCAGGACCTCCTCGTCACCTGCCGCCCCGGCACGCGCAGCGGCGCACCGGCCGCGTTCTTCCCCACTCTGGGCGAGATCGAGTTCGACGCCGGCCTGTTCGCCCCGCTCCAGCCCCACCAGGTCCATCCACGGATCGTGGGCGACGAGGAGCGGTATCCTGCCGCCTGGGGAGTGTTCGTCCACGAGGCCGCGCACGCGGCCCACTCCGTGTGGACGCAGCCTGCCGGAGCGAACCCCCGTGTCGTCGAGGTCGCGCTCCTGCTGGAGGAGAGCCGCGTCGAAGGCGCACACCTGATCACGCGGCCCACGGACCGCACGTACCTGCGCACCAGTGCCCGAACCCTGGTCATGCCCGACGTCGCCCACCCCACCCTGAAGGGCATCGAGCACGCCGCCGCCGTGGCGGCCCTGATCCTCGGCCGCCGTGACGTCGGCATCCTGGACGCCGGCGAGACCCGGGCCGTCGCCGACCTGTGCGAAAAGGTGCTGGGCGCAAACCTGCTGACCACACTCACCCGCATCTGGACCGCAGCCCACCAGTGCGCCGACCACGACGCCACGACCATGCTCGCGCACGCTCACAAATGGTGCGACGCCTTGGACACCGCGGCCCCCAACCTGCCCGTGCCGGAGAACCTCACCGATCTGCTGTCCGGCGCCGTGGGGGTCGTCATGGACAGCACCGCAGCCACCGACGCCGCCGACCTCGCGGCACAGGCCGCAGCGACCAACGCCATGGCCGCGCAGTCCAAGGCGCAGGCCCAGGAGCGCGCCCAGCGGGCCAGCCAGCGACGCAAAGCCGCCGCCACCGCCAAGTCGGTCTTCAACGCCCGTGGCACCACCGTCACCCCCGACGGCACACCGGCGCCCTACGGCAACCCGGTCACCGGCACCCGCAGGCCCACCGCCGCCGAGCAGAGTGCCGCCGCGCGCCTGAGCCGCGCCCTGCGTGCCGCCGCCTACCGCGAGCGGACCGAGGAGCGGACCACCAGCCCCACCCCGCCCGGCCGCCTCAACATGCGCGCGGCCCTCGCCCGCGACGCTCAGCGCGCGGCCGGGTCGGTCCCCACCGCGGAACCGTTCACCCACACCCGCCGCCGGAACTCCCCCACCCCACCGCTGCGTGTGGGTATCGCCGTCGACGTCTCCGGCTCCATGCGTGCCGCCTGCGCGCCCGTGGCGTCCGCTGCCTGGATCGTGGCACGCGCAGCAGCCCTGACCGACCCCGACTCCCTTACCGCCACGATCGCCTATGACATGCACCTGACAGCATTGACCCGCCCCACCCACCGAGCACCAGAGCGCGTGACGACGTTCGATGCCAACGGCGGCGACCACAACCTCGGCGACGCCATCGACGCACTCGACCACGGCCTCGAACTCAGCCGCCCCGGCGCCGGCCGCCTCCTCGTGATCGTCACCGACGCCCACTACGGCAGCGACGAAACCGCTCCAGCCGTCACCCGCGTCAAGCAGCTCACGACCGCCGGCTGCGCCGTACTCCAGCTCACCCTCACCGCCAAGTCCCAGCACCTGCCGGGAACCACCTTGCTGCACCTGCCCCCGCCCTCCAGCGCTCCCGTCGCCATCGCCAGGGCGGCCACAGACGCTATCCGCAGGACACGCTGAGACGACGCAGACCACCACCCCAACCGCCAACGAAAGGCGCTCGATTTGAAGCCCCAGACCAGCAGCCCGACCTCGAACGAAACGCCCGTCAAACGCAATTCCCCGGGGGTCCAGACGCAGTGGACCGTTGATCATCTTTGCGGCCACGAAATGGTTCATGATCTGTCCGCACGGCCGGCCGACAAGCGCGCCGGGTTCGCCCGCTGGCTCGCAGGCAGGGACTGCACCGACTGCTGGAAGGCCGCCCGCGACGCCGACAGCGGATCCACCGAGCAGTGGCTCGCCGCCAAGCGAGCCGAGGAACAGCAGGCCGCCACCGAGTGGGCCCGCCGCTTCGGCATGCCTCCGCTGGAAGGGCCCCCGCGCACCCTGGACTGGGGCGAGCGCACCCGCCACCAGCTGGTGACCGCAGCCCACACCGCCCTGGTCGCCGAAGGCACCTTGAGCGAGGCGGACTGGGCTGCGCTGGAGGAGCAGGCGCGCAGGGTCACCCTGGCCGGGTGGTGGATCGACCAGCGCGACGCGGACGGCGCCGACCTGCCCGAACTCCTCGACGCGGCAACCGATGACGACCACGGAACTGAGAACCCGCACTTGTAGTGCCGTGCCCCAGCTCAAACGCAGCATTGGAGCAACGGCCCACCGAAGGCGTCAACGCCAAGACCAAGCGGATTGCACGCCAGAGGCACGGACGAGCGGGCGTACTGGCGGGGCCGCGGCGAGCGCGCAAAAAGGACAAAGCCCTTCGGCCCTGGGGCGTCTGGAGGAAGGCCGGAGGGCCCGGGCAGCGCCCGGAGCAGGTGCGCGCGCTGGTCTCGGGGCCGCTGCGCCGGGTCGGGTGTCGTGCCTCTGGCTGGGAGTCGCTGAGCCGTTCGCAGACCGCTGACCGGCTCCGATGGTTCCGTTCGCCGGTCACGCCAGCTTGATGCTGGGCGTCAATGGTGGGCTGCTTGGCGCCCTGCCGAGCCTCCTGCCCGGTGGCGCTGTGTGGGGGTGAGCTTTGTTCGCTTCGCCTGGTATTGGGGGCGCTGTTGCGGCTGCGCATGGCGGGTCGGCCCGGAGCTCGGGTTGACGCGTACGTGCCACGGTTCTAGTTTTTTATTGATCGGTACGAGAAATAAGGTTCTCGGCCGGAAGCGCCTGCTGACGGCCCCTACCGGAAGGCATCATGAGCTCCTACCTTCTCTCCCGGATACGCCGCACCGGTGCGCTGAGCGCCGTCGCGGGTCTCCTGGCCAGTGCGCTCATCGGCGCGGCGCCCGCCGTCGCTGCCGGCCCCGTCCATCCGTCGAGTGCGGCGAAGCAGGCCAGCGCAACTTCCGTGCGGGCATCGCTCCCCGCGGGCACCTGGTGGGGGGTCAAAAACGGAAGGACCACCTCGGCCTACAACCAGTACTTCCCCGGCTACCAGTTCGGCTGCCGAGGGGACCAGCGGCACAAGGGCGTCGATGTCGGAGCGCCTACCGGTAGCCGCAGCTACGCCTGGGGCCGGGGACGGGTGGTCGGCCGCGGTTACGACCCCGGCGGCTACAACCGCTGGATCCAGGTCTACTTCCCGTCGGTCAACATGAGCCTGACGCTCGGCCACCTACTCGACGGCTCCGAACTCCGGGTCGGCACCTCCTTCACGAGGAACACCGTGTGGGCCAAGGTCGGCACCAAGGCCGATGGGCTCAACCACCGGCACATCCACTTCCGCGCCGCCCGCGGCAACCACGGGGCCTCGCCCATCGGTCCTTGCGAGGACATGAATCCCTTCATCCTCTGGGATGCCCTCGGCCTGCCCTCCTGACCCCGGTCCTCCTGCCAGGCGGCGAGGCGATCGCTCGAAGGGCTGCCTGCGGGCGGTTCGTCCGGGCGGCGGCCGTAAGCCTCCGCGAGGCCCCCCGCGGCACGATGACCGGCCAGGCGCGCCTTTGCGGGCCAGGCCGTGGTGGTGTCGCGGGGGTGCTGTCGGCGATGAGGTCTGTGCCGGCTGGGGGATGTCCTCGTCGCCATTGCGGGGGAGGCGCGGGACGGGGGCAGTGTGCAGGGGTGCGAGGGAGGTCTGCTGGGCGCCAGGTGGCCGTCTGCCGTCAGTTGGTGCGGAGCCGGGCGCCGGTGGCTGTGGCGGCGTAGCCGATGAGGTACTGCTCTGCCGTGGCTCGTGTGACCGAGGTTCCGGCGATGATGTGGTAGCCGTAGGCGTCCTCGAGTGCGACGAGGTTGGAGGCGATTTCCCGGGCAGGTGCTGCGAGCTGGAAGGCGTCATCGGCCTCACCGTTGCTCAGCAATTCGCAGTAGAGGTCGACCTGGTCGTCGTAGAGGGTCCGCCGCAGGGCGGCGTCCCGGGTGTTCTTGCGTGCTTGCGGGGCGAATTCGTAAAGCAGGCAGCACAGTTCGTCGTCCGGTCCGGTGGGCAGGCCGGCGCGGATCGTCGCGACCAGGCGGTCGCGCGGCTCCTCTAGATCCTGGACGGCGGCCCGGCGCAGCGAGGAGAAGCGTTCCACGGCATCGGTGAACACCTCCTGGAAGAGTTCGTCGAGTTCGCGGAAGTAGTAGGTCACCGAGCCGGGGGCCATGCCCGCGGTGTCGGCGACGTCCCTGATCCGCACGGCGCTCAGTCCGTGCAGCACGATGGCCTTCCGTGCGGCCGCTACCAGCTCGGCGCGTCGTGCGGTCTGATTCTTCGGCCGTGCTATGTCCGCCTCCTGGGCTCGATGAGTCCGTCCCCGTGCAGCTTAGCGAGGTGTCCGGGCGCCGGTCTCGCGGTGGGCGCGGTGGCCGCCTGCGGGATGTACGCCGGGGTCGCGCCCGCTGGTACGGAGACGTGGAGTTCGTGGGGGAGAGGCGGAGTGAACTACTCCTGGCAGAAGAGAGAGCGTATGCGTGCACGTGAACTGGGCATCACCGTCGGCTCGGGACGTCCGGGCCGGTGGAACGCCATCACCGACGTGCCCGGTGTACGGGTGGGGCACCGGACCCTCATCGAGGGTGAGGGCCGGTTGCGCCCGGGGCGGGGGCCGGTGCGCACGGGCGTCAGCGTCGTGGTGCCGGCCGAGGGGTCGCTGGGGAGGAGGCCGGTCTTCGCCGGCTGCCACCGGCTCAACGGCAACGGTGAACTGACGGGCCTGGAGTGGGTGCGGGAGTCCGGCACGCTCACCTCGCCCGTCGCGCTGACCAACACGCACAGCGTCGGCGTGGTGCGTGACGCCCTGGTCGCCGCCGAGGTCACCCAGCGCGGCCCGGACGAGCTGTACTGGTGTCTTCCCGTCGTGGGGGAGACCTGGGACGGACTCCTCAACGACGTCAACGGCTTCCACGTACGCGCCGAGCACCTGCACGACGCGCTGCGTGCCGCGGCGAGCGGACCGGTGGCCGAGGGGAACGTGGGCTCGGGCACGGGCATGATCTGCCACGGCTTCGCCGGTGGAGTCGGCACCGCCTCCCGTACCGCCGGCGCGGGCTGGACCGTGGGGGCACTGGTACAGGCCAACCACGGGCGCAGGAGCCGGCTCAGCGTCGCGGGGGTCCCCGTCGGCGAGGCGATCCCCGCTACCGAGGTGCCGTTGCCGACGCCTCCCCACGGCCCCGTCCCGGCGCAGGGTTCGGGCTCGATCATCGTCGTCCTGGCCACGGACGCGCCCGTGCTGCCCCACCAGTGCGACCGGCTCGCGCAGCGCGCTGCCCTGGGAATCGCCCGCTGCGGCGGGAACGGCGAGCACACCAGCGGAGACCTCATCATCGCCTTCTCCACCGGAAACCGCCTGGCGGGGGACGGCCTGTCCGAAGCCGGCCCTCCGGAGAGGTGGGTGCGCATGCTCCCCGACCCGGCGCTCGGCTCGCTGTTCGACGCGGTGGTGGAAGCGGTCGAGGAGGCCATCCTGAACGCGCTGCTCGCCGCGCGCACGATGACGGGCCGGGACGGCATCACCGCCCACGCGCTGCCTCATGACCGACTGATCGAAGTGATGAAGACAGCCTGCTGGTGAGCCTCCGGGCGGGAGGCCGGCTGGTCCCCGCGGCATGACGTCCCGGCTCCCGATCGTGCGCGCAGCAAGTCGGGGACTGCCTGTCGCTATGACCAGCCGGCACCGGCAGGTGCCGACATGTGACGGCCCGCCAGTCTTGGCATTGACATGTTCATTCTTTATCGTGTCGACCGAACATAACGGGGAGGGGCAGCCACTCCGCATGCCGCCACCCCCCGCTCACCCACAGAAGGGCCACCACCCATGGCAAGCAGACAGCGCATCACCCTGACCGCGGCCGTACTCCTGGCCTCGACCGGCCTCCTCCTGCCGCAGACCGCCTCGGCGGCCACTCCGCCTCCGGCGCAGCCGACGGCGTCGGCGAAGCAGGCCGACGCGTCGACCACCGCCGCCGGTGTCCGGAACGCGGTGGTGCGCGCGGCGAAGAACCGGCTGGGGCGCCCGTACAAGCTGGAGTACGGCTGGACCTGCCGCGAATCGAAGATGGACTGCGAGTGCTTCAACCGCAACGCGATCTGGCACGGCACCAAGAACGCCACCGGGCGCGGCCTGCAGCTCAACTACTGGCTCCAGGGCCAGATCAACCAGGGCCGGAAGACCAACAACCCGCGCCCCGGAGACCTCGTCTTCTGGGACACGAACAAGCGCGACGGCATCCGCTACGGCGGCGACCTCGACCACACCGGCATCTACATCGGCAACAACCGCGTCATCAACGCGAGCGCCTACTACGGCAAGGTCGTCTACCAGAGCGTCACCCTCGGCGGCACGCACCGCAACCCGCTCTTCGTCAACGTCCTCGACCCCAACGGCTACTGACCCGGCCCGCAGGCACCGACCGCGGCCGTGGGGCGCCCGCTCGTGGGGAACGGGCGCCCCACACCACTCCGGCCGACCCGCACTCCGCGACTCGGGGCTCCACGTAGCGCGCGGGTCCGCACGCCGGCCACATCTCAGCCGTACACAAAGGAGCGAGCCTTCATGACACCTACCTCCCGTGCCCTCCGCACGGCCGTCGCAGTTCTGGCCGGATGCGCCGCCCTCGCCCTGCCCGCGCCCGTGGTGGCCGCGGACGAGGTGCCCGGCCACGCCCCGAGCGTCGAACACGCCGCGCTCACCTCGCTCGCCGCCGAGGAGGGCGTGAGCAGAGCCGAGGCCGCGGAGATCCTGCGCAGACAGGACGACGGCATCCGGGCCCTGGACCGTCTCACCGCCGAACTCGGCCGGCAGAGCGCGGGCGCGTACCTGGACGACCGGGGCCGCCCGGTGGTCAACGTCCTCGGCGACGCCGCCGCCGACCGGGTCCGCGCGGCCGGCGCCACCCCGAAACGGGTCACCCGCACCACCGCCGAACTGCGCACGGTCAGATCCGCGCTGGAGGCCCTGCCCGCCGTCGCGCACACCACCACAGCCACCGACCCCGTCACCCAGCAGGTCGTCGTCACCCTCACCGACACCACCGACGCCCGCGGCGCCGCACGCCTGCGCGCCGCCGCGGCCGAACACGGCGACGCCGTACGCGTCGAGGAGACCCACGGCGCGATGAGCCCGGCCATCCGGGGAGGCGCCGCCATCACCGGCGGCGGCATCCGCTGCTCCGCCGGCTTCAACACCCGCAAGAACGGCCAGAACTACATCATCGACGCCGGCCACTGCACCAAGGGCGTCGCCAACTGGAGCGGCATAGGCCCGTCCGTCGGAGCCAGCTTCCCCGGCAACGACTACGGCCTGATCCGCAACCGCCACAGCAACGCGCCCGGCGTCGTCACCCTCTACAACGGCGACGTGCAGCGCATCGACCGGGCCGGCGCCGCCCGGGTGGGGCAGCGCATCTGCAAGAGCGGCAGCACCACCGGCCTGACCTGCGGCACCGTGCAGCGCACCGGCGTCACCGTCAACTACCCCCAGGGACAGGTGCGCCAACTCGTCCAGACCGCCGCCCGGGTGAACTCCGGCGACTCCGGCGGCGCCCTGTTCGACGGCCGCACCGCACTCGGCATCACCTCCGGCATGGGCGGCGGCAGCTCCTTCTTCCAGCCCGTCCGCGAGGTCCTCAACCGCTACAACGTCCGCCTCAACTGACCACGACTCCGAAGATCGAGAGCGGCAAAACCGCCGGCACGAACAGGCTTCAGCCGCCCTTCCCACCCACATGACGGACCTACCGTCACCCTTGACCCACCCCGCCGCCGGGCCCGGGCGCTGCACAGCCTCAGGGCCCGGCGGCACCCAGTACAGCGCACTCTCGGGGTACTCCCGTCGTTCCCCGGCTTACCTACTCTCGACCCGCCTCCAGGCCAGCTCTCTATTTACTCACCCACCTCGAACCCAGACTTCGTGCTCGTCGCTGGCTTGTTGGAGATGACTTACCGTCTGTGACAGCTCTCCCCCATAGCCGTATCCGTCAGTACAGGAAGGGGAAAAGGCGCTTGGCGGGAGCGTCTAGATGTATTGATCACGAGCGTTGTTGACACTCGTGGGTCTTGATCATGGCGAAGACCTCCGCTGTGGTGGAGCTGTCTAAGGACTGCACCGCAGGGAGGTCTTCGTGTCCCACCGTAATGCCCGGCTGACCCTTCATGGCAGGCGGCTGTTGATCGATCGGGTCCGTGCCGGACGTCCGGTGGCCCATGTGGCCGCTGAAATGGGCGTCTCCCGCGCCACCGGCCACAAATGGTTGCGGCGGTGGCGAGCCGAAGGCGACACCGGGCTGGAGGACCGCTCCAGCCGCCCGGCGGCGACACCGCACCGCACGGGCTGCAGGCTGGAGAACCGGGTCTGTCAGCTGCGCAGGGACCGCAACCTGGGTCCCGCTCGTATCGGCACCATCGTGGGTCTGCCGGCCTCGACGGTGCACCGGGTCCTGGTCCGGCATGGTCTGAACCGGCTGGCCTGGCTCGACCGCCCCACCGGCCGCGTGATCCGCCGCTACGAACGAGACCGGCCCGGCGAACTCGTCCACGTCGACATCAAGAAACTCGGCAACATCCCCGACGGAGGCGGCTGGCGGACGGTCGGGCGCGCAGAGGGAGACCGCAACAAGCAGGCCACCACCGATCGGCGCACCGCCGGCTGTTCCCCGAAGATCGGCTACAGCTACATCCACAGCGCCGTCGACGATCACTCCCGCCTGGCCTACAGCGAGGTCCTCCCCGACGAGCGCAAGGAAACCGCCACCGGCTTCTGGCAACGTGCCCAGGCATTCTTCGCCCGCCACGGCATCACCGTCGAGCGCGTCCTGACCGATAACGGCGCCTGCTACAAGTCCTTCCCGTGGCGCGACGCCCTCGCAGCGGCCGGTATCGCCCACAAGCGCACACGCCCCTACCGGCCGCAGACCAACGGCAAAGTCGAACGCTTCAACCGCACCCTCCTGGACGAATGGGCCTACCTTCAGCCCTACACCAGCAACACCGAGCGCACTGAAGCCCTGGACAGCTTCCTCCACACCTACAACCATCACCGGTGCCACACCGCACTCGGCGGCCAGCCACCGATCAGCCGTGTGAACAACGCTTCAGGTCAATACATCTAGAGGCCGGTTACCCGCCTCTGGTCGCTGCTCTGGCACCGAATCACCTGTTCAGTCGCGAGGGAGGAGCGTTCCCAGCGGCCCGAGGTCGAGGTTGAGGTCGTCCGGGGTGATGCCGTGCTGTTCGCACAGTTCACTCATCCGCTGGTCGAGCAGCATCAGGGTGGTGCCGATGCGTTCCACTTGCTCGTCCGTCAAGTCGCCTTGGTCGACGCGCCGCAATGCCTGGCGCTCCATGAGCTGACGCAGCAGTTCCACAACGGTGAGGACCAGGGTGGCCAGGTCCTTGCCCACCGTCTCCGGGTCCACGTCCAGCCGCTGAGCCGTCACAGGACACCCCCGTCTGCCCATGGCGCGGGGACGCGTTCGCTGACCGACGCCAGCAGGGCGTGCAGCGACACCCGTACCAACGGGACCTCTGCGATGGCAATCACGATGTCGCCGCTGACCACCACGCCGTTGCCCAGCACTCGGTCCAGCAGGTCTACCAGCGGCACGCCGAGGGGACCGCTGAGCGTTTCCGGCGTCTCCCACTCGACGACCTCACCGCGCATGGTCGTCCGCCGACTCGCCGGCCGACGCGTCGTCGACGAAGGAGTACGGCACCCAGGGTCCGGTGACCTCGATGTGCACGCCTTCGCTGGTGCGCAGCCGGGTGACCGTCCGGGCGAGCGCCGGTTCCTGACCGCGCGGCATGAGGCACGCGGCGTTCAGCACCTGCGTACCGTCGCCTCCCGTCGTCTGCGTCGCGTGGGTGCGCAGTCGGCGTACGGCGACGGCCGTCCCGCGCAGGGCGGACTCGACGCGCTGGGCGACGCGTACGGCATCGTCCGCGCGTTCCCGGCGGGTGCGGTTCCGATCGCGCAGTCGATCGAGGTAGGCGCGCCCGGAGTTGGCGGAGGGCTCTGCAGGTGCGGCGGCCGGGGGGTCGTGCGGTGCGTCCAGGTGCGCGGCGGCGTAGACCTTCACGCCCCACTCCTCCCGGCCGGCGATGCGATCCAGCGCGGCACCGAACCGGCCCGCGTCGCGGTGCAGGACGTCGCGGAGGCTGTCCTCGCCCAGGTAGAGGGTGGCCAGCGGCAGCGGCAGGGTGTCGGCACGGCTCGCCGCGTCGGCGATCACCTCGTGGTGCGTGCGGGCACAGCGTTCCAGGAAGGTGCGCTCGGCGAGGCGATCGCGCAGCGCCTCCTCGGTGTACTCGGCGGCGGGCACGTCCTGCACCACGGCCGTCAGCGGGCCGACGGTCAGCGTCCGCACGGTTCCGCCCCCCGGGTGGCCGGGGACGCCGGTCAGCGTGTTGCCGCAGGCGTCCGAGCCGGGTCGGCAGACGGCGTAGAGGTAGAGGGCGGTGCCGGGAGCGGCGGGGGCTCGGGCGGGGCTCGGAGTCGGGCTCATGCGCGGCGCGGCTCCTTCCGGCGAGGTGCACGCGAGACGGCGGCCGGTTCGCGTCCCGACAGGGCGGCCGGGTCCTCGGCGTCGTCCGGGTTCTCGTCCAGCGCCTCCAACTGGCGTCTGAGCCGCGCGTTCTCGTCGGCGAGGGCGTTGTGCGCGGCACGGCTGGAGAGGGCTGGATCGGTCTCCCACCAGTCGATGCCCGCCTTCTTCGCCGTCTCGACGGAGGAGACGAAGAGGCGCAGCCGGATGGTGAGCAGTTCGATGTCGAGCAGGTCGACCTTGATGTCCCCGGCGATGACGATGCCCTTGTCCAGGACGCGTTCCAGGATATCGGCGAGGTTGGCGGGGGCGGGTCCGTAGCCGTAGGGAGTCGTGGTGTCGGGCCGGGTGTCCGGGAGCCGCATGCGGGTCAGTCCTCCTCTTCCTCTTCTTCCTCGTCCTCGTCGTAGGCGTCTTCCTCGTCGTACTCGTCCTCTTCGCCCTCGTCCGGCTCCTCGTCCTCCTCGTCCCACTCCTCCTCGGCCTCGCCTTCGGCGGCCTCGTCCGGTTCTTCTTCGGACTCCTGTTCCTCCTGCTCCAGGGCGTCCTCGTGGCTGAGGACCACCTCGCTGTCGCGGATCTCGCCGCGCCAGCCCTCGACGTCCTCGTCGGCGTTGAGCGTCACGTACCGCTGGAAGTGCTTGAGGTCCAGGCGCAGGCGGCGGCCCTGGGCGCGCCAGAGGTTGCCGGTCTTCTCGAAGAAGCCCGAGGGCGTGTACTCGACCACCACCACGATGCGGGTCAGCGTGGGGCCCAGCTCGTGGAAGGAGACCGCGCCACGTGTGCTGCCTTTGGAGCCCTGCGAGGACCACACGATGCGGTCGTCGGGTATCTGCTCCTCGACGGTGGCCTCCCAGCCGCGTGTGGACGGGCCGACCTTCACCTTCCAGTCGGAGGTGGTGTCCTCCTTGCGGGAGACGTTGCGTACACCCTTCATGTAGGTGCCGAACTCCTCGAACTCGCACCAGTTGTCGTACGCGGTGCGCAGGGGCACGCCGACGTCGAGCACCTCGACGATGTTCGTGACCTTGGTGTCGCTCTTGCTCCCGCCCTCGCCGCCGCCCGCACCGACCAGGTCCTTCACCTTGCCCACCGTCTTGTCCTTCACGTCCTTCGCCTTCTCCGCGACGAGCGCCTTGACCGGCGAGTCCCCGCCACCCACGACACGGGAGGCGACCGACCCGAGGGTGCCGCCGTTCACGGCCGCGTCGTTGAGGTCGTCGGTGAGGCTCGACATGCGGTTGCCGAGCGAGTCGGCCAGATGCCCCGCCTGCGCCGTCAGATACGCGGTGATCTCCTCACGCAGCCGGTCGAGGCCGGTGTCAGCCGTGTCTCCGGCCTTGTCGGTGGATGACATGACGACTACCTCCCTCGGGGCCGTCGGGTGGAAGGAGAGGCCGCCTTCCGAGCACCGGTCTTCTTCGCGGCCGTCTTCTTCCCCGTCGTCTTCTTCGCGGCCGCTCCGGTCTTCTTCGCCGGGGCCTTCTTCGCGGACGTCTTCTTCGGCGGGGCCTTCTTCGCCGGCGCCTCACGGGCCGGACGCTGCTCTGCCGTCTCCTCGGGTTCCTCACCCTCCTCGGAGTCCTCGGCCTGCTCCCGGCCCGCCACGCCTCCGGCTGCACCGCCGAGGCCGGAGAGGGAGTCCGTACGGTCACGCAGTGCGTTGGAGAGGGAGTCCAGCCGGCGGTTGGCGGCCGCCGTCACCATGGAACGGCCCGCGGCCATCAGTTCGCCGCGCAGCTGGTCGTTCAGCTGGGAGAATTCGGGCGACCCGGTCAGCCGTTTCAGGCCCTCGGTGAGCAGCCGTTGCGGGTTGAGGCCGTTGCGCCGCCCCAGCACCCAGGAGGCGAGGGCGAGCGCCAGCTTGGCCTTTTTGGTACGGCCCAACAGGTAGCCGCCCACCAGGCTGGCCGCGAGCAGCTTGCTGTTCTGTGTCATCGGTGCCTCCCCGGCACGGGGGTGGCGTCGGCCCGCCCGGCTGGAGCCGGAGGAACCGGCGGTTCGAGGAGATCGAGCAGCCGTTCCTCTTCCTGCTCGAACTCGTGCAGGCTGATCTCCCCCGCCTCCAGTATGTCGTTCAGGGCTCGGATACGCATGTGGACGGCGGCCGGCGCCCGCAGTTCCTCCTCGGCTGCGTCGGCCATCCGGTCCGCGACCCACACCACCCCGCGCACCGGTGCCAACGGCAGCAGGCAGAGCTCTGTGAAGATCCCCATCTCAGACTGCCTCGGCCGCCGCGCGGCGGCCGGAGGAGGCCGTTTCGGAGACGAAGCTGTAGCAGGGCAGCGGACCGGTGACCCTCAGTACCAGGGCCTCTCGGTGCCGAGTCGCCAGGCGCTCGGCGGCGGCGCGGAACGCGTCCTGCCGCTCGGCGTCCACCAGAAACGAGGTACTGCGCACACTGTCGTGCACAGCGGGAACCGGCCCCTCGGCCGACTCCACGGCCAGCACCGCCAGGTCGCCCATCACCTCGCCGGCCGCGCGCCGAGCCCGGTCCTGCAACCCGGCCGCCACCGCCTCGCCCAGCCGGATGCTCGCATCGTAGCCGGGGCTGCGGCGCACCTCGTCCCGCAGCCTCCGCACGTGCGGATCCTCGCGCAACAGCATGGCCATGCCGTCCTCGGTCACGGCCGCCTTGACGTTCAGCTCGTGCCGACCTGCGACGCGCTCCAGAGATTCGAGGTGCGACGACTCGGCAGCCACGAGTTCCTTCCGGACCGTCTCCTCGTCCGGGGCGACGCTGCCGAAACGCATCGGCAGCACCGGCAGCCCGCCGTCCGCCAGCGCCAACAGCAGGTCCCGGTGGGCCAGCAGGTCCCGGCGGCGAGCGCGCAGCCCGGGCGGGGCGGCGCTGACCACGGCCGCCGTCGACCCCGCGGAGACGAGCCGCAGCTGCTCGGGCGGGGAGCCGACCCCACCCAGCGCCGAGGGGAGGGGACGGTCGGAGCGCACCACGCCGTACAGGTACAGATCGGTCCCGGCCACGGGTCACCTCTCCCTCGATCGCCGGGTGCGGGATGCTCCGACGGCTCGTGATGTCGTCCCGGAGCGGCCGGGACGGTTGCCTTCCTCCTCCTCGTCGGCGCCCACGGCCTCCTTCACCTTGCTGCCGACCGCCTTGGCCGCCTTCTTCGCTCCTACCGCCTTCGCCCTGCCGGATGCACCGCCGAACAGCTCCGGAACGGTACGGCTGTGCTCGTCCGACTCCAGGTCGAGGCGGTTGCAGGCTTCGGCGAACCGCAGGTAGGTGTCGACGCTGGCGACGACGACGCGAGCATCGATCTTGAGAATCTCGATACCGACCAGGGAAACCCGTACGAATACGTCGATCACCATGCCGCGGTCGAGGATGAGTTCCAGGACGTCGTAGAGCGTTCCCGTGCGAGGAACGCAGACGATGCCGTCGGTGCGCGTGGTAGTGGTGCTCATCTTCGGACGGTCCTCTCGGGTCGTCGTGGTCACTCGCCGTCGGCGGCGCCACGCCGGAAGCGGCGCGTGCGGCAGTACTCGAGCAGGTCACCGTCCCGGTCGAGGTCCACCTCGTAGGTGGCGAGCAGGCTGGTGGTGTCCGGGATGCGCGACAGCTCCAGCACGTCCACCCCGACACGCCAGCCCTCCTCGGTCCGGCACACCCCGGAGATGCCCTCGACGGGTCCGTCCACCAGGGCGCCGAGGATCTCACCGGCCTGCTCGGCGGCTTCGCGGGCACCCACCGCTGCCCGGGCCCCGGTGCGCGATCCGCTCCGTGCACGACCGCCCGAGGCCCGGGCGGAGGACTCCGCGCTGCGGCTGCGCCGTTCACGCTGCTCTGCTGCCATGGGCAACAGTCTGTGCACAGACGAGGACGCCCCGCGCTTCCAGCAGGACCATGCGGGTCAACCCGAGGGGTCACTCGCCCTCGGAACGATCGCGGCGCACCGAAGGTGAACCCCTCGCCGTGTCCGAGCCCCGGCAGGGCGGACAGGACCGCGCGCCCTCGGGTCCGCCGCGGGCGATGCTCCCCCGAAGAGTGCCGGCGATGGGCCGGACAGCCCATGCCACGGGCGTGATACCGGCACCAGCGGCCCAGCGGTGTTCGACTGCGGGGGACGAACCCGCGAGAGAGGCGTGCCATGACGAGCGACGTTCCCACCCCGAAGTATACCGTCCCCGGGATGACCGGGGCGCAGGGCGGACAGGTCATCGGCCTGCTCCGGGGACGGCTGCACGCCCTCAACGACCTGGCGCTCACGCTGAAGCACATCCACTGGAACGTCGTGGGCCCGCACT
>NZ_JAVREQ010000035.1:0-39740 GCF_031845485.1 Streptomyces hazeniae
GGGGTATCAACATATCTGGCGTTGACTTTTGGCACGCTGTTGAGTTCTCAAGGAACGGACGCTTCCATCGGAACCCTTTCACAGGCTCCTCCGGGCGCTTCCCTTCGGTGTCCCCGACACTATCAGATGAATTCCGATGAGATTTCGGGGCTGCTTCCTCGTCGCTTTCCTTCGAAAAGGTGACGACCTCGAAGCTTCAGAAGTTCGGTGATGATGCTCCCACGCTGACCGCGTTCGGGGCAACTTCGCCAATCTACACCCCATGAAGCACCGCGTCAACGGTTCTCCGGGGGCTCGGAGAGCGTAGCAGGTTGATCGCCTCCGATGCACATCAGGCGACGGTGGGCGCCTCGGCCGTCCTGTCGGCCGCTACGACGTCGCCCGTCTCGCCCGCGCGAGCGGCCCGTCGCCCCACCACGTAGACGTAGAAGAGGAAGGCGACTTCCGCAGCGACTCCGACGGCGATGCGTGCCCACGTCGGCAGGCCGGAGGGGGTCACGAAGCCCTCGATGGCGCCCGACACCGCCAGCACGGCGGCCAGGCCGAGGGCCATGCCCAGTGCGGATCTGCCCTCCTGCGCGAGCGCGGCTCGTCGCGTTCGCGGCCCGGGGTCGATCACGGTCCACCCGAGTCTCAGGCCCGTTCCGGCGGCGACGAAGACGGCGGTCAGTTCGAGCAGGCCGTGAGGGAGGACCAGACCGAGGAAGGTGTCCAGCCGCCCTGCGGAGGACATGAGTCCGATGCCGATGCCGAGGTTCAGCATGTTCTGGAACAGCACCCACAGGACGGGGATGCCGAGCAGCACACCGAAGACCAGGCAGATCGCCGCCGCGCGGGCGTTGTTCGTCCACACCTGGGCCGCGAACGAGGTCGCCGGATGACTGGAGTAGTAGGACTCGTACTGGCCGCCCGGACGGGTCAGCTCCCGCAGTTCGTCCGGCGCGGCGACGGCCGCCTGGATCTCCGGGTGCGCGCCGATCCACCAACCGAGAGCGGCGGCCACGACCGTGGAGAGCAGCGCGGTGGGGACCCACCAGTGCCGCGCACGGTAGACGGCCGCCGGGAATCCGGCCGCGAAGAAGTGCCCGACGTCGCGCCAGGACGACCGGCGGGCACCCGTCACGGTGCTGCGGGCCCGGGCGACGAGGCTCGTCAGGCGGCCGGTGAGCTCCGGGTCGGGCGACGCGGACCTGACCTGAGAGAGATGGGTCGAGGTGCGCTGGTAGAGAGCGACCAGTTCGTCGGCCTCGGCACCGGTCAGCTTGCGACGGCGGCGCAGCAGCGTCTCCAGGCGCTCCCAGTCCGCTCGGTGGGCGGAGACAAAGACGTCCAGGTCCATGCGGAGAGCTTGGCAGACTCGTTGGCGGGGGCGGCAGACTGTTGCCACCCGGAGCGACGACGTACCGGCCCGGACCGGTGCCGCCTGAAGGGCGGAGGCCGCCGGTTCCGGGTTCGGGTTCGGGTTCGGGGATTCATCGGTGGGCGAGGAGGGTGTGCCGGGTGAACGAGCTGGTGACGGGGGACGCGGTCGTCCTCGGGCTGCGGCCGGCGCGCCTGCCCAGCCGCGCCTGTGCGGTGCTGATCGACCTGCTGCTCGTGTGGTCGCTGTACGTCGCGCTGTCCCTGCTGCTGCTCAGCGCCGTCTCCTCGCTGGACCTTGCGGCGGTGGCGGCGGTGCAGGTGGCGCTGTTCCTGCTGGTGCCGGTCGGGCTGCCGATCGCGGTCGAGACGCTGAGCCGCGGGCGGTCGGTGGGGAAGCTGGTGTTCGGCCTGCGCGTGGTGCGGGAGGACGGCGGACCCGTGCGATTCCGGCACGCGCTGACCCGTGGTGCCGTCGGGGTCGTGGAGATCCTGCTGACCTCGGGGGTTGTGGCGTGCGTCGCGTCGCTGGTGTCGGAGCGTGGCCGACGGCTCGGCGACGTGTTCGCGGGGACGCTGGTCGTGCGGGAGCGGGTACCGTCCGTGCGCGCCGAGCAGGCTCCGCCGTCTCCGGTCTGGCTGGAGGGACGCTTCGCGGGGCTGGATCTGTCCGCGGTGCCGGAGGGACTGTGGCTGGCGGTCCGGCAGTACCTGATGCGCGCGGGCCAGCTGGATCAGGCGGTGAGCCGGGGAATGGCGGAACGGCTGACGGCCGACCTCGCGGCCTGCACCGGCGCGCCGCCGCCTGCGGACGTGCCGCCGCCCCACTACCTCGCGGGCGTACTGGCGGAACGGCAGGCACGGGACGCCCGGCGCGCCTTCGGCCCGGCGGGCGCCAGAGCCGCGCGGGGAACGGCGCCGCTGTACGTCGGCGCCCCGGCGACGGAGGCCGCCCCGTCGGCCGCGCCGTCCCCCGGGGAGCGGTGGACTCCGCCGGGCGGGGACGCGACCCGGGGCGGCCACGGTGCGGGCGCCCGGTCCGCGGCTGCCCGCCGCCCGCCGGTCGTGGACGGCAGCACGTCACCGGGCCCGAGCAGCGGGTTCGTCCCCCCGGCCTGAGCGTCGCCGCGCGGGAGGCACGGGCCCTCACGCCTCCCGGGGGTCCTCCCCGGGGTCCTGGTCGTGATCCGCGAAGCCGGCGGGGATCTCCGGGAAGGTGGACGGCGGCGATTCCAGGTCCTCCAGTTCGACGCCCGGGGCGGCGAGGACCACGTCCCCCGCGAGGTGCACGGGCTGTTCCTCGCCGGTTTCCAGGTCGGTGACCCGGTAGTTCTCCACCGTCAGCGGGTCGTTGTCGGTGGCGTGTGCTTCCGTGGAACGCAGATGCCAGGACCGGTCGAGGGTGCGGGGCGCGAGGACGGGGGGTGCGAAGGAGACGAGGCGTACGCGGGTGGCGGGGGCTCCGGGCCGGGGTCGCAGCAGACGGGCCGTCGCCACGAGGAAGGCGGGGGAAGCTCCGGTGAAGCCGTGGGCCCTGGCGTTTCCCTCCTGCGCGTGCCGCCCGGCCGGGTCGGTGCGGACCCAGGTGACGCCGTCCATCGTGGCACCGCGCACCTGCCAGTCACCGGCCCGCAGTTCGAGGCGAAGAGTGCGCCCGAGGGTGTCGAGGGTGAGGTCGACGGAACCGGCGGGATCGCCGGAGGGGGTGAGGAGCTGGGAGACGTACCGCCAGCCGGAAGGGCCGGTGGCGCAGTGGAAGTGCTCCTCGCCGAGCGGGGCGTGGTCGTCGGGGTCGTGGAGGGAGTAGCGGCCGCGAGGCATGGCAGCGAGCCTACGTGCGTGCGCAGACGGGTACGCACGGCGCCTGCCGCACGCGCCGGCCGGGTGGCGACGGGCGCAGGCCCCCGACCGGGAGGTCGGAGGCCTGCGGGGTGCGCGGTGGGCGGGGCCGGACGGACGGGCCCGGCCCGTCCGCTCAGTACCGGTAGTGGTCCGGCTTGTACGGGCCCTCGACGGGCACGCCGATGTAGTCGGCCTGCTCCGGGCGGAGCTCGGTGAGGCGGGCGCCCAGCGCCTCCAGGTGGAGCCGGGCGACCTTCTCGTCGAGCTGCTTGGGGAGCACGTACACGCCGGTCGGGTAGGCCTCCGGCTTGGTGAAGAGCTCGATCTGCGCGATGGTCTGGTTCGCGAACGAGTTGGACATCACGAACGACGGGTGGCCGGTGGCGTTGCCCAGGTTCAGCAGACGGCCCTCCGACAGCAGGATGATCTTCTTGCCGTCCGGGAACGTCCAGGTGTGGACCTGCGGCTTCACCTCGTCCTTGACGATGCCCTCGATCGCGGCGAGGCCGGCCATGTCGATCTCGTTGTCGAAGTGGCCGATGTTGCCGACGATCGCCTGGTGCTTCATCCGGGCCATGTCGCCGGCCATGATGATGTCGCGGTTGCCGGTGGTGGTGATGAAGAGGTCCGCGGTGTCGAGGACGTCCTCGAGCCGGGCCACCTGGTAGCCGTCCATCGCGGCCTGGAGCGCGCAGATCGGGTCGATCTCGGTGACGATCACGCGGGCGCCCTGGCCGCGCAGGGACTCCGCGCAGCCCTTGCCGACGTCGCCGTAGCCGCAGACCACGGCGACCTTGCCGCCGATCAGGACGTCGGTGGCCCGGTTGATGCCGTCGACCAGCGAGTGGCGGCAGCCGTACTTGTTGTCGAACTTCGACTTGGTCACCGCGTCGTTCACGTTGATCGCGGGGAACAGCAGCGTGCCGGCCTGGTGCATCTCGTAGAGGCGGTGCACGCCGGTGGTGGTCTCCTCGGTGACCCCGCGGATCTCCGATGCCAGCTGCGTCCACTTCTGCGGGGTCTCGGCCAGCGTGCGGTTCAGCAGCTGGAGGATGACCCGGTGTTCGTCGTTCTCGGCGGTGTCGACCGAGGGGGCCGCGCCGGCCTTCTCGTACTCGACGCCCTTGTGGACGAGGAGGGTGGCGTCACCGCCGTCGTCCAGGATCATGTTCGGGCCGCCGGTCTCGGCGCCCGGCCAGGTCAGGGCCTGCTCGGTGCACCACCAGTACTCCTCCAGCGTCTCGCCCTTCCAGGCGAAGACGGGGACGCCCTGAGGGTTCTCGGGGGTGCCGTCCGGGCCGACGGCGACGGCTGCCGCCGCGTGGTCCTGGGTGGAGAAGATGTTGCAGGAGGCCCAGCGGACCTGCGCGCCCAGGGCGGTGAGGGTCTCGATGAGCACGGCCGTCTGCACGGTCATGTGCAGGGAGCCGGTGATCCGGGCACCGGCCAGCGGCTGCTGGGCGGCGAACTCCTCGCGGATCGCCATCAGGCCGGGCATCTCGTGCTCGGCGAGGGTGATCTCCTTGCGGCCGAAGACGGCCTGAGAGAGGTCTGCGACCTTGAAGTCGTGGGTCGACGTCGTGGCGGTCGTCGTCATGCGAACTGCATCTCCTCGGGGATGTCGAGGTGGCTGACTGGTCCGTGCCGCGGCGCATTCACGGGGCGCACGCCGACGCCCGTGACGCATCACGACGCACGTGTCCCCTGCCCGCAGCCCAGTCCGTCGGAGGCCCTCTCTCCCTCGGTGGCCCGCTCGTCCGGACCGCCCGACCGCCATCAGCAGCGACGACTGTGTTGCTACGAATCTACACCGCCCGCCCAGTCGAACGGATGGGATGGGGGAAACGCAAGGGCGGCTCGGGCTTCCGCCCGGCCGCCCTCACGCGTTCCCGCAGGTCAGACTCCGGCGTCCGCCTTCTCGGTGGTCGGCCGGTAGATGTCCGGTTCTAGGTAGATCACCCGAGCGATCGGCACCGCCTCACGGATGCGGGCCTCCGCCGCGTCGATGGCGCGGGCGACGTCGGCGGCCGAGTCGTGGTGCCGGACGGCGATCTTGGCCGCCACCAGCAGCTCCTCCGGACCGAGGTGCAGGGTGCGCATGTGGATCACGCCGGTCACGGTCTCCTCGTCGACCAGCACCTCGCGGATCGCGCGGACCTGCGACGCGTCCGCGGACTCGCCCAGCAGCAGCGACTTGGTCTCGGCGGCGAGCACGATCGCGATCAGCACCAGCAGGACGCCGATGCAGATGGTGCCGAGGCCGTCCCAGAAGGAGTCGCCGGTGATCACCGCGAGGCCCACGCCGAAGAGCGCGAGGAAGAGGCCGACGAGCGCGCCCAGGTCCTCCAGCAGCACGACCGGAAGCTCCGGCGCCTTGGCCCGGCGCACGAACTGCGTCCAGGTGAGCGAGCCGCGGACCGCGTTGGACTCCTGGATGGCGGTGCGGAAGGAGAACGTCTCCGCGATGATCGCGAAGACCAGCACGCCGACCGGCCACCACCAGTTGCTGAGTTCGTGGGGGTGCACGATCTTCTCGTAGCCCTCGTAGAGGGCGAAGACGCCGCCGACCGAGAAGAGCACGATGGAGACGATGAAGCTGTAGATGTAGCGCTCGCGCCCGTAGCCGAACGGGTGCTCCTCGCTGGCGGCCTTCTTCGCCTTCTTGCCGCCGACCAGCAGGAGCGCCTGGTTGCTCGAGTCGGCCAGGGAGTGAACCCCTTCGGCGAGCATCGAGGACGAGCCGCTGAAGGCGAACGCCACGAACTTGGCCACCGCGATGGACAGGTTGGCTGCCAGGGCGGCGACGATCGCCTTCGTTCCGCCTGATGCACTCATGTGCGAAGGGTCCCTTTCTGGTGGAGGCCCGGCCGCCTCGTGTCAGACGGCCACTGTGGCGCGGAAGATCGTACCTTCGCCGGAAACGCGGGGGCAGGCGGAGGCCGGAAGGTAGGCGGATCGTCCCCGGGCCAGGCGGAGTTCGCCGCCCGGCTCCCCGATGGTGCCGGACGGGTTCCCGCCCGCCGGGGCCTGCTGCCCCGCCTCGTCGACGAGGGTCACCTCCCCGTCCGTGCACAGCACGATCTGCGCCGTCGGCGCGTCCAGGCTCCGCGGTGCGCCGCCGGCTGCGAGGACGTGCCGGGACAGCCGGAACTCGCCGACGGGCGTCCGGTACACCTCCGCACCGTCGGCGTCGGGCTCGGGCACCAGCACACCCGGCCCGGTCGCCTCGAACCGCACGACGCGCAGCAGTTCGGGCACGTCCACGTGCTTGGACGTGAGGCCGCAGCGCAGCACGTTGTCCGAGCTCGCCATGATCTCCACGCCCAGCCCGGAGAGGTAGGCGTGCGGCACCCCGGCATCGAGGTAGAGCGCCTCCCCCGGTCGCAGGCGGACGAAGTGGAGCAGCATCGCGGCCAACAGGCCGGGATCGCCCGGGTGGTGGCGCGCGATTCCGGCGTAGGCGGCGTAGTCGTCGGCGTGCGGTCCCGGTTCCCCGGCGAGGCGGCTCGCCGCTGTCGCCGCCCGCCGGACGGTGTCCGCGATCTCGTCACGGTCCGCGGAGAGGACGGCGGTGAGCACCTCGCGCAGGGCGGCCTCCTCGGGGCGGGCCCGCAGGATGTCCGCGTAGGGCTTGAGTCCGTCGACGTCCAGGGAGGCCAGCAGTCGGGCGGCCTCGGCGGCCGGCCGGAAGCCGCACAGCCCTTCGAACGGTGTGAGCGCGGCGAGGAGTTCGGGCTTGTGCTGGTCGTCCTTGTAGTTGCGGTGCGGGGCGTCCCGCGGGACGCCCCGGGCCTCCTCGTCCGCGAAACCGGCGACGGCCTGCGCAGGGTCCGGGTGCACCTGGAGGGAGAGCGGCTGCGCCGCGGCGAGCAGCTTCAGCAGGAACGGCAGCCGGGGGCCGAAGGCGGCGACCGCGGCAGCGCCCAGTTCGCCGTCCGGGTCCGCGGCGATCACCTCGGAGAGGGGGACGGGCCCGCTGCCCCGGTCGACCAGGGACGGCGCGCCCGGGTGGGCGCCCATCCACAGCTCCGCCTGCGGTGCGCCCGTGGGGTGTTCGCCGAGCAGCTCGGGCAGGGCGGTGGGCGAGCCCCAGGCGTAGGGGCGAACGGTGTTCTGCAGACGGTCCATGGGGTGACGGGCTTTCCGTGCGAGTGCGTGTACGTGCCGCCGGCGGGCCCCGGCCTGGGGTGTGGCGGGGCCGCACCGCCGCGACGGCCGGGTCAGGATGCGTCGCCGAGAGCGAGCGTGAGGTAAACGGCGGTGAAATCCAGCGTGGCGATCAGTTCCGCGGCGGCCTGCAGGGGGTCGCTGCCCTCGCCGGGCTCCAGCTCGCTGAGCGGCGTGCCCCGCGTGTACGCGAGGTCGCGGGCCGCCACCACGGCGGAGTCCGCGCCGGGCGCGTGCTCGCGGAGCAGCACGACACGGGTGTGCAGCGGTTCCTGCGACTCGACGCGGTCGCGGAAGAAGTCGTCCTCCGCAGATCCTCCGGGGGTGAACGCGTCGGCGAGCAGGCGGCCGTGCACCTCGATCGCCTCCGGCAGCGCGGCCACCAGCGCGGGACGTCCCGCCTGCGCGGCCAGCACGGTGGCGGAGTGCCGGGCGGCGGCGCCCGCGACCGGGCCCTCGCTCCACAGCAGCGGCAGTGCTCCGGCGAGTTCGGCGGCGAGGGTCTTGGCGGGGTTGCCGAAGGTCTCCACGGCCGGGCCGCAGCGCTCGGCGACCCCGTCGAGCCGGTCGGCCAGCGCCTCCAGCGCCGCCCACGGCGCGGGAAGCAGGCCGAGCCGGTCGGTCAGCGCGAGGAGGGGGGTGAGCAGAGCCCACAGGGTGCCGGGGGCGGTACGTGCGGCCGCCCCGGGCAGGTTCCCGGTGCCGGTGGCCGCGTCGGCGTCGAGAGAGCCCGCGGACGGGCCGGGTGCCAGGGGCACGGCCAGGCCGTGCGTCTCGGTGACCGCCTCGGCCACCGGCGTGCGGGGCGGGGCCACACCGACGACGGTGCAGCCGCGCCGGTAGGCCTGGTCGGTCAGTGCGGTGAGGCCCGGCTCGTCGCCGGACGGCGAGGTGAGCAGCAGCAGGTCCAGTGGGCCGGCCCAGCCCGGCAGCGCCCAGCGCAGCGCGCCCGGCGCGGGGAGGTCACCGGTGGGATGCAGCAGGTTCACGGTCACGGTGCCGTTGCCCAGGGCGTCGAGGAGTTCCGCGACGCAGGCGGTGACCGGTCCGGGGCCCGCCACCAGGACGGAACGGGGGCGGCCGTCCGGACGCAGGTCGGCGAGGCCGGCCTCGTGGGCCTGCCGTACGGCGGTGCGGACGCGGGCACCCGACTCGGCGGCGTCGCGCAGCAGACCGTCGGCGTCGGCGCGGGCGAGTGCGTCCGGGTCGTCCAGCAGCGACTCGTCGAGCATCGTACGGAGCCTCCTGTCGGTCGAACGCGGATGGCGTCGGACGTCGCCGGGGCCGCGCGGCCGTGGGGTGTGCGGGTGTGCCGGCGCGGGGTGTGCTGCCGTTGGGCGGTGCGGGTGCACGGGTGCGGGCACCCGCCGCGGCGCGCGGCGGCGGCGTCAGGCCGGGGTGCGGGCCTCGTCGACGAGCAGGACCGGGATGCCGTCCCGGACCGGGTAGGCGAGGCCGCACGTGGAGCTGGTGCACACCAGCTCGGCGGTGGCGCCGGGCTTGTCGGTGCTCCCCTCCGCGCTCCCCGCCGGGGCCGTGGCGGCCGACTCCGCGGAGGGCTCCTCCTCGCGGAGCGGGGCGTGGCACGCCGGGCAGGCGAGGATCTGGAGAAGGCCGGCTTCGAGCGGCATGGACGGTCCCTTCGCGAGGCGGGCTCGGCTGTGGGGTCAGGGTACCGCTGCGGGCGGGGCGGCCGGGTCGCCCGTGGGACCACACCGCGGGTGCGCTCCGTCCCGCCCCGCCCGTCCCGTGCACCCGGGGAGTCGCCCCCCGGGGGTCCCCGGCGCACCCCGGCGGCGCGGCGCGGCGCCACGGGCTGTCCCGTCGAACGACGCGCCGCCGCAGCCGAGTTGGAGGGACCGCACCGGAACGGCACCGGGCGGACGCCCGGGCAGAGAGCCGTACGGGCTCGGCCGCGGCCACCGTCGGACGGACCGCACCGCCGGCCGGAGGACTCCGCCGCGGCCGGCCGACTTCTCGGCGGGCGGGAAGCCCCTCAGGCGCGGAGGAGGCCGAGGGCCTCGTCGCGGACGCGGGAGACCGTCGCCGCGTCGCGGGCCTCGACGTTGAGGCGGAGAAGGGGCTCGGTGTTGGAGGGGCGGAGGTTGAACCACCAGTCGTCGGCGGTGACGGTCAGGCCGTCGAGTTCGTCGAGGGTGACGCCCTCGCGCCCGGCGTAGGCTTCGCGGACGGCGGCCATGCTGGCGGCCTGGTCGTCGACGACGCTGTTGATCTCCCCCGACGCGGCGTACCGGTCGTAGCGGGAGACCAGGTCGGACAGCGGCCCGTCCTGGCCGCCGAGGGCGGCGAGGACGTGCAGCGCGGCGAGCATGCCGGTGTCGGCGTTCCAGAAGTCGCGGAAGTAGTAGTGGGCGGAGTGCTCGCCGCCGAAGAGGGCGCCGGTGCGTGCCATCTCCTCCTTGATGAACGAGTGCCCGACCCGGGTGCGTACCGGCGTGCCCCCGGCCTCGCGCACGATCTCGGGCACGGACCACGAGGTGATGCAGTTGTGGATCACCGTGGAGCCGGGGTCCTTGGCGAGTTCGCGCTCGGCGACGAGTGCGGTGATGGCGGAGGGGGAGACGGGGTCGCCGGCTTCGTCGACGACGAAGCAGCGGTCGGCGTCGCCGTCGAAGGCGAGACCGATGTCGGCCCCGGTCTCGCGGACGCGGGCCTGCAGGTCGACGATGTTCTTCGGGTCGAGCGGGTTGGCCTCGTGATGCGGGAACGTGCCGTCCAGCTCGAAGTACAGCGCGTCGAGTTCGAGCGGCAGGCCCTCGAAGACGGTGGGCACGGTGTGGCCGCCCATGCCGTTGCCCGCGTCGACGACGACCTTCAGGGGCCGGATGCCGCGGAGGTCGACGAGGTTGCGCAGGTGGTCGGCGTAGGCGCCGAGCACGTCGCGCCGGGTGACCGTGCCCGGGGTGGCGTCGGTGGCGGGAAGCCCGGACGCGGCCCAGGACTCGACGCGTGCACGGATGTCGGCGAGCCCGGTGTCCTGGCCGACGGGTGCGGCCCCGGCGCGGCACATCTTGATGCCGTTGTACTGCGCGGGGTTGTGCGAGGCGGTGAACATGGCACCGGGCAGGCCGAAGTGGCCGCTGGCGAAGTAGAGCTGGTCGGTGGAGCAGAGCCCGATCTCGGTGACGTCCGCCCCGCGTTTGGCGGCGCCCCGGGCGAAGGAGCCGGACAGGCCCGGCGAGGAGGGCCGCATGTCGTGACCGACGACGATCGCTTCGGCGCCGGTCACCTGCACGAACGCGGCGCCGAAGAGTTCGGCGAGGTGCTCGTCCCACTGGTCCGGTACGACGCCGCGCACGTCGTACGCCTTCACGATCTGCGACAGGTCTGTCACGGCCACCCTGCACTCCCGAGGTCGACGGCGGGCCGCCAAATCTACCCGGCGCGCCACCGGGGCACCGGTGGCGGGAGGGCGGCGTCGCCGGTCAGGAGTCGGGGGAGCGCAGCACCCGCAGGTGGCCGCGCCGGGCGACCTCCATCGGGTCGGTGTCGCGGCGCCGCGGCCCGGACGGGTCGGCGGGCGGGGCGTCGGCGCCGGGGCGGCCGCGGGTGCGGGCGGCCTCGCGGACGGCGTCGGCCAGGGCTTCCAGATCGTCGCCGCTGGGGCGGACGTGCGCCGGGTCGAGGGCGAGCCGTACGACCTCCCAGCCGCGCGGGGCGGTGAGGCGTTCGGAGTGCTCGGCGCACAGGTCGTAGCAGTGCGGTTCGGCGTAGGTCGCGAGCGGCCCGAGGACGGCGGTCGAGTCCGCGTAGACGTACGTCAGCGTGGCCACGGCGGGGCGGCCGCACGCGGTGCGTGAACAGCGACGTACAGGACTCACGACGTTGGACGGTACCGCACTTGTGAGCGGGCTGCGACGACTCTCCTTCAGCTCACCCGGCCGTGTCGTCCGCTTCGCCGGAAACGCCCCACGCGTGGGGAGCCGTACTGACCTGCGGCCCGGTCCTGGCCACCGGGCGGACGGGCGGACGGCCCCCGCAGGACGGGCCGGACGACGGTCGGGGAGGTGCGGCGAAACGGTCGTTCCGCGCGAGATCACCGGTCGGGCGGCGGACGGAGACGGACGGCAAAGCGCACCGGAACGGTCGCCCGGCGACACATCCGCCCGTCCGTGCGGTCCCTTCCGCCGCACGGGGGCTCCGGAGGGGTGCCGACCCGGGTGGGACGGCTACGCTTTTTCGGTGATGAGCGACGCCGTCCCGCCCCGGGTCTCCGACCGGCGGCCGCGCCACCGGGACCGACACGGCCGCGGCATGCGCGGGCCGGTCGCCCCGCCGCAGGTGCCGCTGGCCGTGAGCAGGTCGGAGGCCTTCGACGATCTGGTCCGCGACTCGGCGCACCGGCTGGAGCGGCACTGGCCGCAACTGGCGGGCGTCGACTTCGCCGTCCAGGAGGTGCCGCGCGCCGACGGCATGCCCGCCGACGGCGTGACCGTGCCGCTGGGCCGCCTGGTGCCGGCGCACGGGCACCGGCCGGACTGCGTGGTGGTCTACCGGCGCCCGGTGGAGCTGCGCACGAAGAGCCGCGACGAGCGCGCGCTGCTGGTGCACGAGGTCGTGGTGGAGCAGGTCGCCGAGCTGCTCGGCCTCTCCCCCGAGTCCGTCGACCCCCGGTACGGACAGGACTGAGACGGGGGACCGGACCCGAGCGACCGGGGCGGTGCAGGCCCCGGTCCGGACCGTCCGGTGGCTCAGCGCTGCAGGACGGAGAGGTCCTGCCCGGCCTCCGGTACGGCGACCCGGCCACGGTCGTCCGGCAGCGTCTGCACGGTGAACGTCGGCACGCCGCCGTCCTCCTCGGCGAGGGTGCGGGCGGCGTAGACCGTGCCGCCGGAGAGGCGTTCCACGGTCAGCGCGTAGGTGCCCTCGGCGCCCTTCGGGCGCGGCGCCTCGACGGCGGTGGTGGTGCCGGGCTTCAGCGTGTAGGTGCTGCTCTGCGGGGACCCGCCCTCGCTGCCGGCGGAGGCGGTGACGCGGACCTTCGCCTTGCCGTCGAGGGCGAGGAGCGAGAGCGTGGAGCCCTTCTCCTGGTTGTCCGCCGCGGTCGCGCGCTGTTCGACCGGCTGGGTGCCCGTGAGGAAGGCGGTCTCCTGCTCGCCCTTCTTCCCGCGGGTGATCCGCGCGGCGGCGACGATCGGCGTCTCGTCCCCACTCTCGGTCGGGGTGAGGACCAGCGAGGCGGCGGCGCCCTGGGTGAGGTCGTCGAGGTCGACGGCGGCGGTCATGCCGGCCTTCACGTGCAGCGTCTCGAGGCCGGCCGGGGTGATGGTGCCGTTGGGCGTGGCGACGCCCACCTTGAGGTCGGCGTCGCTGTCGCCGGGGGCGTGCACCGCCAGGCGTACGGAGGTGGCGTCGGCGGGGATGCCGGGAAGCACGGCGGTGGGCCGCGGCACGCCTGCCGGCGGCAGCCAGTCGCCGCCCAGCTTCTCGTCGGACGCGTGCACCTGTGCGGAGACCCGGCCGGTGCGGACCACGGCGTGCACGGTGACGTTGGTGACGGGCTCGTCGGTCAGCGTGGACAGCAGCACCGGCAGCGTCGAGCGCGGCGGCACGGTCAGGCCCCGCCCGTTCTCGCCCGGCAGGGCGCCGTCCTTGCTGTGCAGCTCCAGGTCCACGACGGCCGCGGTGTCGTCCGGGTTGGTGAGGTGGACGAAGTCCTGCCGGTCCTCGGCGGTGCTGGCGCCGGGGAACCAGAAGTCCGTGTCGGGGGCCGAGCAGGCGGTGCCGTGCAGGCCGCGCCCGGTACCGGCGCTGACGACGGTGGTCTGCTGCACCGTCCAGCCGGGCGCGAACGGCCCGTCGGCGGAGCCGGCGAGGGCCGGCGCGTCGGCGCTGCCGTCGGTGTCGGTGACGGGCGTGCCGGGCTTCTTCAACGGCAGTACGGGGTCCGGCTGTTCACCTTCGCCGTCCTGCGGGTCCTTGTCATCGCCCTTGTCGTCCTTGTCGCCCTTGTCGTCCTTCTCCGGGTCGGTGAGACCGGTGTCCTTCTCCGGGACCGGCAGCAGCGCGGCCTCGCCCTCGCCCTCGGCCTTGTTCGGCGGAGTGAAGGCCGTGTACCGGGTCTCTGCCAGGTCGGAGGAGGACGGCTCGGGGCAGACGAGGGTGGACCGCTGCACCGGCAACCGTTCGGCGACGGGCGCCTGGTCCGGGCTCTGCGGTGCGGGCGCGGTCAGCGCGGCGACTCCGGTGACCGCCGCGAGCGCCGTCGTCACGCCGATGAGGGTGAGGGTGGTGCGGTTCACTGGTTCTCACTCCTGTCGCCGTACGGCGTTCCTTCGCCGGTCCGTGGGTCGTAGCCGTAACTCTGCGGGGGTTGCTGCGGCTGCTGCCCGTCCCACTCGCCGTACTGCTGTCCGGGCACGTACGGCTGCTGCGCGTACGGGTCCTGACCGTCGGGGCCGTCGTAGCCCGAATACGGGTCGTCTCCGTAGCCGCCCTGCGCGGGGACGGCGGCCCGACCGTAGGGGTCGGTGGCGCCGGTGCCGTACCGGTCGGGGTACCCGGTGCCGTACTGGTCGGCGTACTGGCCGTAGGGGACCTGCTCGGGCATCGGGGGCGCGGGCGGCTGCTCGAAGCCCGGGTCAGCGTCGGCCGGGCCGTGTCCGGGGTCGGCGTCGGCCGGGTCCGACTCCGCGGCCGTCCCGTCCGCGCCCTCGGCCTCGGCGGCCGCGGCCCGCAGGCGGCGGGCGCGGCGGCCCTCCCCGGCCACGGGCTCCGCCGGGACGGTGTCCTCCTCGGGCAGGTCGTCGTCCACGTCGCGGCGCCGGCCGGGCAGCGCGAGCACGAGGACGACGAGGACCAGCGCGGCCTGCGTCCACAGCCACACGGTGTGGGTGAGCGGAGTCTCGTAGGTGAGGTCCAGGCGGCCGCCCCCGGCGGGGAGTTCGAAGCCCTGCGCCCAGCCGTCGACGGTGACGGCGGTCAGTTCGCGGCCGTCCAGGGTGGCGCGCCATCCGGTGTCCGCACGGTCGGCGACGCGCAGCACGCGCCCGTCGGGGCCCGACGGGAGGTCGGTGTGCGCCTCGACCGGCCCGGCGGGCACGAGCACCGGCTCCGGCGCGGCGCCGGTGCCGTCTCCCTCCCCGGACTTCTCCTCACCGGGGACGATCCGGATGCGGGCCACCTCGGCGTCCACGCGCCACAGGGCGCTGCCGTCCTCCTGGCTGAGCCGGGTGAGGCCGGGTGTGGCGTCCAGCGTGCGGCTCAACTGCCGCGGCGCCCCCTCCCGGACGAGCACGTAGGCCACGGCGTAGTCGCCGAGGCGCCTGGTCTGCTCCGCGCCGGAACCGGCGACGAGGTGCGCGACGGTCTCGTCGAAGCGGGTGTCGCGGCCGGCCGCGGCCGCGAGGTCGGCGTCGCCGAGGCGGGCGCCGGAGCCGCGGACCACGGCGTAGGACACCTGGCCGGTGGCGGTCGCGTCGCCGCCTTCCTCGCCGTCGAGGACGAGGGTGCGGGCCTGGTCCTCGGTGTTGCTCTCCTCGGCGACGAAGGCGGGGACCTGCACGGGACTGCGTCGGGTCAGCGGCTCATGCGCGCCGTCGATCATCCAGCCGACGGCGGACAGCAGGGGCGCGGCGACGGCGGCGGCGGCGATCAGCGCGGCGACCGGCTGCTTCCAGCCGAAGTTCTGCGAGGCGACCCGTTCGCGTGCGCCCTCGGCACCGACGGCGGCGGCGGCCAGCAGCGCGATCCCGTAGACCAGGGTGGCAGGGCCGGCCCAGCCCTGGGCGTTCGCGAGCACCGCGAAGACCAGGCCCGTGAGGGCGACGGCCCAGGCGGCGCGTACGGGCGTCTGCCGGTCGGCGCGCAGCAGTGCGGCGAGCGCGGCCAGCACGATGCCCGCGAGCAGCAGCCCCCCGGCCGCGCCGGGGCCGCCCGGGGAGAGGGTGGCCAGGTCGAGGGCGTCGGCGGCACCGGTGCCGTAGGGCAGCCCCGCCTCGGTGAAGAGGCGGGAGGGGCTGGTCAGCAGGGCGAGCGACCAGGGGGCGAGCAGCAGGACCGGGGTGACGGCGACGACCGCGGCGCGGAGTCCGGCGCCCGCGACGCCCTCGCCGCGGCGCTGCGCGAGCACCACCGGGGCGAGGGCGAGGAGCACGCCGATCGGCCAGGTCACGGGCGTGAAGGCGGTGGTGAAGGTGAGCAGCAGCGCGTACGCCCAGACGGCGCGCCAGGAGGGCCGTCCTCGCAGGCCGCTCGCAGCCACGGCGGTGCGGGCGAGCAGGGGCAGTACGACGGCGAGTACCGCGGTGCCGATGCGGCCGCCCGCGAGGGCGCCGGTGGCGGCGGGCAGGAAGGCGTAGGCGACGGCGGCCCAGGCGCGCACCAGGCGGGAGTCGACGAGCGGACGGGAGGCGAAGTAGGCGGTGAGGCCGGCCAGTGGCACGGAGCAGACCAGCAGCAGGGTGAGTGCGGTGCCGGTGCTGCCGAAGAGGAGGGTGGCGACCAGCGCGAGCACCGCGAGGTAGGGCGGCGCGGTCTGGGTGCCGCCGATGCCCACGGGGTGCCAGGCGTCGGTGTACCGGGCCCACAGGTCGCCCACGCTCTCCGGCGCGGGCAGGAGTGCGCCGCCGGCGAGGGAGCCGCCGGAGAGCAGCGCACGGCAGGCGATCAGCGAGACGAGCAGCAGGACGGCGAAGAGCAGCGGTCCGGGCTTCTGGGCGAGGCGCTTGACCCGGGCGAACTGCTCGATCTCGAGGAAGTCGGCGTCCTCGTCGGTCGGTCCCGATTCCACGGCGCCGTGCCGGCCGCCGGAGGACCGTTCGGGTTCGGCGCGGCCGGCGAAGTTGCTGACGACCTGTTCGGCGGTGGCCCGCACGGTCGCGCCGGGCGGCGGGAAGAGCGGGCGCAGGTCGCGGTGGTCGACGACCGGTTTGCCCCGGCGCCTGCGGGCCCCGAGGATGCGCACCGGCCGCAGCAGGGTGCCGACCAGGCCGGACACCTCGTCCAGCGCCTGGCCGGGCACCTTGCCGACGAGGTAGGCGAGGGTGCGCAGCAGGGTGCCGAGGACGAGCCGGAGCAGCACCCACGGCAGCCCGCGGGCGGGGGCGTTGGCGAGCATCGTGTAGACGGCGCCGGCCTTGTCCACCTTGTGCGGGCTGGCGCCTCCGCCGCGCCCGACGCAGTCGACGGGGCGGCGTTCGCGGGAGGCGGCCTCGGCGTGCCGCATGTGGGCGTCGGGGACGACGAGCACGCGGTGGCCGGCGGCGTTGGCACGCCAGCACAGGTCGACGTCGTCGCGCATGAGTGGCAGGCGGCGGTCGAAGCCGCCGAGCGCGAGGAAGACGTCGCGGCGGATCAGCATCCCGGCGGTGGACACCGACAGCACGGGGCGCACCTGGTCGTGCTGGCCCTGGTCCTGCTCGCGGCGTTCGATGCCGGTCCAGCGGCGTCCGCTGTTGGCGATGGTGACGCCGGTCTCGAGGAGCTGACGGCTGTCGTACCAGCTGCGCAGCTTGGGGCCGACGACGGTGGCGGACGGATCGGCGTCCACGACCCGCAGCAGGTGGTGCAGGGCGTCGGGGGCCGGGGCGCAGTCGTCGTGCAGGAGCCAGAGCCACTGCACGGGTTCGCCGTGCGGCAGCTCGGGCATGTCGTACGCCTCGTCGTGCCAGGTGCGGGTGACGGGGTCCCAGCCGCTGGGGCGCTTGAGGTACGGCAGGTCGTCGGGGGTGAGTTCGCCCGCGGTGCGGGCGGCCTCTTCGACGGCCGCGCCGAAGCCCGTGCGCCGGGCCATGTGCAGGACCCGGTCGGTGCCGAGGGCGTCGGTGACCAGGCGGGCGGAGTCGTCGGCGCTTCCGGTGTCGGCGGCGATGACGTTCTGGACCGGGCGCTCCTGCCCGATCAGTCCCGACAGTGCTTCGGGCAGCCAGCGCGCGCCGTCGTGGGAGACGAGCACGGCGGTGACGACGTGCCGGGGGAAGTCAGGTGTGGCCGCCTGGTGTTGGGCCGCCGGGTGACTGTGCACGGACATCGAGGTACAGGCCCCGTTTGAGTGGACGGCGGTGGACGCGCGCCCCGCGAGGCGGGACCGGACGCGTCTCGGACGGGCCCACACTAGAGGAGTGGCGCCGAGGTGGCGCCGTCCGCCCGCGTACGAGGCTCCGCCGTGCTCGCGGAGTGCGGGCGGAGAGCGGGCGGAGAGCGCCACCGCCGGTGCGGGCTCCGCCCGCCGCCCCGTTGCGTCGCGCCGTCCGCCGCCCGCGTGTCACGGCCGCCGGGTCGTCACCGGGACGTCACCGGTGGTCGGCCGCCGGTGGTCAGCTGCCGGGGGTCAGACCGCGGCCTTTTTCAGCCGTCGGCGCTCGCGCTCGGACAGTCCGCCCCAGATTCCGAAACGTTCGTCGTTGGCGAGTGCGTATTCGAGACACTCGGACCGGACTTCGCACGCGAGACAGACCTTCTTCGCCTCCCGCGTGGAACCGCCCTTCTCGGGAAAGAACGACTCGGGATCGGTCTGGGCGCACAGCGCGCGCTCCTGCCAGCCGAGTTCCTCGTCCGCCTCTTCGACCAGCAGTTGCTCCACCAGCTCGGTCATGTGCGCGCCCCTCGTCCGTCTTTGCTTCCCCGTGATGCCGTCGTTATCGATCCCGCCTGAACGACACGTGTGAAATTACAAGTGTGCCGATCCGGGAGGGTCAAGCTGAGATCTGCTATTGAGCCCGATATTCACTCTGCGGAACCAAGAGCTTGCAGAAAGTGTTCAATTCTCCACAAACTATGACAGTCGTACCGGGTGACCCACCCGTGGGACTCTCCTGTCCTGAGTGACGACTCAGCCGTCGATCACGTTCCCGGCCGCCGGCCGAAGCGAAGAGGATCACAACCGGATCACAGGTTCACAACGGCGCTCACGGGCCGGGATGGTGCGCCATGTGTCCGCGATCACCGGAGCACAAACCTTTCTGTCCCCGACGCCACTCGAAGCGGTGAGACCTTCGCCGCCAAACGCGACATCCGGTTGACACCGCCCACGGGCTCCGGTCTCCTTGTGCCCATGCCCGTGACCCGATCGCTCACTCCGGCCCGCCGCGGCGGGATCCTTCGTGCTGCGTCCGGTCACTGTCGCTGTCACTGCTGTTGAGGCACCCGAGGTACCCACACCACCCCTCCCCTCCGGCACGAAGGCGACCTTCCCCGTGAACAGCGACGTCCAGATCGCCGGCGACCTGCTCGCCGTCCCCCACCTCCTCCAGCCCGCGCCCGCGCACCCGACGACCGTCGCGGAGTTCGCCGGGCTGGCCCGCACCCTGGCCGCCGACCGCGCGTCGTGGGCGCCGCTGGTGCGCTACGACGCCACCACCCGCTGGTACCACCGGCTCCGCACCGGCCCCGGCTACGAGGTGTGGCTGCTCAGCTGGCTGCCCGGGCAGGGCAGCGGACGGCACGACCACGGCCCGTCGTCCGGCGTGCTGACCGTGCTGGAGGGCGAGCTCACCGAGCACTCCCGCGGCGGCAGCAGGCGGCTGCGGTCCGGCGCGCAGCGGGTCTTCGCACCCGGCTACGTCCACGAGGCGGTCAACACCGGCCTCGAACCGGCCGTCACCCTGCACGTCTACTTCCCGGGTCTCACACAGATGCCCATGCACGCCCCCGTCCGCCCGGAGGCCGTGCCCTCCGCAGCCGTGCCCTCCACGGCCGTGCGGGCGGACGGCGCGACGACCGCCCCCTGAGACCCGGCTGCCCTCGGCCGGGCCGGGCTGCGAGACTGTCCGTCATGCAGCGCATCGTGGTTCTGGCCGGGGGTATCGGCGGCGCCCGCTTCCTCCGCGGCCTCCAGTCCGCCGCACCGGAAGCGGACATCACCGTCATCGGCAACACCGGGGACGACATCCACCTCTTCGGGCTGAAGATCTGCCCCGACCTCGACACCGTGATGTACACGCTCGGCGGCGGCATCCACGAGGAGCAGGGCTGGGGCCGCGCGGGCGAGACGTTCGCGGTGAAGGAAGAGCTGGCCGCGTACGGCGTCGAGCCCCAGTGGTTCGGGCTCGGCGACCGGGACGTCGCCACGCACCTCGTCCGCACGCAGATGCTCGGCGCCGGCTATCCCCTCAGCGCCGTCACGGAGGCGCTGTGCGCGCGCTGGCGACCGGGCGTACGGCTGCTCCCGATGACGGACGACCGGGTCGAGACGCACGTCGCCGTCGAGGAGGGCGGCGAACGCAAGGCGCTCCACTTCCAGGAGTACTGGATCCGGCTGCGCGCCGGGCCGGACGCGCAGGCCGTCGTGCCGGTCGGCGCCGACCAGGCCGAGCCCGCGCCCGGTGTCCTGGAGGCCATCGCCGAGGCGGACGTGGTGCTGTTCCCGCCGTCGAACCCGGTGGTGAGCATCGGCACGATCCTCGCCGTGCCCGGCATCCGTGAGGCCATCGCCGAGGCGGGGGTACCGGTCGTGGGCCTCTCCCCCATCGTGGGCGACGCGCCGGTCCGCGGCATGGCCGACAAGGTGCTCGCCGCGATCGGCGTCCGGTCCACCGCCGCGGCCGTCGCCCGGCACTACGGCTCCGGGCTGCTCGACGGGTGGCTCGTCGACACGGTCGACGCGGGCGCGGTCGACGAGGTCGAGGAGGCCGGCATCCGCTGCCGGGCGGTACCGCTGATGATGAGCGACCCGGAGGCGACCGCACGGATGGCGTCGGACGCGCTGGCACTCGCCGAGGAGGTGCGGGCATGACCGCGCCGGAGCACCGCGACGCCCGCCCCGGCTACCACGTCTGGGCGCTGCCCGGCATCCCCGAGGTGCGCGAGGGCGACGACCTGGTGAAGCTGATCGCCGAAGCGGCCGCGGCCGAGGGCCTCGACGGCCTCGTGGACGGCGACGTACTCGTCGTCACCTCGAAGATCGTCAGCAAGGCGGAGGGCCGTACGGTCGCCGCCGACGACCGGGAGGCGTCCATCGACGCCGAGACGGTACGCGTCGTCGCACGGCGCGGACCGGCTCGGATCGTCGAGACCCGGCACGGCTTCGTGATGGCCGCCGCGGGCGTCGACGCGTCCAACACCCCGGCCGGAACCGTGCTGTTGCTGCCCGAGGACCCCGACGCGTCCGCCACCCGCATCCGGGACGGCCTGTACGACCTGCTGGGCGCGCGGGTGGGCGTCGTCGTCACCGACACCTTCGGGCGCCCCTGGCGCGAGGGGCAGACCGACGTGGCGATCGGCGCGGCCGGCGTGCGCGTCCTGGAGGACCTGCGCGGCGGCGTCGACTCGTACGGCAACCCGCTGGGCGTCACGGTCACCGCCGTCGGCGACGAACTGGCCGCGGCGGGCGAGCTGGTGAAGGGCAAGGCCGACGGGCGACCGGTCGCGGTCGTCCGCGGCATGGGGCGGCACGTGCTCGGCGCCGGGGACCGGGACACCACGGCGCAGCCCCTCGTACGGGACGCGGCGCTGGACATGTTCCGGCTCGGCACCTCCGAGGCCGTACGGGAGGCGGTGACCGGGCGGCGCACCGTGCGGGAGTTCACCGGCGAGCCGGTGGACGGCGCGGCGGTGCGCCGTGCCGTCGCGGCGGCCGTCACCGCGCCCGCGCCGCACCACACCACGCCCTGGCGGTTCGTCCTGCTGGAGTCCGAGGAGTCGCGGCTGCGGCTGCTGGACGCGATGCGGGACGCCTGGATCGCCGACCTGCGGGCCGACGGCAAGAGCGAGGAGAGCATCGCCAAGCGTGTGCGGCGCGGCGACGTGCTGCGCAACGCGCCGTACCTGGCGGTGCCGTGCATGGTGGCGGACGGCTCGCACACCTACCCGGACGCACGCCGGGCCGCCGCCGAACGCGAGATGTTCGTCGTCGCCCACGGTGCGGGCATCCAGAACTTCCTGGTGGCGCTGGCCGGCGAGCAGCTGGGGTCGGCCTGGATCTCGTCGACGATGTTCTGCCGCGACGTCGTGCGCGACGTGCTCGAGCTGCCCGGGACGTGGGAGCCGATGGGCGCGGTGGCGATCGGCCACGCGGCGGCCGCGCCGAAGGCACGGCCCGCACGGAGCGCCGACGCGTTCACCGTGGTGCGCTGAGACGTCCCCGGCCGTTCCGGTTCCTGCCTCGGCGCTCCCCGCCTCAGAGCGTGGCGATGTCGGTGCGGGGCATCTTGGGCACGCGGCGCGGCGGGATGCGGCCGGTCGTGAGCAGGAGCCGGGCCGCGCGGTGGCGCTGGCCCTGTGCCGCGTAGGGGGCCAGCAGTTCCAGCATGCCGTCGTCGTCGCAGCCCCGGCGTCCGGTCAGGGCGTAGCCCACGATGCCCGGCAGGTGCAGGTCGCCGACCGTCAGCGCGTCGGCCGCGCCGTTGCTGCGCTGCAGCGTCTCCGCGGCGGTCCACGGGCCGATGCCGGGGATGACGCAGAGCCGGGCGACCGCCGCGTCGAGGTCCATGCGTGCGGCCTCCTCCATGCGCGACCAGCGCTGCACGGCCCGCAGGATCGTCGCGGAGCGCTTGGAGTCGACGCCGGCGCGGTGCCACTCCCAGGAGGGGATCAGCGCCCAGGTCCGCGGCGCGGGCAGGACGTGCAGGTCCTCGCGCGGGCCGGGCGCCGGCTCACCGAAGCGGCGCACCAGGCGGCGCCAGGCGCGGTGCGCCTCCTCCGCGGTGACCTTCTGCTCCAGCACCGACGGGATCAGCGACTCCATCACCTGGCCGGTGCGGACGAGCCGCAGGCCGGGGTTGCGGCGGTGCGCCTCGCGCAGCAGGTCGTGGTGGGCCACGAACGCGCCGGGGTCGTCGTCGGCGCCGAGCAGCGCCGGGAGCCGGTCCAGCGACCATTCCGCGCCGGTCCCCCACGCCTCCGCCTCGACACGGGCGCCGGTCCCGCCGCCCCGGGCGGCGATCCGCAGCGTGACCGGTCCGGCGGGCGTCCGCATGGTGCGCCACACCGCGCCGTCCACCACCCGGCAGGTGGGGTCGTACGGGCCGCGGCGCAGCACGTGCAGACTGCTCAGCAGGTCGTACGGCCCTTCGGGGTCCCACCGGCGGCGGACGCCGGACGCGGACGGGCTGGCGCCGGACCGGGACGGGCGGGCGCCGGACGCCTCCGGCCTCTGCCGCGGCAGCCCGTCGGCCGGGGACGGCCTGCTTCCTCGTCGGGCCATCGTCGCCACCGCCTCACGTCACGTCCGCCGCATCTCTCGCTCACTGGTCGGAGGAGAACCGGACCGCGCCGGCCCCGATGCGTGCACCGCACCATATGCGGATACCGTCGCGCAGCTCGTTGTCGGGGCCGACCTCCGCGCGGTCGCCGATGACGGCGCCGTCCAGGACGGTGCGCGCCCCGACTCGCGCGCCCGCGCCGATCAAGGAGTCGCGCACGACGGCGTCCGGTTCCACGACCGCCCCGTCGAGCAGGGTGCTGCCCTCGACGCGGGCTCCGGTGCCGACGACCGCGCCCGCGCCGACGGCGGTCCCGCCGGAGAGCTTGGCGTCCTCGGCGACGGTCGCCCCGTCCAGCACCAGGCACGCGCCGCGGCGGCCGGGCACGGCCGGCGAGGGCGCGTGCCCCAGCACCAGGTCCGCGGACCCGCGGACGAAGGCCTGCGGGGTGCCGAGGTCCAGCCAGTAGGTGGAGTCGACCATGCCCTGGAGGTGGGCGCCGTCGGCGAGCAGTCCGGGAAAGGTCTCGCGTTCGACGGACACCGGACGGTCGTGGGGGATCGTGTCGATCACGGACCGCTGGAAGACGTACGCGCCCGCGTTGATCTGGTCGGTGACGATCTCCTCGGGCGTCTGCGGCTTCTCCAGGAAGGCGGTGACGCGCCCGTCGTCGTCCGTCGGGACGAGCCCGAACGCGCGCGGGTCGGCCACCCGCGTGAGGTGCAGGGACACGTCGGCTCCGGCGTCGGCGTGCGTGCGGACCAGCGCGCGGATGTCCAGGCCGGTGAGGATGTCGCCGTTGAAGACGAGCACCGGTTCGTCCCGCCCGGAGGTGAGGCGGGAGGCGACGTTGCGCAGGGCCCCGCCGGTGCCCAGCGGCTCCTCCTCGGTGACGTACTCCAGGTGCAGGCCGAGGTCGGAGCCGTCGCCGAAGTGCGGCTCGAACACCTCCGCGAGGTAGGAGGTGGCCATCACCACGTGCTCGACCCCGGCGGCGCGGGCCCGGGCGAGCTGGTGGGTGAGGAAGGGCACCCCCGCGGCCGGGACCATCGGCTTGGGCGTGTGCACCGTGAGCGGCCGCAGCCGGGTGCCCTTGCCTCCGACGAGGAGAATCGCCTCAGTCAACGTCGTCTCTGCTTCCTGCCGGGGCCGGTCCGTCTCGTCCGCCACGCCTGCGCTCCCCCGACGCCGGGTCCGTCGACCGGTCGGCGCCGCGCGGCATGACGTGGGACGCGCCGTGGGACGCGCGGGGTTGACCGACAGGACGCCGTCGACGGGGGATGCGGCCGGGCCGGGGCGACGCCGACCGCCGCCCCGGTTCTTCGGGGCGTGCGGGGCCGGGACCCGGGCGCCGGGCGGTCGGCGGCCAGTCTATGCGGACGGCCGCCGCCCGTCCCGGCCCACGGGTGAGCGCTCCCGGCCCGCCGGCCGACCGACCCGCGGTACGCCCGTCGGCTCAGGGAGGACGCCTCCTCCGAGGTCAGCGCCCCTGGAGCCTGGCGGCGAGCTTCCGGATGGCGCCCAGGTCCTCGTAGAGCTGCTTGCCGGGGCAGGCGGTGGAGAAGCCGTCCCGGTGGCCGGAGATGGTGCGCATCCTGACCTTGGCGCCCTTGCTGTACTTGCCGCCCTCGGACGTCATCCGGGTACGGCCCTCGGCGTTGACGCCGTAGAGCCCGAGCTTCCAGGCGGTGAGCTTGGCGATGGCGTCGGTGGCCTTCTTCGGCGGGTTCTTGCTGCTGAAGTCGCCGAGGACGGCGACGCCCATGCTGGCGTTGTTGAAGCCGAGCGTGTGGGCGCCGCGCACCGGCTGGGTGACTCCGCCGGCCCGGCCCTCGTAGATGGTGCCGCACTTGTCGACGAGGAAGTTGTAGCCGATGTCGCGCCAGCCCAGGCTCTTGACGTGGTAGCGGTAGATCCCGCGGATCACCTTGGACGCTTCCTTGCAGCTGTAGCCGTTGCTGCCCGCGGTGTGGTGGACGAAGGCCATCTTCACGTCGTCGCCGTAGGCGTAGCCGCTCTCGCGCACGCTCTCGTCGGCACCCCAGCCGCTGCGGATGACGATGCCGGGCCGGGGCCCGACGTGCGGCTTGCCGTCCGCCGCCCGCACCTCGGGGGTGAGGTCGTGCTCGGCCGCGTCCGCCAGGGTCTCCTCCACGGTCAGCGCGGGCAGCCGGCCCGGCGCGGCGGCGGCCTTCTCCTCGGCCGACTCCTCCCGGGCCGGAGTCTCCTCGGCGGCCTGCTCCTCGACGGGCGCCTTCTCGGCGGCCCGCTCCTCCGCAGGCTCCTTCTCCACGGGCTCCTTCTCGGCGGGCTCGTCCCCCGCGCCCCGCTTCTCCGCGGGCTCGTCCTCCGCGAGGCTCTGCGCCCCGCCGCCTCGCGGAGCGCCGGCTCGTGCTCCCGTGCCCGGTACGTCGGAGGCCGGACGTCCGCCGGTGGCGTCGGCGATCCGGGCCGGGGCGTCACCGGGGTCGACCAGTTCCAGCCGCAGGCCGCGCGGGAGTTCGCCGTGCTCGGGGCGGATCTGCACCTGGACGCCGTTCGAACGGCCGACCCACAGGGGCGGGGTGGAGCCGCGCTGCGCGCCGTCCTCGCCACCGGCCCGGTGGGACGGTGTCGGGGCGTGCTCGCTGTGCGTGGCGAGGGTCCGCCAGTCGGACCAGTCGCCCGTCGCCGCGTTCCGGGTACGGATGCGCACGTCGGCGTCGAGCCGCTCCCGGGGGTCCTGCCAGACGATGCCGACCAGGGAGAACGGGCGCACGGTGCGCTGTTCCAGACCGACCGCGTCTCCCGGCGCGGCTCGCCCGTCCACGTCTCCGGGACGGGTCTCGTGCCGGTGCGGGGCACTGCCCGAGCGCCGGGAACCGGCCGGGTCGCCGGGCGACGGGATCCGGGCGAGCGGCAGCGACTGCGTGCTGCCGGGCATGCCGGTAACGGGGGATGCGAGCGACGCGTCCCGCTGCCCGGCGCCGGGGGTCCGGACGTCGCCGGGCGCGGCCGCCGCGGCGGCCGGCTGGAGCAGGAGAGTCACGGTGGACAGAACACCGAGAGAGGTGGCGAGAAGTGCACGCATACGTACGACGATGAGCTGATTCACCCGCTTCTGTCCATCCGGGAACTGACACGCCGTCGGCCCCGGGACGCTCGAACAGGTGCCCCGCGCGGCGGGTGACGTCCCGTCGGACGCGTACGCTGGCCCCGATGAACGCCACCGACCGCACCCCCGCCGACCTGCTGTCTTCCGCGCTCGCCGCCGACCCCGCGCGGCCGCTGGTGACCTTCTACGACGACGCCACCGGCGAACGCGTGGAACTCTCCGTCGCGACCCTCGCCAATTGGGTGGCGAAGACCGGCAACCTGCTCCAGGACGACCTGTCCGCCGCACCCGGCGACCGGCTCGCGCTACTGCTCCCGGCGCACTGGCAGACCGTCGTCTGGCTGCTCGCCTGCTCCGCCGTCGGGGTGACCGTGGACCTGCACGGCGCCCCCTCCGGTGCGGATCTCGTCGTCGCCGGCCCGGACGCCCTCGACGTGGCACGCGCCTGCGGCGGCGAACGGGTGGCCCTCGCACTGCGGCCGATGGGCACCCGCTTCCCCCAGCCCCCGGAGGGCTTCGCGGACTACGCGGTGGAGGTCCCCGGCCAGGGGGACCGCTTCACGCCGTACGCCCCGGTGGACGCCGACACCAGCGCGCTCGTCCTCCCCGGCGGCGAGGAGCTGACCGGGGCGCAGCTCGTCGAGCGGGCACGCGCGGACGCGGCGGAGCTCGGCCTGGAAGCCGGCTCGCGGCTGCTGTCGCGCCTGCCGTACGACGACTGGGCCGGGGTGTCGGCCGGGCTGTACGCGCCGCTCGCCGCCGGGGCGTCCGTAGTGCTGTGCCGGAACGCGGACGGACTGGACGCCGCCGCGCTGGAGCACCGCCGCGACGCCGAACGCGTCACCCACACCGCCGGCTGACGGCGTTCCCGCCGCGCTCGCCGGCGGGGCCGTCGCGACCGCAGGCGTCACATCGACGCGACCGTGCGTACAACCCTTGGCCCTTCCCGCACGTCTGTCTGAGTGACCGGCTTCCGTACGGCCACCCGGCGGCCTGGCGCCCGAACTCCGCCTGCGCACACCCGCGCGCCGCCCGTACGTCCGCACGCCGCCCGAGCCACCCGGCTCCGCGGCGGTGCGCCGGTCCGCCCGCGCACCAGCGAGACCCCGGACGGACGGACGCCCACGTGACCACTCACACCGGCCCCACCGGCGACGACGGAACGGCCGCCACCCCGGCGGCCTCCCCGGAGACCACCGAAGCCGGACCGGCGAACTCCGCTTCCCGGCCGCGCCCCTCGGGCCGGCGGCGCCGCGTACTGCGCTGGGTGGCCTTCGGCACGTCGGCGGCGCTGCTGGCCGGCGCCGGCACGGCGTGGGCGGTACTGCGGGACCTCGACGGCAACATCCGCACCGACACCTCGACCGCCCGCGAACTGGCCCGCCACGCGGACGAGCGCCCCGACCCGGCGGCGGGCGAGACGCGGAACGTCCTGCTGCTGGGCTCCGACAGCCGGGAAGGGCGCAACTCCGGCTACGGGGACGCGATCGGTGCCCGCAGCGACACCACGATCCTGCTGCACCTGCCGGCCGACCGCAGCCACGCCACCGCCGTGTCGATCCCGCGCGACCTGATGGTCGACGTCCCCGAGTGCCGCCGGTCCGACGGCACCACCACCCGGGCGCAGTTCGCCCAGTTCAACTGGGCGTTCCAGCTCGGCGGCGCGGCCTGCACCATCCGCACCGTGGAGAAGCTGACCGGGGTGCGGATCGACCACCACCTGATCGTCGACTTCAAGGGCTTCAAGAACATCGTGAACGCCGTCGGGGGCGTCGAGGTCTGCCTGCCGCACGACGTCCACGACCGGGACGCCCGCCTGGACCTCGAGGCGGGGCGGCAGACACTGAACGGCAAGCAGGCACTCGGCTACGTGCGGGCCCGCAAGGCGTTCGACGGCAGCGACACCCAACGCATGGGCCGCCAGCAGGACTTCCTCGCCTCACTGTTGGACGAGGTGCGCGAGGAAGGGGCGCTGACCGACCCGTCCAAGCTCTACCCGCTGCTCGACGCCGCCACGTCGGCGCTGACCGCGGACGAGGGCCTGGACTCGCTCCGCGAGCTGTACGGGCTGGTGCGGAGCCTGCGGGAGACACCCGAGGACGAGGTGCACTTCCTCACGGTGCCCCGGCAGCCCTACACCCTCGACCCGAACCGGGACGAACTCGTACAGCCCGCCGCGAACCAGCTGTTCGAAAGACTGCGCGAGGGGGAACCCGCGCGCGTGACACACACCACATCACCAGGAAGGACGCCCGACTCGTCGCCGGACCCCGAATCCCCTTACCGTGAGGCCTCCGATGCCACCGGCGTATGCAGCGGGGACGGTGCACGGAATGGGGGGAATTGACCTACTAGGAGCCGACGATGCCGGTCACCGGCATCGCTGACCGGCCGGACCGCCGGATATGGTGAGCGATCCGGTCCGCCCCTCGCCGGGGCGCCAGGCGCACAATGGAGGACACTCGCAATCGTGGACGCGCAAGGCCGGCGACACGCAGGCGACATCGACCCCGCAGACCAGTGGGTGTTCAACCCGAGCACCGGCACCTACGAACTGCAGTCGGGCCCTGCTGCCGACAACTCCCGCCACACGTACGGCAACGGCGACCGCATGACGGCGCCGCGCCAGAGAACGCCCTCCTCCTCGCAGCCTACCGACCGTCAACGCGCGGAGACCGACGGCTACGTGCCGCCGCAGCGCGGACGCCGCCGCGCCCGCCCGCAGGACGACGGCGAGCATCCCCGCTCCGGCGACGACGGCGGCGGGCCGCGCGCCAGCCGCCGCAAGCCCCGCCCGAAACCGACCGGGAAGAAGCGCGCCCTGCAGTGGGGCGGCGGCATACTCGGCATGCTCCTGCTGGTCGGCTGCGCGAGCGCGGGCTGGATGTACTACCGGCTGAACGGCAACCTCACCACCGTCGACGTCGGCATCGACAACCCCGCCGTCTCCGACGGTCCGCTGAACATCCTGCTCATCGGCACCGACTCCCGGCAGGGCAAGGGCAACGACGGCTACGGCGACGCGGAGAGCGTCGGCCACGCCGACACCACGCTGCTCTTCCACGTCTCCGCCGACCGCTCCAACGCCACGGTGCTCTCCATCCCGCGCGACCTGATGGTCGACGTGCCCGACTGCCCGGTGACGCAGGAGGACGGCTCCAAGAAGATCATCCCCGGCACCCAGAACGTCCGCTTCAACACCAGCCTGGGCCAGTTCGGCAGGGACCCGGGGTGCACCTGGCGCACGGTGCACGAAGTGACGGGCGTCCAGCCCAACCACTTCATGCTGGCGGACTTCAACGCGGTGAAGGAACTCTCCACGGCCGTCGGCGGCGTCGGGGTCTGCCTCGAACACCCCGTCAAGGACCCCAAGTCCCACCTGGACCTCCCCGCCGGACGCAGCGTCGTCGAGGGCGAACAGGCCCTGGCCTTCGTACGGACGAGGAAGTCGATCGGCTTCTCCAGCGACCTGGACCGGATCAAGCTCCAGCAGCAGTTCCTGAGTTCCATGGTGCGCAAGATGAAGTCCAGCGACACCCTCACCGACCCGGGCAAGCTGTTCGACCTGGCGGACGTTGCCACCAAGTCGCTGACGGTGGACGACGGCATCGGCGGGGTGGACAAGCTGATCGCCCTCGCCAAGGACCTGCGTCGCGTCGACACGAAGAACATCAGCTTCGTCACCGCGCCGGTGCTGGACAACCCGGAGGACCCGAACACGGTCATACTGGACCCGAACAAGGCCCAGCCGCTCTTCCGCATGGTCCAGCAGGACAAGTCCCTGACGAAGACCGACAAGGGCAAGAAGAAGGCGAAGAAGGACCAGGGCGCCGACCTGTCGAAGGTCGAGAAGGCGCCCGCGTCCGAGGTGCGGGTCGACGTGCTCAACGGCGGCGCCCCGGCCGGGTCCGCGCAGACCACGCTCACCTGGCTCCAGACCGAACAGGGCGTGCCGCTCTCCACCAACGCGGGCAACGCCCCGAAGGAGCTGGAGAAGACGACCCTCGCATACGCCCCGAACCAGGCCTCTCAGGCCGCCGCCCTGGCGGAGATGATGGGGCTGCCCTCCTCGGCGCTGAAGGAGACCTCCGGGGACGCCGGACCGCAGGAGGGGATGACCCTCACGCTCGGCGCGGACTTCGTCGAACCGGGCGTGAAGCTGGAGGCCCCCGACAAGGCCCCCGTGGACGCCGTCAACGCCGGCGACAAGTCCCTCTGCGCCGGATAGCGCGGACCCCCTGCCGCCTCCCGGGAGGCGGCGGGGGACGTACAACACCACATCAGGACGGAGAGGTCTCGTGCGGCAGCAGGACGACATCCGGCACAGCAGGAGACGTTCGGGTGCGCCCTCGGCCGGCGATCTGGGCTGGGACGACGGTCTCTACGACGACGCCCGCCGCCCTCCGCACCCGCGCAGCGGCGACCACGACGACACCGGCGAGCCCGGCGGCCCCGGCGAGGACTCCGGGGAGATATCCGGCGGCGGGCCGAAGCGTCCCCGGCGCCGCACCCTGCGCTGGATCGCCATCGGCCTCGCCGTCCTCGTCCTCGTCACGGCCGGCGGCGGTTACCTCTACTACCAGTACCTGAACGGCAACCTCCGCACCGGCGAGCGCAGCGCCTCCGACAGCGGTCTCACCGCCCCCGGGCCCAACGCGCAGGGCGACACCCCGCTCAACATCCTCGTCCTCGGCTCCGACAGCCGGAACTCCGACGCCAACCTCGAACTGGGCGGCAGCAGGGACAGCGTCGGGCAGAAGCCCCTGGCCGACGTCCAGATGCTGCTGCACATCTCCGCCGACCGCTCGAACGCCTCGATGATCAGCATCCCGCGCGACACCCGGGTGGACATCCCCGAGTGCACCGACGCCGACACCGGGAAGACGTACCCGGAGACCAACGGACTGATCAACACCACCCTGGGCCGCGGCGGTCCCGGCTGCACACTCGCCACCTGGGAGAAGCTGACCGGCGTCTACATCCATCACTGGGTGACCGTCGACTTCGCGGGCGTCGTGGCCATGGCCGACGCGGTCGGCGGCGTCGAGGTCTGCGTCGAGCACAACGTGTGGGACCGGCCGCTGCCGGGCGCGGGCGGCGGATCGGGGCTGAAGCTCACCGCCGGCACGCACGAGATCAAGGGCGAGACCGCCCTCCAGTGGCTGCGCACCCGGCACGCGTTCCACAGCGACATCGGCCGCGCCAAGGCCCAGCACATGTACCTCAACTCGATGCTGCGGAAGCTCAAGTCGCAGAACGTCTTCACCGACACCGGACGGCTCCTGGACCTGGCGGAGTCCGCCACGAAGGCCCTCACCGTCTCGAACGAGATCGGCTCGGTGAAGGACCTCTACAACGTCGGCATCCAGTTCAAGAACGTGCCGACCGACCGCGTCACGATGGCGACCATGCCGACCGTCCAGGACCCGTCGAACCCGAACCACCTGCTGCCCGGCGAGGAAGCCTCGCACGTCTGGGCGATGCTGCGCGACGACGTGCCGCTGGACGGGAACGGCGAGAAGGCGGACGAGAAGGGCGACGACGGGAAGGCGCCGGGCGCCGGGGCGTCGGAAGGGCCGGAGGCGCAGCCCGCCTCCGCGATCCCGGTGCGGGTCCTCAACGGCACCGGCAGCGACGGCGAGCCGGCCGTCGACGGCCGGGCCGGCAGCGTCACGCAGCAGCTCCAGGCAGCGGGCTTCGGCCAGGCCGCCACCGTCGCCACGCCGCAGCCGCAGGCGGACACCACGCTCACCTACCCGGAGTCGGGCGGCGCGCAGTCCCGCGCCGACGCGCTGTCCGTGGCGAAGGAACTCCGCGTCCCCGAGGACGCGGTGAAGGCGTCCTCCCAGGTGCAGTCCGTCACCCTCGTCGTCGGCGACGACTGGCGGGAGGGCACCTCCTACGAGGCGCCCGACGCCGGTTCCGTCCCCGACAGCGCCGACCCCCTCAACGCCTCCGACGACAGCGGGACGTGCATGCCCGTGTACGAGCCCTACCGCTGGTGAACTCCCCCGCCCCGAAGGTGACCGGAATTCCCTTTGTGCGCGCCTTCCGCGCCGTGGAACGATCGGGCCCGCACGACCTCGTCGGGCTCGCCCGACGGGCACGGAGGGAATTCCGACCGAGGGGGGACTTCGGCATGCTCAGGAACGCGACACGGGTGCTCACCGCGCTCGCTATCGCCGCGGCGGCGACGCTTCTGGGGCCGGCGGGTACCGCGCAGGCGGCCGCATACGGCTGCAACGGCACGCAGATCGACAGCTGGAACAACTACCACAACGGCACCCGGGTGGCCACGACCTACCTGTACTGGGACGGCACGTACAACTGCGTGGCGGCCGTGAAGCGGGGCGACTACTACGGGAAGCGGTCCCGCATCGCGGTCCAGGCGTGGACGGACGCCACGGGGTACGTCGGCGAGGACGACGGCCACTACCTCTACTACGCCAACTACCGCTTCTACGGGAAGAACCGCTGCATCGCCGTCGAGACGGCGATGTGGAACTTCTCCGGCAGCAACATCGTGCAGGACCACGTCCCGCCGTCCGGCTGGTTCCACTGCGGGTGACGTGCGCGCCCGTCCATGACGACGCCCCCGCCGGCCGGCGGGGGCGTCGTCGTGTCGCTGGTTCCGGTCAGCGCGGCGTGGTCGCCGTGGGGGCGGGGCGGCGGGAGGCGATGACGCGGCGCGCGAGCTTGCGCGGACTGGTGAGGAAGCCCCAGCCCCACGACATGTGCATGGTCGCCAGCGCCACCGGGATGCGTACCCGGGCGGCGAGCGGCAGACCGCGCCCGGCCGGGACGGAGCCGGCCGTGATGGCGGCGAGGTAGCCGGCGGGCACGGCGAAGGCCCACGGGGTGAGCGTCGCGCCCGCGACGAGCCCGGCGGCGATGGCGCAGAGCGCGGTGGGCGGCGCGAGGTAGCGGAGGTTGATGGAGCCGGCGTGGTAGCGGGCGACGACGTGCCGCCAGCGCCCGTAGTTGCGGTACTGCAGCGCCAGCGCCCGCACGTTCGGCCGCGGCCGGTAGGAGACGCGCAGCTCGGGCGAGAACCAGATGCGCCCGCCGGCCTCCCGGATGCGGAAGTTCAGCTCCCAGTCCTGCGCCCGGACGAACTCCTCGTTGTAGCCGCCCTGCTGCTCCAGCACCTCGCGGCGGAAGACCCCCAGGTAGACCGTCTCGGCCTCGCCCGCCTCGCCGCCGGTGTGGAAGGCGGCGTTGCCGACGCCGATCCTCGCGGTCATCGCGGCGGCGACGGCCTGCTCCCAGGCGTTCTCGCCCTCGGCGTGCATGAGGCCGCCGACGTTGGCGGCGCCGGTCTCCGCCAGCAGCCGCACGGCGGTGGCGATGTAGTCCGGGGAGAGCATGCCGTGCCCGTCGACCCGCACCACGACGGGGTGCCGGGACGCCCGGATCGCGGCGTTGAGTGCGGCGGGCGTGCGGCCGGTGGGGTTCGGGACCGTCTTCACCCGCCCGTCCTCGGCGACCAGTTCCGCGGCGATCTCGTCCGTGCGGTCCGTGGACGGGCCGAGCGCGATCACGACCTCCAGCTCGCCGTCGTACTCCTGGCCGAGGATGTGGCGCACCGAGTCGCGCAGGTGCCGTTCCTCGTCGAGGACGGGCATGATCACGGACACGGCGGGGGAAACGCTGGGATTCACGGCGGCCACGTTACCGCGAACGAGGGACACGCCCGCACGCCAGCCGGGTGCCCGGGGGGCCGCGACGCGGCGTGTGGCCCGGTCGGGTCGGTCCTACGTGCCTACAGTCCCGGTCACGACGCCGATACGCCCGGGTCGTCCGCCGTGGAGGTGCCGCTTGCCCCTGTCCCCCCGTCCCCGCTCCCGCCGCGACGCCGACCTCCCTCCGGGCACTTCGGGCCCCGGAGGTGCCCCACTGGGCCGGCCGCGGGGCAGAGGGCGCGCGCGATGGGGGATCCGCGTCGCGGTCGGCGGCTCCGCACTGGTCCTGCTGACCAGCGGCGTCGGGCACCTGGTGGTGAACGGGCTGGAGGGCGGGGTGAACCGCATCAACGCGTTCGCCGGGCTCACCGACCGGCCGGAGTCCACCGGCAACGGCCTCAACTTCCTCGTCGTCGGCGTCGACGACCGGCAGGAGCTGAGCGAGCGGCAGCGTGACCGGTACAAGCTGGGCGGCGCCTCGTGCGACTGCACGGACACCCTGATGCTGGTGCACGTCTCGGAGGACCGCGACCGGCTCAGTGTGATCAGCATCCCGCGCGACTCGTACGTGGAGCTGCCGCCGCACACCGACGGCCGGACGAAGGTACGCCACGACGCACTCCCCGCGAAGATCAACTCGGCGTACGCGCACGGCGGCCCGCATCTGACCGTGCGGGCCGTGGAGAAGCTGACCGACGTGCACGTCGACCACTACCTGGAGGTCGACTTCACCAGCTTCGTGAAGACCGTGGACGTGCTCGGCGGCATCAAGGTGTGCACCGTGCGCCCGCTGCAGGACTCCTACTCCGGCCTCGACCTGCCCGCCGGTACCTCGACGCTGGACGGCGGCGAGGCGCTGAGCTACGTCCGCGCCCGGCACGTGGACGGCGGTTCGGACTTCGGGCGGATGCACCGTCAGCAGCGGTTCATCGCCGCCGTCATCGAGAAGGCGACCAGCACCGGCGTGCTGACCAGCCCGGTACAGCTGAGCAAGGTGACCTCCACGATGCTGGAGTCGGTGCGCGCCGACCGGAACTTCGGCACCGACGAGATGCTGGCCCTCGCGGAGGCCATGCGGGGCTTCACCCCCTCCTCGTCGGAGTTCGTGTCGGTGCCCGTCGCGGACCCGAGCCACGCCGTCGAGGACGTCGGCTCGACCGTGCGGTGGAACGAGAAGAAGGCGGCCCGGCTGTTCGAGGCGGTCCGCCAGGACAAGCCGCTGGCCGGGCACGACACCGCGAAGAACGCCGGCGGCAGCGGCAACCCCGGTGGCGGCGGCACGACCGGGCGGCGGGCCGAACCCACCCTCGTGGACGTGCCGCCTGCGCAGGTCCAGGTCCAGGTGCAGAACGGCACCGCCCGGTCCGGGCTGGCCGGACGCGCCGACACGGCCCTGCGGGAGACGGGTTTCCGCACCACCGGGCTGCCGCGCAACGCCGAGACGCAGGACGTCCGGCGGACGGTGATCGCGTACGACCCGCGCTGGGACCGCTCGGTGCGGACGGTCGCCGCGGCCTTCCCGGACGCGGAACTCCGTGCGGAGCCGGGACGCGGCCCCCTGATGGAGGTCACGCTGGGGAAGGGATTCGCCGAGGTGCACCCGGTCCGGGCGGCCGACCCGTTCGCGGCGGAGAAGCACGACGGCGACCGGGGCAGGGGTTTCGAGGCCGTCACAGGCGACGAAGTCACCTGCGACTAGGACCCCGGCGGGCGGCCGACGGGCGTCAGGCACCGCTGCGGGCCCGCGACGGCCCGGCCCGACCGGGCCTTGGGCGGAGCCCACGCTTGCCGGGACAGGCACGGGCACGGGGGAAGCCGTACAGACAGGCACAGCAGAGACCACCCTGGTCACCTGTGGGGTGGCCTCCACGTGGTCGCCGCCACCCCACCCTGCGCGGAGGGCCGGGCAGGGAGCGCGGCACGTGCGCGCCGGCCGGGTGTGGTCCGCGCGCCGCGCAGCCGCATGGAGGGCCCGTCGGCCGTACCTCGCGCGAGGGTGCGTTCCACGGGCCCCGGCCCCGGGGGCGGTTACGTGCGGGGCCCGCCGACGCCCTCGTCGTCGCCGCCGCGCCACATCCGCTCGTCGTACGCGGCGCTCGGGATCTCGACCACGTCCTCGTCCCGCCGCTCCCGGTGGGGCGGCAGCGCGGCGACGTCGGCGAGATCGAGTGCGAGGCGTTCGACGTCGTTGACCAGCCGCCCGACCGCCGTGACCTCCCCGTACCGGTCGCGCAGCGCGCTCACGCAGCGGCGCAGTTCGCCGATCGCGCGCTCCGCCGCGGTCACCTCCGCCGTGCTCGCCATGCCGTCCACGCTCCTCGTCCGGTGGTCCGTGACATCCGGGTCTGCGGACAGCTTCCGGCGCGGAGCCGTCGCCCGCACGCGGAGCGGACCGCCGGGAGTCGTGGCGGGGCTTCGCCGGCGTCAGCCGAGGCGGCGCCAGGCGGCGTGCAGACGGCGCGCGTCCCGGAGGCGCTGTTCGTACGTGGCGCCGACGGCGAGCAGCAGCAGCCCGGCGACGGCGGGCGGCAGCCAGCGCGGGAGGAGCCCGACGGCGTGTGCCAGGTACGGCGCGAGCTCGTGCGCGGCGACGAGCGCGAGCGCGGCACCGCCGAGCAGCAGCGGCGCCTGGAGGCGGTGCCGCGCGCCGAGCAGCGTCACCGCCAGCGCGCCGATGCCGAGCAGCAGCGGGCGCAGCCCGTGCGGGTCGCCGAGCAGGGCGACCAGGCTGGGCAGCAGCGCGAGAGTCAGGGCGGGGGCGTAGGCCGCCCACGAGGACAGGCGCGGCTGGGCGCGGAGCCGCAGCAGGCCCATGGCCAGCGCGGCGACGGCCGGGGGCAGGGTGTACGCCTCGGGCACCTCCACGTCGGAGGCGTACAGCCGCACCCAGGTGGCCAGCAGGAACAACGCGGTCGCGACGTACGCCGCAGGACGACGGTCCTCGCGCACCGCGACGCACCCGGCCAGCACGCCGCACAGGGCGAGCGCCAGGGCGAGCAGCGGCGCGTCGGCGGCGGCCGGCAGCAGTGACCAGCCGGCGACGACGTATCCGGCGCCTTCCACGGCCAGTGACACGACGGCCCCCGGCGCGAGGAAGCGGGGCGGCACGGCGGACCCGGTACCGGTACCGGTGGTCGGGCGGGCCAGGCGGGCGGCCACCCACGCGGCGACGGCCGCGACGGCGAACACGGCGAAGGCCGCCCGCTCGTGCGGGACGTCCAGCGCGACGGGCACCGCCCACGCGAAACCGGCCGCGTGGAGCACGGCCACCGCGGCGCACAGCGCGGCCACGGCGACCTCGGTGACGAAGCCGCCCCCGTAACGGGCCCCTGCGGTCGGGGAAACGGCGCCGCCCGGCGGAACAAACGCGCCGTCCCGCGGCGGCCGGGTGGTGTGCCGCCGCGCCGCCAGGACCGCGGCGGCCGCGAAGGCGGCGCTCAGCACGGGCAGCGTCACCAGCGTGGCCGTGCGGTCCGTCAGGGCCCAGCCGAGCGCGGTCAGCGCGGTCACGACCGCCACGCCGGAGGCGGTGGCGGCGCTCAGCCGGCCCCCCGTGCCGGTGGCGGCGAGGCCGAGCAGGGCCACGACCAGCGCCACGAGCACCAGGCGCACCGCCGCGTAGGGCAGGTCCAGGGCCGTCGGGGCGACGGCGACGGCCGCCGCGCCCAGGACGAGCGCGCCGAGGGCGGCCGCACGCCGCACCCCGTCCGGCACCGGCACCGGCACGGGCATCCGGCCCGCGACCGCCAGGACCGAGGCGCAGACCCCGAGGATCACCACGGTTCCGGCGTCGCCGGTCCAGTGGGCGCCGAACGCGCCCGCGTCCCGGGGCACCCCCCGCCACGGCGACTCGGCCCACCCCAGCGGCGCGAACAGCGCGTACGCCAGGGGCGGGGCCGCGTAGAGCAGCGCGCAGGCATGGACCCCGGCCGCGGCGAGGAGCAGGCCCGCCCGCGGCGACCTCTTCGGTTCCGTGACGGCGCCGGTCTTCCCCCGCTTCCGTACGCCGGACACGGCCGCCACGAGCAGCACGGCGCACAGCAGGTAGCCCGGCGCCACCCAGGTGACGGACGGCACGAGCGTACGCACGAGTCCACCGGTGGCCGCGACGGCGAGCAGTCCGGCCGCGCAGCCCAGCGCCACCGCGTAGGTGCGCCGCCGCCACCCGGCGGAGAGCAGCACGGCCGCCGCGGCGAGCAGCAGCGCACCCGCCTCCAGGGCGCTCGCCGGGTCCTGCGCGGCCAGCGACAGCCATCCGGCGAGCAGGAGGGCCGGTATGCCGGTGAGCAGCGCCGTGACCGAGGCGGTGACGCGCACCGCCTGCGACGGGCGCCTCGCGCCCGTCCACGGCGCGACCGCGAGCACCGTGTCGGCGGCGGCCGTGACCAGCAGGGCCCATGCCGTGCCGTGGAGCCCGGCGCCCGCCGCGCCGGCCCCCAGCGGCACCGGCAGCTGGGCGAGGACGACTGCGGCCGGTACCGGCCCGCGCAGCCCCGGCCGGGGCACGAGGGTGCCGTACACCGCCCACAGCCCGGCGACGACCGCGACGGCGGTCGCCGTGTAGGCGAGGGCGTCGGTGTGCTGGAGCCGGACCTGCCGGAGCGCGTAGGCGTCGAGGAGCAGCAGCACCAGTGCCACCCAGCCCACCGCTTCGGCGGTGGCGTTCAGGGTGCGGCGCAGCAGGAGGACGGGGGCGGCGACGGCGGCGAGGGTCACGGTGGCGAGAACGGCGGCCCGGCCGGCGATGCCCATCTCTCCCCAGCTGAAGAGCGTGAAGGCGAGGGCGGCGACGGTGAGCAGAACGCCGCCGAGGGCCAGCAGCACGTTGCGGGCGGTGCCCGGCGAGGTCTCCCGTCCGGGGCGGGGCGGCGGCACGGCGCCGTGCCGGGGCGGCCCGAACCCTGCGGGAGGCGGACCGAACCCCGAGGGCCCGTACGCGGGCGGGCCGAAGCCCGGCGGACCGTCGGACTGCGGTCCGTTCGCCGTGGCCCGGACCGCCCCGGCGCGCAGCTCGCCCAGCAGCCGCCGTCGCTCCGCGAGCAGCGTGCCGCGCTGGTGGTCGAGACGGTGCAGCTCGCCCTCGACCCACCGCACGCGGCCGAAGACCGGTCCGGTGACGGGCAGCCCGCAGTGCGGGCAGTGCGCCGCGGACGCGGCCGGGGCGGTCAGCGGCCGCCCGCAGTCCGGGCAGGGAGCGTTCGGCGTGCTGTTCGTCATACGCGGCAGGTTCCCGCGCCGGGCGCGCGGGCGGAATCCGTCGGCGTACTCAGACCACGGATGAGTACGCCGTGCGCGGCCGCCGTGAGGACCCCGCCGGGGTGTTGCGGGCCTGCGCCGCGTCTTTGACCTCGGGAGAAGCCCCCGAGTACGTTCGGAGGCTCTGACCGATCGGCAATCCGACGACGGAGTGGAGAGCCTCCCGTGGAAGCGCCCGCCTCACACACCCTCAGCAGCACGAACGTCCTGGCGCTGGAGATGCCGGGCTGGCTCCGGGAGCACGGTGAGGAGATCATCGCCGGCGCCGCCAGCATTCTGGCGATCGTCCTCGGCGCCCTCGTCGTGCGCGCTCTCGCCAAGCGGGCCATCGCCCGCGTCGTCGCCCGCATCCTGCAGCCCGCGAAGGGGGAGGAGAACGGCACGCCGCGCCGCAACGGCCGCGGGCCCGCCGTGCTCCAGCGCGACGCGGGCCGGGCGCGCGAGCGCCGCGAGCAGCGGGCCAGGACCATCGGCGCGGTGCTCAGCAGCATCGTGACCGTGGTGATCGGCATCATGGCGCTGGCCATGGTGCTGGGCGAGGTCGGCATCGCGCTCGGCCCGCTGCTGGCCAGCGCCGGTGTCGTGGGTCTGGCCATCGGCTTCGGTGCGCAGAGCCTGGTGGCCGACTACCTCTCGGGCCTGCTGATCATGGTCGAGGACCAGTACGGCGTCGGTGACACCGTCGACCTCGGCGAGGCGATCGGCGAGGTGGAGCACGTGGGCCTGCGGCTCACCCAGGTCCGTGACCTGACCGGTGGCCTGTGGCACATCCGCAACGGCGAGATCCTGCGCGTGAAGAACGACAGCCAGGACTGGGCGCGTGCCGTCCTCGACGTCGGTGTGGCGTACGACTCCAACCTGGACACCGTGTACGAGGTGCTGGAGCGCACCGGCCGCGAGCTGCACGAGGACCCGGAGCAGGGCGCGCTGCTGCTGGAGGAGCCGTCCGTGTGGGGCGTGCAGTCGCTGGACGCGGACGCCGTCGTGGTGCGGATGGCCGTGAAGACGCAGCCGCTGAAGCAGTGGGGCGTCACCCGCGAGATGCGCCGCCGGGTCAAGGACAACCTGGACGCGGCGGGCGTGGAGATCCCGTTCCCGCAGCGCACGGTGTGGATGCGGCACGAGGACGCCCGCGCCGCCGTGCCGAAGGGCCGGGACGCCGCCGTGACGCGCTGAGCGACCCGCTCCGGGCCTCCCCGGAACCGTCGGCGGCCCCGGTCACCCGAGAGCGGGTGACCG
>NZ_JAVREQ010000036.1:0-33137 GCF_031845485.1 Streptomyces hazeniae
CCCTTCACACAGCGCACAGGAGTCGCTTCACCATGACCACGAATCGTTTCACCGCACGGCGTTCCACCACACGCCGTTCCCGCGTCCACCGGGCGGCGGGGTCCGCCGTCGCGGTCACCGCCGCCCTCGTCCTCGCCGCCTGCGGCGGCGCAGGCGGCACCTCCGGGCAGGGCGGCGGCCGCGGCGCCGAGGCCGCCGCCTCGCCGTCCGCCTCCGCCCCGCGGGAGACGCAGCGGCACAACGCCGCCGACGTGGCCTTCGCCCAGGGGATGATCCCGCACCACCGCCAGGCGGTCACCATGTCCGGACTGGCTGAGACCCGGGCCGCCTCGGGCGAGGTGCGGGAGCTGGCGGAGAAGATCGAGAAGGCCCAGGCTCCGGAGATCAGGACGCTGTCCCGCTGGCTGAGGGCGTGGGGGGAGAAGGTCCCCTCGGGCGACGCCCACGGCGGGCAGGACGGCGCCTCCGGCCACGACGGTCACGGTGGCCACGGGTCCGGGGAGCCGATGCCCGGCATGCTGTCCGCCGACGACATGACGGAGCTGAAGCAGTCCACGGGCACGTCCTTCGACGAGGCCTTCCTGCACCTGATGATCGAGCACCACGAGGGCGCGGTCGCGATGGCGGGGACCGAGCTCAAGGAGGGCTCGTACCAGCCCACCCTGGACCTCGCCGACACGATCATCGAGGCGCAGACCGCCGAGATCGCCACGATGCGGAAGATGCTCGGCGGACACTGAGCACGCGGGGGCCGGTTGCGGGGTGCGGCACGCTCCGGAACCGGCCCCCGGCCGCCGCGCCCTCCCCGCGTCCCGCGTCCCCGTGTCCCGCGTCCCCCTGCCCCCGTGCGCCCCGACGGTGTCGCGGATCACCCGCACGCAGCACACTGGTCTCTCCATCCGCCCGCAGCCGACGAGACGACACCGGAGGAACGATGGGGACGACCAGCCGCCCGGGGGCGGGCCGATGACCGCGCACACCGAACGGGCCGCCGGCCGCGCCACGCCCCCGAGCGAGCGGACCGACACCGCCGCCGCAGGCGACGGGCGGACCGGTGCACTCGCCGACGCACTCGCCGCGCTCGTCGGCCGGGAGCACGTACGGGTCGAGCCCGGGCAGCTCGCCGCGTACGCCCGGGACGCCACCCCGCTCTTCCACGCGCCGCCGGACGTGGTGGTGTTCCCCGGCAGCACCGAGGAGGTCGCCGCCGTGCTGCGGCTGGCCACCGAACGCGGTGTGCCGGTGATCCCGCGCGGCGCGGGCTCCAACCTGTGCGCCGGGACCGTCGCCCTGCACGGCGGGGTGATGCTGGTCCTGACCCGGCTGAACCGCGTGCTGGAGATCAGCCCCGGCGAACTGCTCGCCCGGGTGCAGACGGGAGTGACGACCGCTCAGCTCGCCGACGCCGCCGGCGACGCCGGGCTGCTCTACGCCCCCGACCCGGGCAGCCGCACCGTCTCCACCGTCGGCGGCAACGTCGCCACCTGCGCGGGCGGCCTGCGCGGCCTGAAGTACGGCGTGACCCGCAACTACGTGCTCGGCCTGGAGGCCGTGCTGCCCACCGGCGAGATCGTGCGTACCGGCGGCCGCCTGTGGAAGGACGTCGCGGGCTACGACCTCACCCGCCTGCTCACCGGCTCCGAGGGCACCCTGGCGGTGATCACCGAGGTGACCGTGGCACTGCTGCCGAAACCCGCCGACACCGGCACCGGCGTCGCCTACTTCGACTCGCTCGCCGACGCCTCCCGCGCCGTCGCGGCCGTCATCGCCGCGGGCGTCGTCCCGGCGACGCTGGAGTTCCTGGACCGCAAGTGCATCGAAGCGGTCGAGGCGTTCGCCGGGCTCGGCCTGCGCACCGACGCCGGTGCGCTGCTGCTGTTCGGCGACGACGGCGACCCGTCGGTGGTCGCCGGCAACCTGGCCCGCATCCAGCAGGTCTGCACCGCCGCCGGCGCCCTGGAGGTCACCCTCGCGGAGAACGTCGCGCGGGCCGACGCGCTGCTCGCCGCCCGGCGCTGCGGCCTGCCCGCCCTGTCCCGGCTCGGCTCGCTCACCATCCTGGAGGACGCGACCGTGCCCCGGCACCGGCTGGCCGAGATGGTCGGGCGCATCGACGAGATCGCCGAACGGCACGGCCTGCTCATCGCCACCTTCGGGCACGCGGGCGACGGCAACCTCCACCCCACCTGCGTCCTCGACCCCGACGACACCGGGGCCGTGGAGCGCGCCCACCAGGCGTTCGGCGAGATCTTCGCCGCCGCCCTCGCACTCGACGGCACCATCACCGGCGAACACGGCGTGGGCGCCGCCAAGCTGCCCTACCTCGCCGACCGCCTCGGCGACGACCAGATGGCCCTGCTGCGCCGCATCAAGCACGCCTTCGACCCGGCGGGCATCCTCAACCCCGGAAAGCTCGGCTCATGACGACCGAAAACCCGCAGCCCGGCCCGCCCGCCGAAGGCCCCGGCGCCGGGCGCGGCCTCTTCGACAAGGAGCAGCTGGACCGCTGCATCTCGTGCGGGTTCTGCCTCCCCGCCTGCCCCACGTACTCCCTCACCGGCGACGAGGCGTCCTCCCCGCGCGGCCGCATCACGCTGATGCGCGCCCTGGAGACCGGCGAACTCCCCGCCGACGACCCGACGCTGGCGGAGGAGTCGTCGTACTGCCTGGGCTGCCGCGCCTGCGAGACGGTCTGCCCGGCGGGCGTGGAGTACGGGCAGCTGCTGGAGCAGTGGCGGGACCACCAGTGGAGCGGCCCGAAGCGGCCGTGGATCGTCCGGCTGCTGACCGCGGTGGTCGCCCGGCCGTTCCTGCTGCGCCTCCAAGGGCTGGTGCGCCGCCACGCCCGTCCGTCCGGAGGCGACTCGGCCGACGGGCCCTCGCTGATGCTGGGATGCGTCGAACGCGGCCTGTACCCGGCGGTCTCACGGGCCGCGCTGCGGCTGCGACCCGAGCTGAACGTACCGCCGGGGCAGGGCTGTTGCGGTGCGCTGCACGCCCACAACGGCGACTCCGCGACCGGGAAGGCGCTCGCCGAGGAGCTGGGCAGGCGACTGCCCGGCACCCTCGTGACCACCGCGGGCGGCTGCGCCGCCCACCTCGCCCACCACCTCGGCCCCGACCGGGTACGGGAGTTCGGCGACCACCTGCACCGCGAAGGCCACGTGCCCGCCGGGCGGGTGACCGTCGACGGCCGCACGGCCCGCGTCGGGCTGCAGGACTCCTGCCACCTGCGCAACGGGCTGGGCGTCACCCGCCCGCCGCGCGACTTGATCGCCGCCGTCGCGGACTACGTGGAGGTGCCGGGCGCCGGGGACTGCTGCGGCGCCGCCGGCACGTACGCGATGCTCCGGCCGGCGGACAGCCGTGCCGTACTGGACCCGAAGCTGGCGGCCCTCGCGGAGGCCGACCTCGACTTCGTCGTCGCCGTCAACCCCGGCTGCCTGCGCCAGCTGCGGCAGGGTCTGCGCCGTACGGGCGCCCGCACCCGCGCCGTGCACCTCGCGGAGCTGCTCGCCCTGGCGGAGGAGGACCGCACGTGACCGCGTCCGAACAGGGCGCCGGGCTGCGCGTCGCCCTGTTCGTGACCTGCGTGAACGACGCGCTGTACCCGGAGACGGGACGGGCGGTCGTACGGCTGCTGGAACGGCTGGGCGTCGAGGTCGACTTCCCCCCGGCCCAGACCTGCTGCGGCCAGCCGCAGTACAACACCGGCCACCGGCGGGCCGCCGAGCCGCTGCTGCGGCGCACGGCCGACGCGTTCGCGGGCTACGACCACGTCGTCGCGCCCTCCGGCAGTTGCGTCGCCATGGTCCGCGAGGGCTACCCGCGGATGGGGGAACGGGCCCGCGCCGAGGGGCGCGGCGACGCCCTCGCCGCGGCCGCCGCCGCTCTGGTGCCGCGGGTGCGGGAACTGACCGAGTTCCTGGTGGACGTGCTCGGCGTCACCGATGTCGGCGCGTACTACCCGCACACCGTCACCTACCACCCGTCCTGCCACGGGCTGCGGACGCTGGGGCTGGGCGACCGTCCGCTGCGGCTGCTGCGGGCCGTGCGCGGTCTGACCCTGATCGAGCTGCCCGGCGCCGAGGAGTGCTGCGGTTTCGGCGGCACGTTCGCGGTGAAGAACGAGGCCGTGTCGGTGGCCATGGGACGGGACAAGGTGGACCACGCCCTCGCCACCGACGCCGACACGCTGTGCGGGGCGGACAACTCCTGCCTGATGCACCTCGACGGCCTGATCCGGCGGCAGGACGCGCCCGTACGCCCCCTCCACCTCGCCGAGATCCTCGCCTGCACGGAAGCGGACCGGAGGCCCCCGCGATGAACACCGCCTACCTCGGGATGCCGGCCTTCCCCCTTGCCGCCGCCGGGTCCGTCCGCGACACACGGCTGCGCACCAACCTCACGCACGCCACGCACACCATCCGCGACAAGCGGGCCGCCGCCGTCGCCGAACTCGACGACTGGGCGCGGCTGCGGCAGGCCGGAAAGGACATCAAGGACCGGACGCTGCGCCACCTCGACCACTACCTCCTCCAGACCGAACGGGCGGTCACCGCGGCGGGCGGACAGGTGCACTGGGCGGCGGACGCCGACGAGGCGAACCGCATCGTCGCCGGCCTGGTCCGCGCCACCGGCGAACGGGAGGTCGTCAAGGTCAAGTCGATGGCCACCCAGGAGATCGGCCTCAACGAGGCGCTCGCCGCCGAGGGCGTGGCCGCGTACGAGACGGACCTCGCGGAACTCATCGTGCAGCTCAGCGACGACCTGCCCTCGCACCTCCTGGTCCCGGCGATCCACCGCAACCGCGGCGAGATCCGCGACCTCTTCCGGGAGGCGATGGGCCGCTGGGGACGGCCGGCGCCCGACACGCTGACCGACCGGCCCTCCGACCTGGCCGAGGCGGCACGGCTGCACCTGCGGGAGAAGTTCCTGCGCGCGAAGGTCGCCGTCTCCGGCGCGAACTTCCTCGTCGCCGAGACCGGCACCGTGGTCGTGGTGGAGTCCGAGGGCAACGGCCGGATGTGCCTCACGCTGCCGGAGACGCTGATCTCCGTCGTCGGCATCGAGAAGGTCGTGCCCACCTGGCAGGACCTGGAGGTGTTCCTGCAACTGCTGCCGCGCTCCTCCACCGCCGAGCGGATGAACCCCTACACCTCGATGTGGACCGGTGTCGCGGAGGGCGACGGTCCGCGCGCCTTCCACCTCGTGCTGCTCGACAACGGCCGCACCGCCACCCTCGCCGACCAGGTGGGCCGGCAGGCGCTGCGCTGCATCCGCTGCTCCGCCTGCCTGAACGTCTGCCCGGTGTACGAGCGGGCCGGCGGCCACGCGTACGGCTCGCCCTACCCCGGTCCGATCGGCGCCATCCTGACGCCCCAACTCCGCGGCCTGCAGAGCGAGGTGGACGCCTCCCTGCCGTACGCCTCCTCGCTGTGCGGCGCCTGCTACGAGGTGTGCCCGGTCGCCATCGACATCCCCGAGGTCCTCGTCCACCTGCGGGAACGGGTCGCAGAGGGGTCCACCGGGCACCGCCGGGAGCGGGCGGGCGTACGGGCGGCGACATGGCTGCTGGACCACCCGGCGGCGTACGCGGCCACCCTGCGGGCCGGTGCCCGCACCCGGCGCCTCCAGCCGGAACGGCTGCGCCTGCCCGGGGCGGCCGGGGCGTGGAGCGCGGCCCGCGACCTGCCCCGCATGCCCGCGGCGTCCTTCCGCGACTGGTGGCGCGCGCACCGCGACCGGCCGCGCGACGCCCGGCACGGCGAAGCCACGCCCGGCGCACCCCCCGCGAAGGAGGGGAGGCTCGGTGAACGGCTCCCGCGACCTCGTCCTGGCCCGCATCCGCGCCGCCCTCGCGGACGTACCCGCCGCGGAGTCGCCGGCCGGCCACCCCGTCGCCCGCGCCTACCGGAGCGCGCACACCTCCGAGGACCCGGCCGCCCTGCGCGCACTGCTCGCCGAGAACCTCGCCGACTACCGGGCAACCGTCCACCGCACCACGTCCGGCGCCCTGCCCGCCCTCGTCGCCGAGCTCCTGGCCGCGCGCGGGACCCGTGCCCTGGCCGTACCGGCCGACCTGCCGCCGCGGTGGCTCACCGCACTCCACGGCGTGGATCTCGTGCGCGACGCGCCCACCCTGACGGCGGCCCGGCTGGACGCCGTCGACAGCGTGCTCACGGGCTGCGCGCTGGCCGTCGCCGAGACGGGCACCGTGGTGCTCGACGCCGGTCCCGCGCAGGGACGCCGGGCCCTCACCCTCGTCCCCGACCACCACGTCTGCGTCGTCCACGCCGACCGGATCGTGGCGTCCGTCCCCCGGGCGCTCCCCCTGCTGGACCCGCGGCGTCCGCAGACCTGGATCTCCGGGCCGTCCGCGACCAGCGACATCGAACTCACCCGCGTCGAAGGCGTGCACGGCCCCCGCTCCCTGGAGTGCGTCCTCGTCGAGCCGGAGTGAGACGGCGGCCGGGTCAGACGGCGAAGACCTGGGTGTCGTCGGCGAACGCCTTGAACTCCAGCGCGTTCCCGGCCGGGTCGTGCAGGAACATCGTCCACTGCTCGCCCGGCCGCCCCGCGAAGCGGAGGTAGGGCTCGATCACGAACGCGGTGCCGGCCGCGCGCAGGCGCTCGGCGAGGGCGTGGAAGGCGTCGACCGTAAGGAGCAGCCCGAAGTGGGGGACGGGGACGTCGTGGCCGTCCACAGGGTTGTGGACACCGCGCGGGGCACCGGGGGCGAGGTGGGTCACGAACTGGTGGCCGTGCAGGTTCCAGTCCACCCAGGTCTCCGCGCTGCGGCCCTGCTCCAGGCCGAGCACGCCCCCGTAGAAGCGGCGGGCGGCCTCCAGGTCGTCGACCGGAACAGCCAGGTGGAAGCGCGGGATCGGGGAATCGGGAACGCTCACGGTGCTGCCGTCCTTCCGTCACGTCTGCGTACAGCGGGTTGCCCCGCGCCTGAAGGGTACGTCCGTCCCCTTGACCCGCCCGCCGCGAATTGGTCTACTCCACCCCCGGGGGGTCACCGTCGATCACGCCGCCCCGCCGCGGGCACCGGAAGAGGTCCAGCCATGTCGTCCACCCCACCGGCCGCCGCCCCGCCGCACCCCCCGTCACCACCCCGCCGGGCACTCGTCGCCGGGTCCGTCGGCAACTTCGTCGAGTGGTACGAGTTCGGCGTCTACGGCTACTTCGCGACCATCATCGCGGCGAACTTCTTCAGCACGGACGGCGCGAGCGACCTGGAGTCGCTGGTGAAGACGTACGCGTCGTTCGCCATCGCCTTCTTCTTCCGGCCGGTCGGCGCGGCGCTCTTCGGCCGGATCGGCGACCGCGTCGGACGCCGGCCGACGCTGATCATGGTGCTGCTGCTGATGACCGTCTCCACCACCCTGATCGGCGTCCTGCCCACCTACGCCACGGTGGGCGCGGCCGCCCCGGTGCTGCTGACGCTGCTGCGCATCCTCCAGGGCCTGTCCGCGGGCGGCGAGTTCGGCGGCGCCGTGTCGGTCATGACGGAGTTCGCACCGCCGGGCAAGCGCGGCCTGTACGGCGCGTGGCAGTCGTTCACCGTCGGCCTCGGCCTGCTCGCGGGCGCCGGCATGGCCGCCGTCCTGGCCACCGTGATGAGTGCGGGAGCCCTGAACGACTGGGGCTGGCGCCTGCCGTTCCTGCTGACGCTGCCGCTCGGCGGCGTCGCCCTGTGGGTGCGGCTGAAGCTGGACGAGACACCCGAGTTCGTCCGCGAGCACGGCCCCGCCGGGGCGCCGGGCGTGCCGCCGACCGCACCGCCGCCCGCGCCGAAGCCGTCCACCGGGCAGACCGCGAAGGCCATCCTGCTGGGTGCCGGGCGTCTCATGGGCTGGTCCGCGGCCGGCTACACCTTCCTCGTCGTCATGCCGTCCTACCTCCAGGCCACCCTGAACGCCTCCTTCCAGCAGGCGCTGATCTCGAGCGTGGTGGCCAACGCCGGTTTCGCGGCCATGATCCTGCCCGCCGGCCGGCTGAGCGACCGCGTCGGCCGCCGGGCCGTGATGCTCACCGGCGCCGTCCTGATCGCGCTGCTGTCCTGGCCGCTGCTCAACCTGCTGCAGGACCCGGACTCCGGTTCCGTGGCGAAGGGCGCGGCGGTGTTCGCTGCGGGCGCGGCGGTCGGCATGCTGGCCGGCCCGGGGCCGGCCATGCTGTCGGAGATGTTCCCGACCTCCGTGCGCTACACCGGCCTCGGCCTGTCGTACGCCCTCGCCAACGCCGTGTTCTCCGGCAGCGCGGGCCTGATCATCACGGAGCTGGTGGCGAGCACCGGCGACGTCGACATCCCCGCCTACTACGCCGCGGCCACCTGTGCGGTCAGCGCCCTCGCGCTGTGGACCCTGCGCGGCGACGACCACCTGCGCCCGCTGCGCCGGACGGCCGCCTCCGAGCTGGCGGGGCCCCCGCCCGGGACCGCGCACGGGGCCGCGGAGGAGACGACCGGGAAGACGGCCGGGTGAGGCGCGTCATCGGCCTCATGTCCGGCACGTCCCACGACGGCATCGACGCGGCCGCCGCAGACCTGGGCCTGGAGGGCGACACCCTGGTACTGCGCCCGCTGGGCATGCTCACCGAGACCTACGACGACGCCCTGCGCGGAGCGCTGGCCGCCGCACTGCCCCCGTCCCGCACCACGCTGCACGACGTGTGCCGGCTGGACACCGGCATCGGCCGGGCGTTCGCCCGCACCGCCCGCCGGGCGAACACGGAGCTGTGCGACGGACGTGCCGAACTGGCCGTCTCGCACGGCCAGACCGTCTACCACTGGGTGGACGACGGCCGGGTGCACGGCACCCTCCAGCTCGGCGAACCGGCGTGGATCGCCGAGCACGCCGGCCTGCCCGTGCTGTCGGGCCTGCGCACCCGGGACGTGGCCGCGGGCGGGCAGGGCGCCCCGCTCGTCAGCATGGTCGACGCGCTGTGGCTCGCGGGACGCCCGGGACGTCCCGTCGCCCTCAACCTGGGCGGGATCGCCAACCTGACGGCGATCCGCGACGGGGTGCCGCTGGCCTTCGACACCGGCCCGGCCAACGCCCTCCTCGACGCCGCCGTCGCCCACGCCACCGACGGCCGCCTCGGCTACGACGCCGACGGCGCGCTGGCCGCCCGCGGCCGCGTCGAAGGGGGCCTGCTCGACACCCTGCTGGCCGAGCCGTACTACGCCCGGCCCGCCCCCAAGACCACCGGCAAGGAACTGTTCCACCTCCCCTACCTGCACCGGGCGCTGGACGGCCGGGACGTCTCCACCGAGGACCTGGCCGCCACCCTCACCGCACTCACCGCCCGCACGGTGGCCGACGCGGTGCGGGACGTGGGCGGCGACCAGGTGATCGCCTCCGGGGGCGGCACCCGCAACCCGGAGCTGATGCGGGCGCTGCGCCGCGAACTGGGCGCGGGGACACCGGTGCACACGTCCGACGAGCTGGGCCTTCCGTCGGCGGCGAAGGAGGCGTACGCCTTCGCGGTCCTCGGCTGGCTGAGCGTGCACGGGCTCCCCGGCACCGTCCCGTCCTGCACCGGCGCCCGCCGGGCCACCGTGCTGGGCTCGCTCACCCCCGGCCCGGACGGCTTCCCCGCACCGGCGCGCCCCGCCACCGCACCCCGCCGCCTGCACGTCCGGAGGTGAACGGCGGGCCGGGCGCCCGCCTTCGTGGACCCGCCGGGCGCCGCGCGGCCGGGGCGGCTCAGCCGCGGTCGGCGAGCTTGTCCCAGAAGTGCTGCACGATGTCGTCGAGGTAGCGCCGCCCCAGCTCGCCGGAGGCTGCGCCGCCGGCTCTGCTGAGGGTGGCGGCCATCAGGCCCTGGTACTCCTGGTGCAGGGCGCGCAGGGGTTCCTTCAGGTCGCGCTTGTCCAGGGAGATCAGCTTGGCGATCGCGCGGATGTGGGCCTGCCAGCGCGTCGTGACGGCCTCGGTGAGGAGGCCGGCGAGTTCGCCCTCCAGACCCGTGACGGCGATGTGGTCGGGGACCGGAAGGTCGAGCAGGGTGCCGAGTTTGGCGGACTGCCGTTCGTCACCGGCCCAGCGGCCGGTCTCCTCCATGTGGCGGTAGGCGTCGAGCGGGACGCCGGTGAAGCCGGCCACGTCCTCGGCGGCGAGTCCACGTGCCAGACGGTGTTCCAGCAGAGTGCGGGGACGCCCCATCAGTTCGCCCGGCGCGCACCACAGGGCGCCCGCGAGGGCGGTGAGTTCGTTCGCCGACGGCAGGGCCTCGCCGCGCTCCCACGCGGCGATGTGGCCGGGGCCGACATGGACGAGACCGTAGGAGGCGCGCATGCCGTGGGCGACGTGGCCGTGGGCCATCCCGAGTTTCTCGCGCAGGGTGCGGGCTGCGCGCGCGTCGAAGGGGATCGGTGGATGCACGCGCTGAGAGTAGGGAGTCACCGACGGCCACTCCACTGCCGCTGTCGCCCCCTTCCCGCTATAGCGGGATAGGTCTTCGCCGATTCTGTAGGAAGCGACAGGGATGTTGCGGAGACGTCGACTAGGTGTTGCGGGTCATGAGGTTGTAGACGCTGGGGCCGATACGAAGGGGCGGGTCCTTCAGCGGCAGGATGAGAACCGCCAAGTCACTCGTCCGCCGTCACAAAGGACCCGCCCGGTGTCCCACCGTAATGCCCCGCTCTCGGTCGAAGGCCGTCGTCGTCTGGTCCGGCGCTGTCAGGACCGTCCCATCGCTCACGTCGCCGCGGAGATGGGCATCTCCAGGGCTTGTGCCAGCAAATGGGTGGGCCGGTACCGCCTCCACGGTGACCTCGGCCTGCTCGACCGGCCCAGCACGCCCCATCGTCAGCCCACCCGGACCCGGGGCGAGATCGTGGCCCGCATCGAGCGCATGCGCCGTGAGCACAAGTGGTCAGCGGCCCGCATCGCCTTCGAGCTCCGTGCCGTGGGCACGACCATCAGCCGCCGCACCGTCACACGGCACCTGCACCAGCTCGGGCTGAACCGCCGCCGCTTCATCGATCCCGACGGCGGCACCAACCGCACCGGCCGCACCATCACCGCCCGATGGCCAGGCCACATGATCCACCTCGACGTGAAGAAGACCGGACGCATACCCGACGGCGGCGGATGGCGCCTCCACGGCCGCGGCAGCGAGCAGGCCAAACGCGTCGCCCGCACCAAGACCCGCGGCAGCAAGCCGGGCTACGTCTACCTCCACTCAGCCCTCGACGGCTTCTCCCGCCTGGCCTACACCGAAGCACTACCCGACGAGAAGGCCGCCACGGCGGTCGGGTTCCTCCACCGTGCAAGGGCCTTCTTCGCCGCCCACGGCATCGACCGCATCCAGCGCATCGTCACCGACAACGGAGCCTGCTACCGCGCCGGCGACTTCGCCCGCGCCCTCCTCGGCTCACGCCACCAGCGCATCACGCCCTACACGCCACGGCACAACGGCAAAGTCGAGCGCTACCAGCGCATCCTGTCCGAAGAGTTCCTCTACGCCCGCTCATGGACATCCGAAAGCCACCGAGCACACGCTCTGACCACCTGGAACGTCCACTACAACTACCATCGACCGCACACTGCCGCCGGGAACCGCCCACCAGCCTCCCGACTCCACACAGGCGTCACCAACCTCATGGCCTCATACAACTAGGGGATTCCGCAAGACAATTGTGAACGTGCCCCTGCCACGCGAGATCCGCTCGCATGGTGCGGCATGGGTGTACGTGCCCTCGCCGTCATTCCCCCGGCAGCACAGCCCCTGCTTTCCCCTTCCTCACGAGCAGGTCCAGGAGACCCAGCAATGCAGACCAGCACCACGACCAAGAACGAGGCGCCACCCGCCGGAGGCGGTGGCGCGGTGGACCGCTTCTTCCGCATCAGCGAACGCGGTTCGACCTACGCACGGGAGATACGCGGCGGCCTCGCCACCTTCTTCACGATGGCGTACATCCTCGTGCTCAACCCCATCATCCTCGGCAGCGCCGAGGACAAGTTCGGCCAGCAGCTCGACCCGACCCAACTGGCCACCGCCACGGCACTGGTGGCCGCGGTGATGACCGTGATCATGGGCGTCGGCGGCAATCTACCACTCGCCCTGGCCGCCGGCCTCGGCCTCAACGCCGTCGTCGCCTTCCAGGTCGCGCCCCTGATGAGCTGGGACGACGCGATGGGGCTCATCGTCCTGGAGGGTCTGCTGATCTGCGTGCTGGTCCTGACGGGACTGCGCGAGGCGGTCATGCACGCCATCCCGCAGGCCCTCAAACAGGCGATCAGCGTGGGCATCGGTCTGTTCATCGCCCTGATCGGCTTCGTCGACGCGGGCTTCGTCACACGCATCCCGGACGCGGCGAACACCACGGTGCCCGTCCAGCTCGGCACCGGCAACCTCACCGGCTGGCCGATGCTCGTCTTCTGCCTCGGCGTGCTCCTGACGATCGTCCTGCTCGCCCGCAAGGTGAAGGGCGCCATCCTCATCAGCATCGTCCTGATGACCGTCCTCGCCGTCGTCATCAACGAACTGGCCACGGTCACCAACTGGGGCCTCACCTCGCCGACGCTGCCCGACGGCCCCGTCGCGGCCCCCGACTTCGGGCTGCTCGGCGAGTTCGACGTGTTCGGCGCGTTCGGGCAGGTCAGCATCCTGACAGTGGTCCTGCTGGTCTTCACGCTCATCCTGTCGGACTTCTTCGACACCATGGGCACCGTCGTCGGCGTCACCGCCGAGGCCGGACTCCTCGACGAGCGCGGCCAGGTCCCCGGCCTGGGCCGGGTGCTGCTCATCGACGGCGCGGCCGCCGTCGCCGGCGGTGCGTCCTCCGCCTCGTCCGCCACGACCTACATCGAATCCGCCGCGGGTGTCGGCGAAGGCGCACGGACCGGCTTCGCCAGCATCGTGACCGGCGGCCTGTTCACCCTCGCCCTCTTCCTCACCCCGCTGCTGACCATCGTGCCGCTCCAGGCCGCCTCCCCCGCCCTGGTCGCGGTCGGCTTCCTGATGATGACGCAGGTCCGGCACATCGACTGGGACCGCTTCGAGCTGGCCATCCCGGCGTTCCTGACCATCGCCGTCATGCCGTTCACCTACTCCATCACCAACGGCATCGGCGCCGGCTTCATCGCCTACGTGGTCATCAAGGCGTGCCTGGGCAAGGCCCGCGAGGTGCACTGGCTGCTCTGGGGCACCGCCGCGCTGTTCCTCCTGTACTTCGCCATCGACCCCGTCAAGCAGGCCCTCGGCCTGTCCTAGAACCGCCCTGGCCCGCACCACCGGGACGCCCGACGCCCCCGGGAAGGCGACTTCCCGGGGGCGTCCTGTGCGAGCGGTGCGACCTGTCGCCCCGCCGACCCGTGGCCCGTGCGATCAGGCGAGGTCGAACCGGTCGAGGTTCATCACCTTGTCCCACGCCGCGACGAAGTCCGTCACGAACTTCTCGTTCGCGTCGTCACTCGCGTACACCTCCGCGAGAGCGCGCAGCTCGGAGTTGGAGCCGAACACGAGGTCCGCGCGGGTGCCGGTCCACCGGACCTTCCCGGAGGCGGCGTCACGGCCCTCGAACTCCCGCTGGTCCTCCGACGTCGCCTTCCACTCCGTGCCCAGGTCGAGCAGGTTGACGAAGAAGTCGTTCGTCAGCCGGCCGGGCGTGCCGGTGAGCACGCCGTGCTGCGACTGCCCGTGGTTGGCGCCGAGGACGCGGAGACCGCCGACGAGAACGGTCATCTCCGGCGCGCTGAGCGTCAGCAGGTTCGCCCGGTCGATCAGCAGGTACTCGGCGGGCAGCTGCCGGTTGGCCTTGCCCTGGTAGTTGCGGAACCCGTCGGCGGACGGCTCCATCTCGGCGAACGAGTCGACGTCGGTCTGCTCCTGCGTCGCGTCGCTGCGCCCCGGCGTGAACGGCACCCGGACGTCGTGACCGGCGTCCTTCGCCGCCTTCTCCACGCCGGCGCATCCGGCGAGCACGATCAGGTCGGCCAGCGAGACCTGCTTGCCGCCGCTCTGCGCGGCGTTGAAGGACTGCTGGATCTCCTCCAGCGTGCCCAGCACCGTCGACAGCTGCTCCGGGTCGTTGACCTCCCAGCCGCGCTGCGGCTCCAGGCGGATGCGGGCGCCGTTGGCGCCGCCGCGCATGTCGCTGCCCCGGAAGGAGGCCGCCGACGCCCACGCCGTGGCCACCAGCTGGGACACCGTCAGACCCGAGTCCAGCACCTTGCCCTTGAGGGCGGCGACGTCCTCGGCGTCCACGAGCGCGTGCGTCACCGCGGGCACCGGGTCCTGCCACACCAGCGTCTCGGACGGGACCTCCGGGCCGAGGTAGCGCTGGACCGGACCCATGTCACGGTGGGTCAGCTTGAACCAGGCACGGGCGAACGCGTCCGCGAACTCCTGCGGGTTCTCCTTGAAGCGCCGCGAGATCGGCTCGTAGACCGGGTCGAAGCGGAGCGACAGGTCGGTCGTCAGCATCGTCGGGGCGTGGCTCTTCGACGCGTCGTGGGCGTCGGGCACGGTGCCCGCGCCCGCGCCGTCCTTCGGCCGCCACTGGTTGGCCCCCGCCGGGCTCTGGAACAGCTCCCACTCGTAGCCGAACAGGATCTCGAAGAAGCTGTTGTCCCAGGTCGTCGGGGTGTCGGTCCAGATGCCTTCGAGACCGCTGGTGATCGCGTCGCCACCCTTGCCGGTGCCGTGCGTGCTCCGCCAGCCGAAGCCCATCTCCTCCATCCCGGCGGCCTCCGGGTCCGGGCCGACCCGGTCCGCCGGGCCCGCACCGTGGGTCTTGCCGAAGGTGTGGCCGCCGGCGACGAGCGCGACCGTCTCCTCGTCGTTCATCGCCATCCGGCGGAACGTCTCACGGATGTCCCGCGCCGCGGCCAGCGGGTCCGGGTTGCCGTTCGGGCCCTCCGGGTTGACGTAGATCAGGCCCATCTGGACCGCGCCCAGCGGGCTCTCCAGATCGCGGTCGCCGGAGTAGCGCTCGTCGCCCAGCCAGGTGGACTCCGGGCCCCAGTACACGTCCTCCTCGGGCTCCCACACGTCCTCGCGTCCGCCGGCGAAGCCGAAGGTCTCGAAGCCCATCGACTCCAGGGCGACGTTGCCCGCGAGAATCATCAGGTCGGCCCACGACAGGGCCTGGCCGTACTTCTTCTTCACCGGCCACAGCAGGCGGCGCGCCTTGTCCAGGTTGCCGTTGTCCGGCCAGCTGTTCAGCGGCGCGAAACGCTGCTGACCCGTACCGCCGCCGCCGCGGCCGTCGCTGACCCGGTAGGTGCCGGCGCTGTGCCAGGCCATCCGGATGAGGAACGGGCCGTAGTGCCCGAAGTCCGCCGGCCACCAGTCGTGCGAGGTCGTCATGACCTCGGTCAGGTCCCGCTTCACGGCGGCGAGGTCGAGACCCTGGAACGCCTCGGCGTAGTCGAAGTCCTCCCCCAGCGGGTTCGCGACCGCCGGGTTCTGGGCAAGAATCTTCAGGTTGAGCCGCTCGGGCCACCACTGGCGGTTTCCACCGCCCTGGGTCGGGTGCGGCGCTCGCCCGTGCGCGACCGGACAGCCACCCCCGCCCTCCGTCTTCGCGTCTGTGACGATTGCCTCGTGGTTCTCGGACATGGGAATCCTTCCGGTGCAGGGCGGTCCCTGGGCTCCTCGGCTGTCGCCGGACCCGATCCTATGGTGGACGGGGTCCAAGTCAATACACATCCCAGACGCGTACGTCTTCAAATCCTCGACGCGACGCTGCTAGGTTGCGCCCATGAGTGACCTGCTGGGACGGCTTCGGGCACGTGGCTGGCGGATGACCGCTCAACGCCGGGTGGTCGCCGAGGTACTCGACGGCGACCACATCCACCTCACCGCGGACGAGGTACTGTCGCGCGCGACCGCGCGCCTCCCGGAGATCTCCCGCGCCACCGTCTACAACGCGCTCGGCGAACTCGTCTCCCTCGGCGAGGTGCTCGAGGTCGTCGACGGCCGCGCCAAGCGCTACGACCCCAACGCCCGCCCCCACCACCACCTGACCTGCTCGGCCTGCGGCACCATCCGCGACGTCCACCCCGCCGGCGACCCCCTCGACCTCCTCCCCGCCGCCGAACGCCACGGCTTCCAGGTCACCACCGCCGAGATCACCTTCCGCGGCCTCTGCCCCACCTGCACCCCCGCCCCCGGCTGACCGCCCCGCACTCAGCCACCAACCCGCCCCGCATCGACCAGCCGGCCGCGTTCCACCTCCACCAGCACCGGCACGCCGTCCGGCAGCTGCCCCGCGAGGCGGTCGAGCAGACCACCCACCGGGGGCAGCTCGCCGGGGAGACGAACGTGGATGCGCATCGTTCGGGACGTCGTGTCCACCACGGTGACCGACGCGCCCGGCACGTCGGCCAGCCACTGCTCCGCCGCCTCCTTCGCCTTACCCCTCCAGACGTCGAGCAGAAGTGTGAGTGCGGTGTTCGCCGCCAGTGGCACGAAGACGACGGCGAACAGCAGGGACATGGCGACGTACGCACGCCGAGCGGGCCGTCCGGGCGCCCGGACCTCGCCGCGGCCGTAGCCCAGGGCGGCGAACACCACCATCCCTCCGAAGACCAGCGCGAACAGGTTGGACAGGAACAGCACCAGCGCCCCCAGCGCCAACCACCCCTCCAGGCGCCCGAGACACACGCCGGCCACCACCAGCGGCGGCACCAGGGAGATCGCGATCGCGACTCCGGGAAGCACGGCGGCGACGTCCCGCCGCGCGAGGGCCACCGCGCCGGCGAAGCCCGTCGCCAACGCGGCGACCAGATCCATCAGTCCCGGGGACGTCCGCGACGCAACCTGGCTGTTTCCCAGCAGGGCATAGTGATCGGGCAGCACCACGGAGAACACGGCACCGAGCGCGACCACCAGCAGGCAGGCGAACAGAACGAGCCTCGCCGCTCCGTTCCGGCGACGTTGCACCGATCCCAGAGCGACGCCCATGATCGGCGTCGACAACGGTGCGATGATCATCGCGCCGATCACGGTTGCCGTCGAGTCCGTAATCACCCCTCCCGCCGCGATGACCCCCGACAGAGACAGCATCGCCCAGAACGCCGACCTCTTGGCCCGGCTGTCCCCGGACGACAAGTCCAGATCCTCTGCCAGCTCCTCCAGAGAACGGCGCTGGGAATCGGGCAACACCCGGGCTCGGACTCCACTGAGCATGCTCTCCGCCTATCACAGACGGCATACTCCGGCGCACCTCACACGGCGCGCAACACGCAGGTTCACCACCATGGCGTCGGAGTCACCCCGCGCGAGCACGCGACCGTCGGCGCCCGAGCGCCCTGCCGCCGTCGGGAAGGCCGAAGTCGGCACCCTCGCGTGCGCGCTCCCGCCTCGGTGGAGCGACCGCAGTGCGCCCCGAACCAGGACACGTCGGCACAGGGAAAGGGGAGACGGTGAACGCCGCTTACGCAGCTGCCCGCGGATCGGAGAACGCACCGGAACGGTCATGGCCCGACGCACACCTGCGGGTCTCGCGCGCGCACGCCCTGAACGTCCCTGCTGTTCGTACTGGCCGCCGTCCCCGCCCTCTCCGCCTTCCCCGCTCACCCCCGATTGCTGGGCTGCGGCTGGCTGCCGCCCGTCTTTCGAGCGCGGTGCACGAGCCTGGGCCGGCCCCGCCGCCCGGCGGCTCACCACTACTGCACCGCGACCGGCAGCGGATCTCCCCCGACCGGCGCTGACCGATGTCCGGGGCCAGCCGGCCGGAGCGAGAACGCCACCGGCGGCCGGATTCGAAGAAGGCTCGCGGCCTCCCGGCCCCGCCGTGCCCCCTGCAGAAAACCCCAGGTCAGATAGGCATCTGACCTGGGGTTCAAGTGAGCCGCCTAGGGGAGTCGAACCCCTGACCTACGCATTACGAGTCAACGTCCGAACGTGACGGGGGCTGACGCCGAATGTCAGCCACTCACGTTTCCGCAGGCCAGCAGGCCAGAGCTCCACCAACGCGTACCGGCCCGTGTCGGTCCTCTACAGCGCGTCCGTGACCACACCCGTGACCACGTGACCACCGCGCCCGACACGACGACGGCGCCGCCCCGTGCAGCAACACGAGACGGCGCCTTGACCCGAACCCCTTCCGGTACAAGGAGCTCAGACCTGTGCATGACCGTACCCACCCGCCCCGCGACTACCTCGCATGGGCCGCCCTCGCCGCCGCCCTCGTCGTGACCGCGTCCGCCGAGTACGCCCTCGCCCGCGCAGCAGGATTCGGCGAGTGGACCGCCGCAGCCCTCCCTGCCGCGCTCGACATCTACGCCGTGCGGGCCCTGCGCGCCCGCCGCGACGTGGCAACCGCCGTCGCCGCGATGATCGCCACGAACGCCGCCGCGCACCTCGTCGCCGCCGGCCTGCTCCCCGTTGCGTGGCCGCTCGTCGTCGGCGTCTCCGCGATCGCGCCGCTTGTCCTGTGGCGCGTGCACCGCCTCGCCGACCACGTCGAGGACGCCGCCGAGCCGTCCACCGAGCGACACCTCGTCGACGCCGTACCGGTCACCACGCCGCCCATGGGGCAGCAGGCCGGATGCCCGCTCGAGGTGACCACCGCACCCCCCGCCGAGGTGACCGCCGAGCAGGCCGTCGAGCAGGCGCCCGCCCACACCGCGCAGCAGGCGTCGCCGCTGGTCATCTGCGGTGGCCGCAAGGTGTACGTCCTCGAGACACCCCGCGACGACACCGACGACGAGGTGACCGACGACCAGCCCGAGCGGCTGTCCACCGACGCCGCACGCGTCGTCCTCGAATCCTGCTGGGCGAAGGGCACCCCACCCGCCGAGGCCGCGCGCCTCGCCACCCGCAGCACCTCCTACGCGAAGAAGGTGTTCGCCCGCCTCGACGACGACCGCGGCCCGGCCCCGGTGCCCGGGCAACTCGCCCTCGTCGGCGAGGGGGTGTCCGCGTGAACGTCGAGCGCGCCCTCGTCGCGGCCCTGGTCGTGTTCGCCGCAGCCTGCGGCATGTTCGCCCTCGTCGGCGTCCTGTTGTCCCTGCTCAAGCTCGCCGCGGACACCGCCGGCGCCATCGCTGCGGCAGGACTCGGCGCCACCATCTCGATTCCACTCGCCCGCCGGAAGCGCTGAGCGGCCCGCAGACGCGTTCGGGCGCCCTCGCACCTCCCCGGAGACGCCGAGGGCGCCCACCGGCCGCCACAGACGCCACGGAGCGTCACCACAGGGCATGTCTCACGCCTCGCGCGCACGCGCGCGCGTAGGGGCCCTATCCCTGCTGAGACGAGACAACGAGACAGCCACGCAACGTAAACGGGGCGCCGGCCAGGATCACGGCCCGGCGGCGCCCCTCACGACACCCACGGAGGTACCCGATGGATGCCGCTTCGCAGGACCCTACCGACGCCGCCAGCGAGGCCGAGCTCGGCGACGCACTCGCCGACGTTGCCCTCGACCTGCTCGGCGCCCTGCTCGACGCACTCGGCCCGCAGGGCGTCGCCGTCCTGCTCGCCGTCGGCGCCTGCGTCCTCACGGCCAAGTCGAAGACGTTCCGCCGCGCCGAATGGCGCGCCCTGCGCTGGTCGTTCCGCGTGGCGTGGCGCCTGCTCGCCGCCGCCTGCCGCGCCGGCCGTCCCCGCGGCCTCACACCGACCAAGGACGAGCGGCGCCTACTCGCCCGCCTCGCCCCGCAGCACTGGCGAGCGCACGCCGACGCCCGCGGCCTCGACGGCACGTTGACCAGTCGGCCGCGGCTGACCGAAGCGGGCGTCACGTGCGCCGTGCGCCTCGACGGCACGTGGAGCGTGGGTAAGTTGCGCAACGCGGAGGACAACGTACGGGCCCTGCTCGGCACCCGTACCGCCCTGCGTATCGAGGTCACCGCGGGCAAGCGCGGCGGTTGGGCCGAGCTGACCATTCGCACCCGCTCGGCCGTCGACGACGCCGACATGAAGTGGACGCCGGACCGCGAGGGCATCGGCCTGGACACGCACTCGGGGCGACCGGTCGAGATCCCGCTCGGCACGCGCCTGCTGCTCGCCGGTAGTTCGGGTGCGGGCAAGTCGGTGACGCTGCGGCCGGCCCTCGCCGAGGTCGCCGCCGACGAACGGTCGGCCGTCGTCATGGTCGACTTGAAACGCGTCGAGGGCGCCCTATGGCGCGACCGGGCCCGGGTCGCCCGCACCGCGGCCGAGGTCGAGCAGGTCGCGGCCGAGCTCGCCGCCGAGATGATGGCGCGCCTCGAGGAATTGGAAGCCACCGGCCACGCATCGTGGACGCCGACGCCGGAGCGCCCGCGGCTGGTCGTCGTCGTCGACGAGGGCGCCGAGGTCGCCGCCGTCGCCAAGGACGCGATGCCCGACCTCGAATCCCTCGCCCGCATGGGCCGCGCCGCCGAAATCCACCTGTGGTGGTGCACGCAGAAACCCACGATGAGCGGCGCCTCGGCGGGCATCCCGCCGCAGATCGCCGCGCAGATGGACGTACGGCTGTGCCTGCGCGTCGCCACCGCGACCGAGGTACGGACCGTGCTCGGCGAGGACGCCACCGCCGGCGGATGGGACGCCCACACGTTGCCCAAGCCGGGCGTCCTGCTGATCCGCGGCACCGGCCGCGGGCCCGCCCCCGTCCGCGTGTGGTTCATGGACGACGCCACCGTGAAGGCACTCCCGCCGGCCCCCGTGTGGCGAGGCGCAGCTCGGGACGACGACGACCAGGACGACGCCCCCACGGTCACGCTCGAGAAGGTCGCACCCGCGGTCGAGCCGGATTCCGAGGCGCGCGTCGTCGCTGCCCTCGCCGACGGCGTCGACAAGGTGCCCGCCCTCGTCGAGGTGACCGGCCTGTCGAGGGCGACCGTTAACCGGCTGCTGTCCGCCCTGCTCGAGACTGGCCGCGCCGAGCGCGTCGACCGGGGCCGCTACGCCGCGGCCGAGCAGGTGGCGTAGCAGCTCAACGCCGAGGGGCGCCGTCGGGACCACTCCCGTACGGCGCCCCTTTCGCGTGCTCACCCCGTGACCACGTGGCGCCCTACCTGCAACGGAGCATCGGGGAACGGATATGCAATGCGTAGGAATCGACGCCGGTTGACGTACTGCGGCCCCGGAGGACTCTCGGTCGACTCCGGGGCCGCTCGCCTGCCCGTGGCGCCAGGGACGGGGGGTAGAGCCGCGGGCAGGGGTTCAGCGGGTGGCGGCCTCGATCTTGTCGAGGCGTGCCACGTCCTCGCGTAGCCACTGCGGCGCGAACGCCGAGGCGACCAGTAGGCGGGCGCAGGGCAGGCAGGCGTACCGCGACCAGCCGGGGCCGCTGTTGCCCTGAACCATGGCGACCGTCATCCGCTCGGCCGCGTACTCCTCGCACAGGGCGCAGGTACCCGCGTGCGCCAGCAGCTCGGCGCGCTCGTCGCTCACTGGACACCCCCCGCGGTGAGGCGGCGGCCGGACAGCAGCCGGTCTAGCGAGGCGTGCAGTAGCCCGGCCTCGGTCCTCGAGAGCACGAGCGATACGTCGGCCTGGTGCTCGTCGAGGTCGTACAGGGCGAGCGGTACGCGGATCTCACCCGTGCCGAGGTCGCTGGTCGGGGGTGCGCCGTGTCTGGGCGAGGCGTGCAGCATGATTCGGCTCCCTGCCGTGCGGTCCGTAGTCGGTCCGTCACGGTAGGGAGCGTGGGCGGGGGTGAGTGGGACAGGTTGTCCCCCTGTCCCTGGGTGTCCCTGTCAGGCCGTCATGACGCCGACGCGCTCGGCGAGTTGGGATGCTTCGCCGCGCATGGCGCGGGGCGCCTTGCGCCACAGGTCCGCGGCCACAGTGCGGGCCGAGGGGGTGTAGGCGACCGTTTCGGCGCTGATGTCGTGCGCCATCCGCATGACGTGCAGTGCGGCTGTGCGGTCGCCCCGCTGGAGGTGCCCGCGGGCGACCTCCACCCACAGGCGGGACCGGCGTTCGGTCGAGGGCATCACGTCGGGGTCGAGGTCGTCGGCGAGGGCGAGGGCCTTACGTGACGACCGCAGGTCGGTTGCCACGCTCACGGCGTGGAAGTCGACGTTCGCGCGGCCGAACACGGTCGAGGGGTGCACGTAGGCGGCCGGGAGGGATTTCGCGACCTGGTCGCCGGCGTCCCAGTACCGCCAGGCGTCGCCGTCCCTGCCCTCGCGTGCGGCGGTGACCGCGGCGTGAAGCTGCAAGGCGCCGTAGATGCCTCGCCAGTTGTCGGGGGCGCTGGCGAGGTGCGGGCGGATGAGGTCGGCGGCCTCGGTCACCACCCGCAACGCCTCTTCGGGGTAGGTCGTCTCGCGCAGGATGTTGCCCATGTTCCACGCCGCAGCAGCTATGGCGGCGGGGTCGTCGGCCTGCCGGGCGGCGGCGAGGGCGCGGTCGGCGACCACCCACGCGAGTTCGGCCGGCGCCACGTATGCCGTGGCCTGTCCGGTGAGGCGGTACACGTCGGACAGGGCGACGAGGGCGGCGCGGCGGTCGGCGCCGTCGAGGGTGCGGGCGGCCGTCTCGGCGTCGCGGATGAGGTCGGGCAGCAGGGCGCCGACCTCGGTCCGGTTGTGGCCGGAGGTGTGCCACAGGCGCCACGTCTGGTCGGTGCGGCCCTGTAGGGCGGCAACGTCGACGGGGCCGGCGTCGGCGGGGGCGAGGCTCTGCGTCATGACGGCGGCCCAGATTGCGGGCATGGTCGGGTGGTTGAGTCTGCCGAGCGGTACGGGTTGTGTGGTCTCGGACTGCCCGCCGGTGATGGTGGCGAGGTCGGACACCTGTAGCGCGGCGGCGAGGCGCAGCAACAGGGCGTGTGACCGTAGTTCGCGCTCGCCGGTCTCGATCTTCTTCAACCAGTCGGGGCCGCGCCCGCACAGGCCGGCCACTACAGGGCGCGTGAGGCCGCGGGATTCGCGGAGCAGCCGGATACGTTCGCCGGTGCTGAGGTCTGCGGGAATGTCGGTGCTGTCGGGCATGCTGGACTCCCGTTCCGTGTTGACACTCTGAACGGTACGCCCGGCGCCTGCGCAGGGGTAGCGAACGGCCCTCACCTCACCCGGTGGGGGCCGTCGTCGTGTGGTCGGAGGGACGAGGGCGCCCCCGCGGGCTCCTGGCCGCTGCGGGGGCGCTGCGTGTGTGTGGAGGGCCGTGCTCGGCCGCGCGTTGCCTCCTGGGCTGCGCGGCGCTCCCGGCGCCTGGCCGGGCGGCCCGCGGTGCTATTCGGCGACGGTGGGCCGGCGGGCGAGCAGCAGCCACAACAGGGGCGAGACGGCGAGCAGGTGCGCCACCTGCGGCCGGTCGTCGACGGGCTCGGCCTGCTCGGGCTCGGCCGCGGTCATGGCGTCGCCTCGGCGCGTGCGAACTCCTGGTACCGGTCCGGCTGCTCGAGGGCGAGGCGTGCCCGCAGCTCGTACGGGGCGGCGCGGAACTCGTCGACGTTCGTCGGCAGGGGCCGGGCGCGTTCGGCGTCGGCCTGCTGGCGCCGGATCATCTCGGCGTGCCGGCGAGCGGCCGGGCTGGTGTACGTCGTCGGTATGGCGGCGTACTCGGTGCGGGTGCTGCCCGCGGGGCGTGCGTTCATGGCAGATCACTTCCCGTTCGTGGTAGCGGCGTCGAGCAGGGCGCCGACCGCGGCACGGTGCTTGCGCGCGTGCTGGTCGAGCGCGGCGGCGGCGAGGCGGCCCTCGCCGTGTGGCATGCGTCCGGCGTCGCCGGCGGCGGCCTTGGAGAACAGAACGGCGAGGACGGCGCCCGGGGTGACCGGGGCCCGGGTGCCCTCACCGAACGTGAACGCGACGGCATGCGGGTTCGTGTCGACGCGCGGTGCGGTGCGCGTGGCAGGCATGCGGCGCGGCTCGCGCACCATCACCTCGCCCTGCTGCACGCTCTCGTACTCGATCGACGGTGCGCACTCGGCGGCGCGCAGCATGCGGCCGGCCTCGGTGACGGCCTGGTCGTGCTGCTCGACGACGGCGACCAGCTCGGCGACGGCGGCGAGTGCGGCGTCGTACTTCGCTGCGATCGCTGCCCGGTTGCCCTTGGTGTCGGCGAGATCGACGGCGCGGGCGATCTGCTCGGCGCGGTGCTTCTCGGCGGCCTTGGCGGCGGCGCGGTCGGCCTTGCGGCGGGCGGCTTCGGCGCGCAGGCGGGCGAATCGGCCGAGCTCGCGTTGTTCGGTGAGTTGCTGCGGGGTGATCTTGTCGTCGCCGTCGCGTACACGCTCCTCGAGGGCGGCGAGCAGGTCGTCGGCCTCGCGCGCTTCCTGCTCGGCGGCGGTGACCTCGTCGGCCTGCTGCTCGGCGGTGGTGGTCTGGGTCATGCTGCGGTGACTCCTGTTCCGTGTCGGTGGTGCTCGAGGGCGGTCCGGTTGATCGCCCATGCGCGGCGGCCGATTCGGCGGGCCGCGAGGGTGCCGCGGCGGGCGAGGCGCCGCACGTACTCGGGGGTGCACTCGAGCAGTGCGGCGGCCTCGTCGACCGACACCTCGGTCACCGTGGCAGGGGGCGGCGGCGCGGTGCCGTTATCGGAACTACGTTCGATATCGGCGCGTTGCGCGGCGGCGTGGAGGGCGTAGAGCAGGCGGCGTACGTCGGGGGCGACCTCTCCCCCGTCGGCACGTACGCGGGCGGTGAGGTCGCGGACGAGGGCGCACAGTACGTCGCTGGCGACGGCGGGCGGGATGATGACCGATCCGTCGTCGAGGGTGAGGTCGAGAGGCTGCTCGGGCCCGTAGTTCCTACGGATTCGGTGTGCGTTGTTCGCGGTGTCGTTGCTGTTCGGGGCGGGGGTGCTCACGTGGTGGTCACTGGCGCGGCTACTCATCGGCGCCCCCGGCGCGGTGTGCGCGGGCGAGGTCGACGACGGAGCGTGCGAGCTCGGCCGTCTCCTGCGTGCCGACCACTCGGGCGAGGGTGGGCGGCATCTCGTCGCCGAGCATGACGGCGAGCACGTCGTCGGCGGGCACGTCGACCGTGCGACCGCCGGGGAGGGTGAATCGGAAGCTGTGGGCGCGGGCGCGGTCCTCGAGGGCTGCGAGGCGGTGGGCGAGGGTGGGCGTCATTGGTCGGCGGTCCTTTCGGTGGTGGCCGGCTGCTGCTCGGCGCGGTGACGGGCGGCGAGGTGGCGCAGCTTGCGGGCGTGGCGGGTGGCGAGGCCGTGGCGGCGGCGTTCGACGAACGCTGCGCGGTCGGCCTGCTGTTGGGCGCGGCGCGCCTGTGCTGCTGCGATGCGTGCCCGTATGGCGTCGTCGACGTGGCTACCCATGGGCGGGCTCCTCGTCGTCGAGGCCGCAGGCGTTGCGGGCGAACTGGATTGCTGCGCCCTCGAGGACGGACGACACCGCGGTGAGGTCGCCGCGGGCGACGGTGCGCAGCTTGGCCGACGGTTCGGGCGGCGTCTCGCCGTCGTCGCGGGCGCGGATGATGGCGAGCGCTTCGGACGTGGCCTTGATCGGGCCGAGGTGCGGCAGGCTCGCCGTGGTGCCGTCGTCGAGGGTGAGTTCCCACCGGTCGTGTAGGGCGGTGGCCTCGGCGCGGTTCAGGCGGTCGTCGAGGCGCCGTGACGGTCGGGGGCTCACCAGCGGTCGCCCCCCTCCTGCTGGGCGGCCTCGATGGCGGCGAGGCGCTGCTCGAGGTCGAGGGATTCGCGGAGCGGTAGCAGGGCGTCGAGCAGAGCGCGGGATGCGTTGACGCGGACGTGTCCCGGCTGCTTCGGGTCGCGCATGGCTTCGCGGAGCGTGGCGACGGCCTCGGCTGCGCCGGCGGCAAGCTGCCCAACGGCGGCGTTCAGCAGGTCGGTTCGAGTGTCGCGCACCTCGAGCGCGAACTCGGCGTCGTTGCACCAGCGTTCCACGGTGCGGGCGGTAACGCCGGCGGCCTTGGCGGCGGCGCTGGTCGGCTCGCCTTGGGCGAGGGCGAGTACGGCGGCGGGGCGGCCTTTCATGTGCGGGCCCTTTCTCCTCACGCGTGCGCGCGAGGCAGAGAACGTCGCGGAGCGACAGGGGGTGGTTATGGGTGTGGGTCCGGTCCCGTGGTGGCGGTGTCCGGGCCCGCGGTGAGGTCGTGGGCGGGGTTGGGGCTCCCTCGCTGCCCCGCTGCCCCACCCCTAAAGGGGTGGGGGCAGTTGGGGCAGTTCGGGTTGGTGGTGCCCTGCCCCGTGCTGCCCCGGTGCTGCCCGGGGCATGGTTGACCTGCGAAGTTGGCTGCCTCTGCCCCGAATCTTGGGGCACGTAGTTTGTCCGGTATGTGGTGCCCCCGGGGTCAGTCATTTTCGGGTCCCGTCGGGGGCAGTTCGTCTGCACTGTTTGTCCGGTTCTTCCGGTGCCTGACTACGTCGGCGAGCAGGTCTTTACGGGCCCGGATGCCGAGGCGTGAGCAGGCGTCCTGTACGGCGGGCCGCCCGGCGGTGGGCGGCACGCCGGCGGCGTCGAGCTGGGCGGCGATCTCCTCGACGCGCCCGGCGTAGCCGGTGCGGGCCTGGGCCTGTCCGGCGGGGTCGAGCTTGACGAGGACGACGGACGTAACGGGGGTGCCGTCGTCCTTGGCCTCGCCGTCGAGGACGACTTGATGAATGCCGAACTCGAGGTCGTCGAGCTCGGCGTCGTCCTTCTGCTTGCTGGTCTTGAGCGTGACGACGGGGCCCTCGTCGGCGTCCTTGCGGGTGACGCCGAGCTCGGTTTGTAGGGCGCCTTTGACGGCGGTGGCGCCGCGGCTGCGCCCCTCGTCGTGGCCGGTGTGGTGGACGAGCAGCAGGCAGGCGCCGCAGGCGGCGCGTAGCTGCTCCATGCGGTCGACGACCTCGCCCATCTCGGTGTTGCTGTTCTCCTCGACGCCGACGGTCACGCGGGCCTGCGTGTCGACGACGACCAGGGCGGGGCCGAGGCGACGGCACGCCTCGACGAGGACGGCCCATTCGGGGTCGCGTGCCTGCACGGGACGCGGGAGGAACTTGACGCCGGTCATGCGGCGGCCGTGGTGCTGCTCCCACGCGCGGACGCGCTTGCGGATACCGCGGATGCCCTCGGCGACGAGGTACACGACGGGCCCCGGGCGGGTTTCCTGGCCGTGCCATGGGGCGCCGGTGGCGACGCACGCCGCAATGTCGAGGGTGAGGAAGCTCTTGAAGGTGCCGGACGGGCCGTAGATGCGGGCGAGGGTGTCGCGGAACAACATGTCGTCGACGACCGGCTCGAGGGGCGGGATGCTGTCGAGGTCGCCGGTGTCGAGCAGTTCGCCGAGCAGTCCCTCGACGCGCTGCTCGAAGTGTTCGGCGGACGAGAGGCCGGCCTCGTCCTGGGGCGCCTCGTCGGCGGGCGCGACGCGGGCGAGGATCGCGTCGATATCGAGGTCGGCGGGGGCACTCATGCGCTGCTCCGGGGGTTGCTGGTTCCGGCGCGCATGCCGGATGTGACGGTGGCCTGTACCTCGCGGGGTGTGAGGCCGATGGACTGGCCGGCGGCGAGCAGGGCCTCGACGGCGAGGCGGGAGTCGAGGCGCCGGGCGCCTGCGAGGGTGCCGAGGTTGAACGCGGCGCGGTGCAGGGTGTCGTTTCGGGTGCCGGGTTGGGCGGCGAGGACGGTCTCGAGCTCGCCGCGCAACGCGGCGGCGGTGTAGCCGGTGGCGTTGCGGACGACGGTGGGCATGGTGGGCTGCGGTAGGACGACGGGCCGCGGGGCGGCGCGTTCGGCGAGCCACGCGGGCAGGGGTAGCGGGTCGGCGTCGGCGGGCGCGGTAAGCCACGTGTACGGGTTGCCTGCGGCGGTCGAGGGCGGGGCGACGACGTATCCGCCGACGGCCCGTACGTCGACCTTCCACCCGATGCGGGATGCGCTGTTGCGCACCTCGGCGCCGTCGGGGGCGCGGTAGTACAGGTGCGTGCCACCGGACGCGGTGCGAGCGGTCGGGGTGGTGCCGAACGGGTACCGGTCGCCGTGGCGTTCGTAGAGCAGCGCGAGTACGTCCTCGCCGGATTCGACGCCCGGGGCCGGGGGCTGGTCGCCCTTGGCGGTGTCGAGGTCGACGACGACCAGCCGCGAGGGGCCGCAGGCGATACCGACGCCGTACGGGGCGTGCGACCAGCAACGCGCGATGCGGTCGGGGTCGGTTGTGGCGCGCTGCTCCCACCGGTCGACGGCGGGCCGCTTGTCGCCGGGGCGGAGCGGGAACACGTGCATGCCGCGCGCGGCGAGGTCGAGGACGGTCTCGACTGCTCGCCGCGTACGGATCGTGCGGGGGTTGGTCACGCTGGCACCGCCAACCGTTCGGCGACCTCGTCGGAGGTCCATCCGGCGGCGCGGCACCGGGCGGCCTCGGCGGCGAGCTCGGCGCGGTCGAGGCTGTACGTCGACGGGCCGCTCGGCGTGGTTTCGCACAGGATCGGGTCACGGTGCCCGCAAGGGAGGGGCGGGGTGCGGAGTGCGGCGCGGTATCGGGGCGCGGTGGCGAGGGTCATCGGGCACCACCGGCGCGGCGAGTGTTGATCTCCTGCGGCGTGGCGCCGTAGGCGTCGGCGATCGCCCACCAGAGGCCGGCCTCGGCGGCAGCGTCTATCGCTGCGCCCTGGTCGCCGCGAGCGGTGGCGGCGTCTCCGCGGTCGAGGGCGGCGGCGCACAGGTCGACGACCTCGGCGCGGCGGTCGGGGGCGGCCTGTACGGGGGTAGCGCTAGGCTGAGTCATGGCGTTCTCCAATCGATTGGAGGCGGGCCCCGGGTCGCTTGGCAGTGATGGCCGGGGCTTCGCTGTTTCTGGGGTTCGTCGGGCCCTCGGCGGTGTTGGCGCACCTGCCGGGGGCCGTTCTCATGCGGTGAGGGCGGGGGCCGGCTGCTCGACGCCGAGCAGTTCGAGCAGGTCGACGCGGCGCGCCCGGTACTGGACGCCGAGGCGCAGCAGGGGGACGGGGAACTCGCCTCGCTTGGCGAGGTCGTACGCGGTGGTGCGGCTGATCCCGAGCGCGCGGCCAGCAGTGACCACGTCGACAGCGGCCGGGAGGGCGAGCAGGTCGTCGACGTGCATTCCGCGAGCAGGTTGTGTCTTCACGTGGCAGCTCCAGGGGTTCTCAGTGCTTGTGCAGCACAGTACGGCGGAGTGCTGGACAGTGTCAACGACTCCCGTTTATTGTGCTTCCATGACACACCCACAGTGGCCCAGCCGCCTCGGGCAAGCGGTCGCGGCCGAGGTACGCCGCCACAGGCAGGCGCAAGGACTGAGCGCGCAGCAGCTCGCCGACCGGTGCGCCGCTCTGGGGCTCCCCCTCGGCCGGTCCGTCCTCGCCAACTTCGAGAGCGGCCGGCGCCCCACCGTTTCCGTCCCCGAATTGCTCGTACTGGCAAAAGCACTCGGCGTGCCGCCAATTGCCCTGCTGTACCCCGTCGGGCATGAGGACCGCGTCGAGGCGCTGCCGGATCGCGCCGCGCCGACGTGGGAGGCCCTGCGCTGGTTCACCGGCGAGGGCCCTCTACCTACCGAACAACCCGAGGGCGCCGCCCGCCCGTGGGCCGTCTCCCCCGCCGACGCCGAGGAGTGGCAGGAAGACCGCGCCGGTCTCACCGACTACCGATGGCACGACCGCTACCTCGAGGAGTGGCGCGCCGACCGCGCCGCCGCTGCCCGCGCAACGACCGACGGCGCCCGCGACGCTCTGCTACAGCAGGCAGCCGGGCGCGAGGGACCGCTCTGGGACGCCCGCCGCCGCCTGCGCGCCCTCGGCGTCCGTCTTCCCGATCTGCCCGCTGAACTTGAGCACATCAACGCCGACGACTACCAGCCCGATTGGGGGAACCTGCGGTGAAAGGCAGCGTCTACAAGCGGTGCAAGTGCCCTGCGCAGTACAACGCCAAGGGCGACCGCATCAACTGCCGGAAGGATCACGGCGCCTGGTACTACGTCGCCGACGTAGGGATCGGCCCGGACGGGAAGCGCAAGCAGGCCCGTAAGGGCGGATTCCGTACCGCCACCGACGCCGAGGCCGCGCTCGCCAAGCTGTCCACCCGGGTCAACGAGGGCACATACACGCACGACCAGGGAATGACCGTCGCCGCGTGGCTCGAGCAGTGGCTCGAGCTCAAGCAGCGTTCCGACGTGCGCCCCTCGACGCTCCGCTCGTACCGCGCACACGTCGACCAGTACCTCACGCCGCAGCTCGGCCGCCTGCGCCTGCGCGACCTGCGCCCCGGGCACGTCGACCAGTTGCTCGCCAGTCTCGACAACGGCAAGCGCAAGGGCGCCACCATCCGCCGCATTCACGCGACCCTGTCGAGCGCCCTCACGACCGCGACGAAAAAGCACCTGATCACGTACAACCCGGCCGAGGCGAAGAAGGTGGAACTTCCGAAGAAGGGCCGCCCGCAGGTCCGCCCATGGGAGCCGGCCGAGCTCGGCCAGTTCCTCGACAGCATCGGCACGCACCGCCTCGGCGCCCTGTTCGAGGTCATCGCCGGTACCGGCCTGCGCCGCGGCGAGGCAATCGGCCTGCGCTGGGCCGACGTGAACGCCGAGGCGCGCACCATCACCGTGCGGCAGCAGGTCGTACAGGAGATCGGCCGGAAGAAGAACAAGCAGGCGCCGGCCCCGTGCCCGTACTGCGAGGCTGGACACCTCGGAATGTCGTTCGGCAAGCCCAAGACCGAGGCAGGCGAGGGCCGCATCGTCGACCTTGACGAGGGCACCCTCGGCGCCCTGCTCGCCCACCGCATGCAGCAGGACACCGAACGAGCCGTGTGGGGTGACGCGTACGCCGACCACGACCTCGTGTTCGCCCGCGAGGACGGCAACCCGCTGCGCCCGGACGACGTGACGAAGCTGTTCGCCGAGCTGGTCGACGCCGCCGGCCTGCGCCGTGTGCGGCTGCACGACCTGCGGCACGGTCAGGCGTCGCTCATGATGGCCGCGGGCGTCGAGCTGTCCGTCGTCTCGAAGCGTCTCGGCCACTCGTCCATCAGCATCACGAACGACACGTACTCGCACCTGCTCGGCGGAGTCGGCCGTGACGCCGCGGACCGTGCCTCGGCCCTCGTGCCGCGCCGCCGTCGGCCGGCCCCGGATGCGCCTACTACGGGCGAGCGTGACCACTCGGTGACCACCCCGGCTACGGATTCACCCGCCGAGCAGGGTCCGGAAACGACAGAACCCCCGTTGACCTGGGTCAACGAGGGTTCCGAGGTGAGCCGCCTGGGGGAGTCGAACCCCCGACCTACGCATTACGAGTTGTCCGATCACTTTCCACGGTCGTCCGCAGGCATCCGTGATGCACCCAACTTCCCTGGTCAACGCGCGGGTTGAACCGCTGCGGACGACAGTGGACGGTCGCGGAATCGGGGGTGACTGAGACCCGCAATGAGACCCAGTCCACCACCGCCCCGTACCGGGCTCAACCCGCGCCCGGAGCGGCCCGGCGTTCGTAGAGGGCGCCGGAACGTCGGTGCGGCAGGTCAACGATGCGCACGCGACGGAACCCCGCTCCTTCGTAGTAGCGATGCAGGCCCGGATTGTCCTTCCACGCGTCGAGCCGGAGCCATTGCTTCCCGGCAGCCACGGCGCACTCCCCCGCCCAATCGAGCATGAAGGCGCCGAGCCCTGCGCCGGCGGAATCCCGCTTCACCGCCATCCGGTGCACATAGAGCGCATCCTCGGGTTCGTCTTCCCTCGTCCAGAACTCCGGATCGGCGAAGGTGTCGACCTGGATGGTGCCCACCGGCTCGCCGTCTGCGAGTGCGAGGAAGCAATCCCCCTGCTGCAAGGCGCGCAGGATGCGGTCACGGTGCGGCGGATACTGCCACTGGTCGATCCCTCTACCTGCGAGCCATGTTGAAGCTTCGGTCAGGAGAGATTCGACCGTGGACAGTTCGTCCACGGTCGCGGCACGCATCTCCACCTCGGTCACGCTTCCTCGCTCGGTACGTCTCGGTGGCGCTCGTACGAGACGACGTGCCTGTCTCCAGGTAGGACCGTGATCGCCACGCGCACCGGCTTGCCCTCGCTCGTGTAGCCCGTGGCGATGTGGTAGCCGATGGGGGTTCCGGGCCCCAGGTCGAGTCGGTGAGCCTGGTCGGGCGTCGGCATACGGAAGTACAGCTCATCGAGCGCCCTTACCTGCCGGTACCCCAGTTCCGCGAGCACCTCGTTCGCGCCCCGGCCGATGTCCTCGGGACGCATGACTTCCGAGTCACGCACGATGCCGAGCGGGAAGTAGCTGTCGTTGATGTTGAACGGTTCGCCGTCCAGGTAGCGCACCCGCTTGCGCACGGCCACCAACTCGCCAGCCTCGACCTGGAGCCGCTTCGCGACCTCCTCCGGAGGTTCGACGATGGCCACCTCGATCTCCTGCCGGGGCTCCCGCCCTTCGGCCGAGTACTCGGTCATGAAGGCGTCCATCTCCGGGGAGTACGGGCGCTTGCGGAACTCAGCCTGCGGGCGGAACACCATCGGCTGGCGCTTCCGGACGAAGTGCCCCTGCGGGCGCGCGGAGATCACCAGCCCCTCGTTCACGAGGACGCCCAGCGCTTTTCGCACGGTCTCCCGCGACACGTCGTACTCCGCGCGAAGCTCCGCTTCCGTGGGCAGCTTCGCCTCCGGAGCGAGCCGACCATCCGCGATCTGCTCGCGGAGAGCGTCCGCAATCTGCTGGTACATCGGGTTACGCCCGAGTCGAGTCACTGCCATGCCTCCCATGAGAACCGCTGGCCGTTCGCATTGTCCAGTCAATGCAGCCAATGAGCTTGACGTCACCCTCCACCCCTGCCAAGGTTCTGACTGTAGCCATTGTACGGACAATGACTACAACGCCTCGGGCATTCCTATGCCTGCTGGCGCCAGAGGGCCCCCTTCGGGGGGTCATGAGGCCCCGCTACGGCGGGGGCGAGGGACCCCGACCCCTTGTCAGTTCGGAGGGCTTAGACCGAAAGGTCACGTCTCCATACGCCTTGGGTTCGCACCCGGAGGAGACACCTGAACGACCGATCAGCCGCGTGCTACGGCGCGCGGCCGGTTGCCTCCCTCGCCCGTCTCGTACGGGCGGGGCGTGGGGAGCCGGATTCCCGACTTCAACGACGCGCTGCCCGGGGCTGGACCCCCGGGCAGCGCTTTACAGGCACCTGAGTTGGAGGAGCCCGTGAACATCAGGATCACACACGTGCTGGCGATGACGGACGAGCAGCGTCGGCAGCTCGAAGAGGCGAACCGCAGGGCGAACGAGCAGTCGCAACGGGACGCGGCCGCGAAGCGCGG
>NZ_JAVREQ010000037.1:0-31769 GCF_031845485.1 Streptomyces hazeniae
CGCATCCACACCGCGATCGGCGACATCCCGCCCGCCGAATGCGAAGCCACCTACTACGCTCAGCACCAGCCGCAACCGGCGGCTGGAGCCAGTCCATAGAGCCTCCACCGACCCCGGCACGGTTCACTCTGCCTCGCACGATCGTCGCATGAATGCGCCTACCCGAGCCCGCAGGCGAACACCAGGCTGAGCACCTTCATCTGTACTTTGCGCAAGTACCGCCGACACGTGGTTCAGAATCAGGGCGTGATGTCCGCAAGCTTCTGGAAGCCGCCTCCCTGCTGGTCCCCGGAGAGATCGCCACCGAGAACGACATCACGGTCAACGACGTCTGGGAGTACCTGACCCACGACGAGTGGGAGGTGGCTCTCGGGCTGTTGGAGGAGCTTGGCGACGTCCGTCCACTTCAGCTCAGCTTTTGGGAGCCCCTCGCCACGGCTGCCGAGCAGATGCAGCTGGAGAAGAGCGCGGCTTGGTGTCGTTGGCGCTGCTACGAAACCCGCAACGGGATCATTCGCGCGGACCTCACCCTCCGACCGGCCAGTGAGGGTCGGCGGCAGACTCCCTTCTCCGGAGCTGGCGTTCTTCGGCCGATGTGGAACATCGGAAATCGAACCCCGGCTGGCGAACCGGCCCTCAACATCGCGAGCCTCTGGGTCGAATTCACACCCTTCCTGGGACCCGGCGAGCGATCCTCTGTGCGTCTCGCACCCCTCGACCCCTCCCGGTGGCGGCACCTTCAGCCCGGCCAAATGATCACCATGCACGAAGACCGAACCGTCGCTGGAACGGCTGTCGTCCTGGAGATTCAGGGATCTGCGGCCACGCCCACCACATAGGAACTGACGGCCGCATACTCTGTCTGTTGGTGCGGAGAAGCGTCTTCGCTTCGGCGGGGCAGGAGGCGTTTTTCGAGGGCCACGTCCACGCTCTCAAAGTGCTGGGCGGAGTGCCGACCGGGAAGGTTCGCTACGACAACCTTAGAGCTTGTCTCATTTGGCGAGTCTGCGGTAGCAGATGAGGGTGCAGGCGATGCTGGTGAAGGCGAGGAAGTGGTCGGCTTTGCGTTCGTAGCGTCGGTGAAGGCGGCGGCAGCCGGCGAGCCAGGCCATGGTGCGTTCGATGACCCACCGGTGGCGGCCCAGTCGCTGGGAGGTCTCGACGCCCTTGCGGGCGATGCGGTGGGTGATCCCGCGTCCGCGTAACCAGCGCCGCGGTGGGCGTAGTCGTAGCCCTTGTCGCCGTGCAGCTTGTCCGGTCGGCGACGTCGCCGCCCGCGCGGTGATCGGATCGGCGGTATCCCCTTGACCAGGGGTATCAGCGCCTGGCTGTCGTGGGTGTTGGCGCCAGAGATGCCGACGGACAGGGGCAGGCCGGTGCGGTCGGTGATCAGGTGGATCTTCGACCCCTTCTTGCCTCGATCCACAGGATTCGGACCCGTCAGTGCCCCCCTTTGAGGGCCCTCCTGTTCACCGAGTCGATCGCGCAGCGCGTCCAGTCCAGCTCTCCCCGACCACCGAGCTCGTCGAGGACCACGCGGTGGAGCTTGGCCCACACTCGTGCCTTCGACCACTCGGTGAACCGGCGGTGAGCCGTCGGCCCCGACGGGCCGAACGAAGGCGGAAGCTGCCGCCAGGTGCAGCCCGTCGTGGCCACGAAGATGATCGCCGCCAGCACTTCCCGGTCGCCGTACCGCCGACGGCCCCCGCCCTGCGGACGGGAAGGCGCCACCGGCACCACCCGCTGGAACAGCTCCCACAACTCATCCGGCACCAGACGCTCAACGATCACCACGGCAGCAGGCTACCGACCGTCAGGCCAAATGAGACGAGCTCTTAGTGCCGCCGTCGCCCAGGTGCTGGGCCTCTCACGCCGTCGGGCGGAGGCCGAACGCTGGACCGCATTCCGGTCGCACTACGGGCTGGAGGGCTTCTACTGCCAGCCCGGCATCCGCGGTGCCCGCGAGAAGGGCGGGGTCGACGGCCAGATCGGCTGGTTCCGGCGCAACCACCTCGTCCCCGTCCCCGAAGTCGACCCGCTCGCCCAGCCCAACGCCATGATCGACCGATGGGACAAGGAGGACGACAACCGCCGCATCCGCTCCCGGCCCCACACGATCGGCGAGTCCTTCGCGACGGAACAGCAACTGCTGGCACCGCTACCCGAAGATGCCTTCGAGACCGGCCGGCTCTCCACCCCGCGGGTCGACCGCTACAGCCAGATCTGCGTCCGGATGAATCGCTACTCAGCCCCGGTCCGCCTGATCGGACGGACCGTCCGCGTCATGCTCCACGCCTCCGAGCTGGTGGTCTACGACGGCCGTGAAGAGGTCGCCCGCCACGAACGGCTCATCGCCCGCGGCGCCACTCGCCTCGAACTCGACCAGAGGCACTGATCCGGAAACCAGGTGCTCTGCCTGGTGCTACTGCTCCCAGGTTCTGACCGAACGCGAGGAGAAGAACAGCGTCGCGATCGCCTCGAACGAGTCGTTCGGCGGCTGGTCGAAGACTTTCACCGGTCCCCGCCTCTGCGCGGCCGTCGTCGACCGGCTCACCTTCGGGGGCAGCATCATCGAGAGCGGCACCGACTCGTATCGTCTCGCCACCACCCGGCGCGTGCTGAACGGCAGCCCGTCGGCTGAGCCGCCCCTGGGTACTTGATCTCTGTCGCAAACGCGTTCTAGGGTCGGGCCATCCAATGTCTTCCTACTGGAAGTGTTCATGCCTCGCCGGTCACCGGGCGAGATCAGAGCGCAGCTCCCGCGACGCCGAACGCACCACCGGCGGGCACCCGTGATCCGCGGACTGTCCGCCTCGGCGAATAGACAGATCGCCGTCTTCGAACGGGGGCACGGGCTTCCTGCGGGCGAAGTCGCACACGTGTTCCGCCGCTGGAATGCGAATGTTCGACGGCCATGCGAGAACCACGATCGGTTCTACGAACGCGTTGACACAGATCTCCGCAACTGCCACGTCCGCACCCTGCTGGAGATCACACTCCATGCCCTGAGGCCCAAGGCACGACGCGAGCTGAGCGCAGCCATCGGTCCCGCAGACGAGCGCGTCCTTGACCGCACGCTCAACAATCCCTTCGCGCCCCAAGACCTCCCGTGGTGGATGCGTCGAATCGGTGTCTGAACCTCCAGCCGTTCCTGGTTCTGATCGACATCTCCAGGCACCTCAGGCCGGAATCGCTGCCAGCACTGGCCGACATTCGTTCTTCGTTTTCACCTGCGCAGCCGGGAGGGTGGTTTCTGTGTCGTTTCTGTGTCGCTTTGGTAGGTCGGGGGTCGGGGTGTTCGTGGTGTGTGGGGTGTGGGTGTCAGGCGTTCCAGCCGAGGGAGGAGATGTGGGTGTAGGTGTCGTAGTCGCTGCCGAGGGTGTGGATGATTTCGTCCCAGATGGTGTCGAGGGTTTCGTGGTCGTGGGTGAGCCAGGCGTCGACGGCGGTGTGCCAGTGGTGGGGGCGGACGGTCAGCCGCCGTACCGAAAGGTCGCGGCGGTGCCGGCGGTCCACGCTGGTCTGGTCGACGGGGTCGATTTCGATGCGGGTGCCGCCCCGGGAGCCCAGGCGGCGTTTGAGGTCGGCGGCGATGTTGTGGCGGCGTAGGTCCCAGTACGCGGTGTCCAGGCGGGCACGGTTGGCGGGGCTGGGCGTGCGTTCCTCGGCGAGCCAGGCGAACAGGGTGCGGGGTGTGACGGTGATTCCGGCGCGTTCCATCGCGGTGTAGCCGGCTGCGGAGTGGGTGAGGTAGCGCAGGCGTGCGGTGATGCCGCGGTCGGTGTCCGGGCTGGAGTGGATGCCGGTGACCATGTTCTCGATGCCGGCGCCGAGTGCGTCGGCGCCGGGTACGCCGTGGGCGTTGTACTGGCCGAGGTTCATCCAGCGGCCGGCCATCACCGCCTCCCGGCGGTGGTGGCGGTGTAGGTGACGGGGTGGCCGTCGCGGTCGGTTTTGACCTTCATCTCGCCCAGGCCGCGTCCCTCGGCCCAGGTCTGGCGCCAGTCGCCGCCGGTGAGGTGGAGTTCGTCGGTGCCCAGTGCGCTGACGACGGTGAGCCCGGCCTGGTGGGCCTTGTGTGCGCGCCCCCAGAGGTTGGCGAAGGCCTGGGAGCGGATGAGGTGCATCCAGTCGGGGCGGGCGATCTCCCGGTTGTGGGAGGACTCACCCAGGGTGGAGACGAACTTGGAGTACATCGCTTTGACGTACGCCGAGGTGACGTCGTCGCCGGCCTGAAGGGCGTCGGCGCGGGCGGCGGCGAGGAGCTGCCGGAGGCTGTCGAGGAAGGTCTCCGTAGCGCTGGAGGTCCAGGACTCGTGGATGACGGGCGCCTGCATCAGCTGGTGCTTCGGGCCGGCCAGGCGCAGCAGCAGCCGCAGGGTCGGCTCGGTCACCCACACGGGGCCCTCTTCTTCGCGGTCGCCCATGGGCGAGGGCAGGTACGGGTGTTCCCAGGCGGGCGGGGTGATCAGGTGGACTCCGGCGCGCTTGCGGTCGTGCTCCCCACCGACGGAGTGGGTGAGTTTCCCGATCGGCAGGTGCGTCTTCAGCGCGGACAGGTAGGCGGCGTTGACGTCCAGCGCGGTCACCGTCAGCTCCCCGTCCGGATGGCGCCGGAAGCCAGGGTGCCGCCAGGACGGACGCGCTTCCCAGATCAGGTCCGGGTCGGTCTTCGAGGGCTTGCGCAGGATGTCCGGCAGCGCCGGGTAGGCGGTGTACTCATACCGTGCCCCAGCGCGGGTGCGGGCGAACAGGGCCATCACATCCGGGATCGCCCGCTTCACCAACATCCCGGCGGCGGCGTCCGCATCCCCGCCCGCCTTCGTCAGCTCCTGCTCCACGACCGCCGCGATCGTCCCCCGCAACTCCGCGCGCACCTGGTCCGCCGAACCGGCCTGGCGCCGCGCCTGCTGCCGCGCGTGCCCGGCCCGCGCCTGACGCGCGGCCGGGCTCTGAGCGGGCGCCGCCTCCGCGCGGGGACCGGCCTGCGGCTGCACGGGGGCGTCGGATTGCCGGGCGGGGGCGGGGTGGATCTGCGCGAGTCCCTCCAGGAGCCGCAGGTACTTCCCCCGGGAGGTGGAGGCCGGCATGCCGCCCGCCTCCCAGTTCGCCACCGTCTGCCGCCCCACGCCCACGGCCTTCGCCACCTGCTCCAGCGACAGCCCGGCCGCCTTCCGTAGCCGCATCCGCTTGCCCGGGTCCTCGAACGCCGCCGCCAGCTGCACCTCCGCCAGCAGCGCCGCGACGCCGTCCCCTTCGAGTTCACCGCTCATGCCGCCATCGTACATCTCAATAGACGTCATATAGCCCGGGAATGGCTTTCAGTTGGCTTTCAGGTGGGTTTTGTTTTTGGGTGGGTGACGCGGCCTCGCCCGGGGCGGCGCGGCGGGTCGCAGGTGAGTGTTTCGCTGTTGGGGCAGGTGGCGGTGGTCTGACTCTCCACTCCCCGTGGGTGACCCGGCCGCGAGGCCGCTCCCGGCGCTCCCCCCGGCGCCGCTACGAGGACCACGAACCGCCGCCTCCCCGCGCGTGCCGCGGACCGCGGGCTGTTGGCTCGGCTCAACCGTCACGCCGGCGGGTCCAGCGGTCCGTGGTCGGCTGAAGGCGCGGGCGCCCGGGGCAGCAGCGGGACCGCCCCGGGCACGGGAGGTACGGCGAGTTGTGACGCCAGTGCTGTGGCCGGGAAGGTTCACCGGCTCGCGGCGCCTGGCACGGCACCTCTCTCCCGTGGCCCTTCGGGCACGGGGGTGCCCCCACCGTTGTCGCCTCGCGCGAGTACGGACGAGTACGAGCTGCGATTCTCCGCCGTGCGATGCGTCGCCACGGTCCTGGCGGACCTGGGGAGACCCCATGCACCGGACGCCCGCGAGCTTCCCGGCACACCTTCCCGGTCGCAGCACTAGCTCCGCGAAACGACTTCACCGCACAGAAGCGCAGGTGGAGGCCCTGCGAGCGGTGGTCTGCGAGCGGGCGGAGCCGGCCCGGCCGTGCAGTGTCCGCCGCATCCACTACTTCGGCCTTGCCGGCTCGCCGTCGCCCCCGCGCCTGTCCCCGGGGGCAGGCGCCTGCAGGAGGCGGGTCACGTGACAGTCCAGGAGATCCCGTGGCATGCCTTGCGGCAACGGGCGGGGTCAGGGGGGTGTGAGGGTGTCGAGCCGGGCGGCGAGGTCGGAGTGGCCGGCGGTCAGGTAGGGGCGGGTGGCGGTCAGAGGGGTGACCAGGTCGGCGGGATCGTCGTGAGCGAGGGCCGCGTGGAGCTCGTCGAGGGGGCCGCGGGCGGCTGCGGGCAGGTCGGTGAGGGCAGTGACCTGGCCGGCGAGGCGGCGCAGATCGGCGGCGTTGGCACGGGCCCAGGCGGCGGTGGTGCGCCTCGTGGCCCGGGCCTGGCGGGTGGCCGTCACCCGCTGCTCACCGGTGGTCCCGGCGGGTCCGGGGCGGCCGCGCAGATACCGGCGTTCGGCGGCCTGGCGGCTGGTGACGCCGAGGGGGTGGGCGAGGTCGGCCCAGCTGGCGCCCGCGTCGCGGGCGGTTTCGATCAGGCCGGTCTCCCATCCGGCGAGCTGCTCGCGGACCTGCCGCAGCAGCATCAGGGAGGTCAGGGCCTGCTCCGGCCCCGGCCCGGCGCCGGGACTGCCAGGGGTCTCGTGCCGGGCTGTGTGCAGGGCGTCGTTGATGGCGTCGAGGGCCGCCGCGGCCGCGAGGAACGACGCCGGGCTGTGGGCGTCGGTGCTGGTTGTGGACGGCTGGTCTGCTGCGGTCACGGGCACCTCCCTCATCCTGTCATCAAATCGACGACATCATGTTTGTCATCCATTGGATGACATGTTACAACGGTGTCAGTGCAGCGCATTGGCAGCAACTGCCTACAACCCACTGGAGGTGTTTCACGATGTTGATGCGCACTGACCCCTTTCGTGACCTGGACCGGCTGGCACAGCAGCTGATGGGCCCGGGCACCTGGTCCAAGCCCTCGGCGATGCCGATGGACGCCTACCGCGAAGGCGACGACTACGTGGTGGCCTTCGACCTCCCCGGTCTCACCGCAGACGCGATCGACATCGACGTCGAGCGGAACATGCTCACCGTCAAGGCCGAGCGCCGGCCGGTAGCGAAGGCCGACGACGTGCAGATGGAACTGTCCGAGCGGCCGCTGGGCGCCTTCTCCCGCCAGATCGTGCTCGCCGACACCCTCGACACCGAGCACATCCACGCCGACTACGACGCGGGCGTGCTCACCCTGCGCATCCCGATCGCCGAGCGCGCCAAGCCCCGCAAGATCTCCGTCGGCGTCGGCTCCGGCCGCAAGGAGATCTCCGGCTGACACCAGCCGCCGGACCGGTGCGGAGGACAGGCACCTGATCTCCCCCTCATCCCCCTGTCCTCCGCACCCCTGGACACTCCGAACAGAAAAAAAGGGGGCGGCCGAGATGACTCTGCGACACCAAGCGTTCCTCGACCACGTCAGAGAACGCGGTGAGTACCAGACCGTGCAGGAAGCCGAACGGGCCGCCCGCGTAGTCCTCGCCCTCCTCGGCGCGCACCTGGTCGGCGAGGCCCGAGCCCAGCTCGCCGCACGCCTGCCGGAGGAATTCGCACTGATCCTGCTCAACCCGCTGCAGAGCGCCGAACCCCTACCCCCCGAACGGTTCGTCCGCGCAACCGCAGCCTGGATCGAAGGCGCCACCGAGCACACCGCGACCTGGGACGTCAGCGCCGTCCTGTCCACCGTCGCCGACACCGCCGACGCAGACCTGATGGGGCAGATCCTGCTCCAGCTCCCCACCGGCTACGACCTCCTCTTCGGCCGCCCCCAACCCACCTGACCACCTCCCACCCGGGGGTGCTGCACCCGGCCTCCATGAAAGGCATACACCGCAGTGATCACCGACGTACACGCACCCCAAGCACACCAGCAGCCGTACTCGAGGGCCTACGAGCAGATGCTGGACAAAGTCCGCTACGAGGGCGCCTACCCCACCCGCGAAAAGGCCGACGAAACCGTCCGCCTGGTCCTCGCCGGATTCGGACGCCAACTGACCGGCGACGAACGCGTCGACCTGGCCGCCCGCCTGCCCCTGGAGGCCGCACGCGTACTGACCGCACAGATCCCCGACACCCAACCACTGACCGGCTGGGCCTTCGTCAAGAGCCTCGCCGCCCGCTCCGGCGCCTCCCTGGCCACCACCCGCTGGGACACCGGCTCCGTCTTCGCCGCCGTCACAGCCCACGCCGGCCCCGACCTGACCACCCGCATCCTCCACCAACTCCCCACCGGCTACGCCCTCCTCTTCGGCCAAGCCGAACTCACCCCAGCCGCCTAGACAGCGGGACCCGGAGCGCCGGACGGACAGCGACGCCCCCCGCGCCAGTCCGCCCCGAGCCCCGGGTCCCGCAGAGCCACCGTCCCCGCTACCTGTCCGGCCGCCCGCAACGACGCTCGCGTGCGCCGTCGAGCGCACCAGGCGCCACGGAATGAACCGCCGTCCCCAGCCGCAGACGAGGGGTGTCACATCCGGCGCCGCGCAACTGGGCCCCGGTCGGCGGCATACCGAGCAACGCATCGCCCCTACTGCTCCCTACTCCACCCAGCGGAGCCCGAGCCCGGCCAAGGCTGCTCGCCGTTCCTCGCTGAGTTTCGCCCGCCTCGTCTTCTGGTTGGTGAGCCATACCCCCAGCCGCACGGCGACGACGTCGCCGCCCCCCGCGGGGTGGAGCAGCTCTTCGTGCTTCCTTGGGACGGTCAGGTGGCCTTCCCTGTGCAGGTATTGGCGGGCGGCGGCCAGGCTGTGTCGTCTCCTTGAGATTGCGGCTTCTGCGAGATGCCCAAGTCTGTGAACTGGGGAGATGCATATTTTGAGAATCATGACATATAGGAAATAGCGAACCTTCATAGATTGCTTGGGTGTCTCTGGGCTGTGTCGATGCATCTGTTGAGAACAGCATCATCCGTGTTGAGAAGACCGTAGAAGCACCTGCCTTCGGGGTCGGTGTCAGGTCGGCGGGGGTCTTTGCTTGGGTGGGCGGGCATGCCAGGCCGGGCGTGCCTGGGGGAGTGGGGTGGGGCCGGGCGCGCTTCCTGACCCCGGCTTGGCAGCAGGTCTCGCCGGCGTGTCTCGTATGCGGAGTGGCGGCTGGTTTGGGTGAACGGCGGACGCTGTCAGTACTCGTGGCTAGGCTCCGCGTCATGCCGTCGTTTGTGAATGATCCTCGCTATGTCCGACTTGTCGATGTGTTGGTTCCGCTGCTTCGCCGGTCCTGTCCTGAGGCCGGAGGAGGCTACGGCGGTTCCTACGAACTGCGTCTGACCGCGAAGGAGGCCACGGAGCTGGGCGGCGTGGCCCTGATCCGCTCAGCGATGCGCAAGGCCGCCCGCTCGCTGGGCTGGGACCGGCTGCAGACATACGGCGGCGAGTACCCCTCGGTCACCGTGGCCGGTGTCACGGATCGGCGCGACATCCCCGAGTCGTTCGCCGACGTGGTCGAAGCGGCACGGCTTGAGCGCGGCCGTGCGGCTATGGAGGTGTTCTCGCGCACCATGACCGACGGGACGAGGCGCGCTGTGCCCGGGTCTGTCTTCGTTACGACGCAGGAGTTCCTCGCCGCCTACGCGGACGCGTGAGGCCACTGTGAAACGTGAACGTGCGACACAGCTGCTGACAGAGATGATCGACCGTCTCGAGTGTGGCGAGTGGCCGGTGCATCTGGTCGAAGACGTGCACCTCTTCGGCTCCTACGCGCGGGGGGCTCTGAGCCCGGGCGATGTGGACGTGGTCGTGCAGCACTCGACGGACCGACGGTGGCTGGATGAGTCGCTGCACGCCATGATCAATGGCCGGGATTCCTACACCAGCCTGAAACAGGGTCTACGAGGCCGCGCACGGGGGATGTCTCTGCAGTTCCAGGAGCGGGACTCGTTGAGGGACGAGGGCTTCGAGTTGATGCTGCTGTGGAGGAAGGGGGAGCCGTTCGACCTGGCGCGCGAGCGTCTGGAGCGGCTACCGGTCGACCCCGCCGCCGGTAGCGCCCCGCGCGATCACATGCTGCCCGTGTTCGAGGCTATGGCGCAGATCCCGCCCCACCCGGTGCGCATCCAGTTGTGGGAACTGCACCAGGCACAGCGCATCCACGTGGCGCGCATCGACCTGGCCGACGCAGAACCCGCCGATACCGAGGCGGCGCACCATCTTCGCCGGCGGTGGACAGAGAGCAGCCCGCTGCGTCGCGCCGGAGCGAGTGCGGTAGCGCACTTGGAGAGGGAGGGAGTGAGTCCGGATCAGGTGGAATTGCACGGTCGGCGCCTTTCCGGGCCTGACCGGGGTGTGCAGTGCTTCATCGATCTGGGCTGGCGCTACTTCCGCTGCCTTTCGCGTTACCTCGAGGATGGTCAGAGCTGGATGGAGGTTCCGCGCCCGCACCGGACCAAACCGCTCGAAGCGCTCCTCATCCAGCCCCGGCGCCCCGGCGCTGTTGCCAGCTGAAGCCCAGCCCGAAGCCAAAGCTTCACCCAGCAGCCCAGAAGGCGCCCGACCCGGCGTGCGGCGCGCCCGGGCGTCCCGAGAAGGGCGCCACTCCCGGACGTGTTCGAGATTCAACATCAGGAGAATCCAGTGTTCGATGAGATAGCCCTGCGCCCTTGCGGGCGGCCCACCAAGTCCGGCAAGCCCTGCCGCGCCCAGTACTCCGGTTACGGATTCGCCTGCAAGCTCCACACCACGGACCATGAGGCCGGGCTTGTGCGGGCCTATGAGCAGGGACTGTCGGCCGGTCGAGCCGAGGAGCGTCAGGCGCAAGAGCGGTCGACGGAGCTGCATGTTGCGCATCTCGAGCGCCAACTCCGGGAACTGCGCGAGAAGCTCGACGGCGCGACACGTCGCTTCGAGGTCGCCGGGCGCCAAGCGGTGACCGTCGACGGATACGGCTACCTCTGGGAGGGCGAGGGAGCCCTCGCCGTGGGCGACCGCGTGCTGCTGCCCGAGAACTACGTCAGCGCCCTGCGGCATGGTCCGGGACCCTTTGTGGGAACGGTCACCGCCCTGGGGACCACCTACGACGGCCGGCTCCACCGCATCATCGGGCGTGCCGCACAGCCGTCAGGTACCTGAAAGCCCAGGCGGCAGGCGGACCGCCCGGCCGTGGCCGTTGAGCGCTACAGCACGTCACCGCGGCCTGTGCGGATGTCGTCCAGAAGCAGTTTGGTGACCGCCTCAGTGCCGGTCTCGATGGCCTCCTGGGCGGCTTGGCAGATGAGGTAGCTGAGCGTTTCGATGTAGCCGCCGGTGCGCTTGTGGAGGTACTTCGACAGCCCCAGAAGGGTCTTGGGCTTGTGGTCGTAGAGCACCAGGTCGTCCTCGAAGGCTTCGACGACACGGTGCCAGTCCTCCCCGTACCGGATGGCGCCTGCCCACAGCACCGGCCGGTCACTGCGGAATTTGGCGCCCTTGATCTCTTTGGGAAGACGGGCGCGCTTGTCGTCGTAGGCGGCCTCGTGGACGACGTCGCGGGCGCCGGTGCCGCACAAGAGGTAGCTGATCCGGGTGCGGTCCTGCAGGCATTCGAGGTAGTCGAAGGCGTCTGCGATCTCGCTCCTGCGGAGACGGTCGATGCCGTCGATGATGACGAGCTGTGTCTTGACCTCGTTCATCACGTGCACGATGGGCTCGGTCATGTCCGCCGTCCGGCGGGTGCGTTCCTTGGGATTGAGCGTGTGGTCCAGGCCGAGGAACTGCGCGAAGGGCATGGCCCAGTTCAGGTTGCCTTCCCGCTCGGGCGGGACGGTGAGGTAGATGACCGGTACCCGGTCGGGGTCGACTCCGAAGTCCGTCTCGACCATCCCGTGGAAGCCACGCCCGATCTGGATCGCAAGGGTGGACTTTCCGGCGCCGCGGTCACCGTCGACGACCATGTCTATGCTGCGGCCGACGCTGCGGAAGCGGCTCACGCGCAGCAGCCGGCGTGCGTCCTTCAGCCCGCGCTCCAGCGCCGGGGTCATGACCGGCAGCATCTCCGCGTGATACATCATGCGCGGGTCCAGCGGGCCGACACGCGTGCCCCTGGGCGCGCAGTCGCTCAGGTCCGGCGCTTTCAAATGGCGTGCGTAGGCGGCGTACCAGCCTTCTTTCGTGGTCAGCAGCGGCGGGGTGATCGGCCTGGTGACTGCCTCCGTGACCGTCGGAGGGAGGGAGGGCAGGAGTTCTTCGCGGTTCATTCATCGTCTCCGTAATCGACGTGGTCTGCATTGGCGCCGGGGTCGGACGGGCCGGCTCCCTGGGCGGGGAAGGTGCGGAAGATGTCGGCTGCGCTGCCGCGCAAGCTGCCGGGCCGCGCCCGAGGACTGTGTGGTGTCCGGGCCGGCGGAAGGCCCGGTGTGGCCTCTTCCTGGTCGGTTCCCGAGCGGGTGCCGGCACCATCGACCGCACCTGCCGGACCGGGGTCACAGGCCGATCCGGCCAGGTCGAAGATCGCCCGGGGGTCGCCGAGGAGGGACGGGGCCCGCTCGATGCTGCCCGGGACCGGGTCGGGCACTCCCTCGTAGGGGTCTGCTTCCGGGAGGTCCAGGTCCAAAGCGGGACCGGTAAACAGCTCGGGGACCCGCGGCTGCTCCTGCGGCACCGGGCCGCGTCGCGCGCGAGCCCGCAGCCGAGAGACCTCACGGGCGATCTCCCGCTCATCCTCCCGATCGCCGCCGGCCTCAAGGACGTTCAAGGTGGCCTGCTCGTAGGTGTACTGGGTCCAGGCGTCACTGATCAGGCGCTGATGGATGAACTCGGCCTTGACCCAGTCGTCGCAGGTGTGGTCATACAGCCATACCCACCGCGGCGCGTAGGGGGAGTAGCGGATCTGCCACTTCCTGCCCTGGCCGGGAATGCCCGAGTGCTTGCCCCGGTACTCCTGCAGTTCCTCGCTGTTGTAGGTGCGGTGGTCGATCCGTACGCCTTTGTCGGTGACCATCAGATACTTGAACGGCAGCAGCTTGCGGTTCTGGTGCGGGGTCAGCGGCAGAGGCACATGCCCTTCGGCGGCCACGAGTGTGGCGTACATGCGGTTGGGGCTGATCTTCATCCCTGGCAGGAACGGGTTGCGCAGTCCCTCGTGCGGTGTCTGCTGCCAGTGCACGACGATCCACTGATCGAGCAGGTCCTGCAGCTTGTTCAGGGTCCACAACGGCCCGTCGGCGACGTGCTTGCCGCGGTGGGCCAGCTCCTCACCGGTGTAGCCGGCGGCGTGCTGGCAGAACCCCTTTTTGATCGCGCCGAAGGTGCTCTCGATAATGGCCTTGTCCGTGGCGGTGCGCTCCCGCGCCGGGGCGACGTCGATGCCCAGCATCGTGCACACGTCGTCGAAGTGCTCACTGTTGAAGATCTTGCCGTGGTCGACGACGATCTTGCGCGGCCTGATCACCGGCCGTGCAGCGGCCCCTTCCATCTGCGGGTCGCAGGCGAGGAGGTCCGCGTACGGCAACTGCGAGTGCTCCGCCAGGGCGCGCGGGGACCAGCCGGGCCGGGCCGGCATCGGGGCCAGGGCCTGGGCCAGCATCAGTACCGCGTCGAACGAGCGGGTGGCGCGGCCGCCCAGTCGCCGGCCGCGCGGCCCCCGGCCCGGCGACTTGGGCACGATCATGGCGCCGATGATGGAGCGGGTGGCCACATCGATCGCCGCGGTCAGCTCCACCGACACCACCCGGCCGTCGTCGCCCACGGCGAGGATGTCCAGCCCGGTGGAGTCGATCTGGACCTGTTCGCCCAGCAGCCGTGCGGTGGTCGGTTCGTACGGGGCGGTGGCGCCGTTGGCTTCGTCCATCCGCCGGTGGGTGGGCCACTTCAAACGCTTCGGCGAGATGTCCAACCGCTTCAGCAGCCGGTAGAACGTGGCCGGCGAGATCATGATCTTCTCTGCCACGTCCGGGTAGCGGCGGCGCACAGCGGCCTGCAGCCGCTCATACAGGGCGGTCGCGTCGCACGCGGTCTCCTTCCGGCTCGCCTGCTCTTCGCGCAGCAGCAGCTGCACGACCCGCTCATCGGTCCGCCCCCACGCCGAGCCGGGCCGCACTGCGCGCAACAAGCCGTAGACCCCGCGCGCCCGGTAGGCCTGATACCGCCGCTCGACCGTTCCGGCTGAGGCCTTCGACCACCCCAGCGCCTTCAGCTCCGCAGCCTTCGCCGCAATACGCTGCTTGATCGTGAACCGGCCCGGGTCGTAGCCAGGCCGCGGCGGCGTGCCCTCCGCCATGCCGGGAGGAACACCGTTCCTGATCTCGAGCAGGTGCCGCTCCCACTGCCGCACCCGCTCCAACTCCTGCGCCTCCACCACGCTCAACGCGCCGGTATCGGGAAGCCGCACTCCCGGCAGGGGCGTCTCCTTCTCGTCCAGGAGGGCGAAGTCCTCGGCGCCCACCACGGCCGAGACTAGCGCGCGGGCATCACATCCGTCGTCGCCAAGGCTGCACAACTGCACCTCCGTGCCCTGCAGCGCCACCACCTGATACGAGCCGCCCTGCCAGCGCACCACCGCGCCCAAAGGCAGCCGGCCCTGTTGCGCGGCGTCCGCCTCGGCGACAGCCATCGTCATCGTTTGGTGTCCTTCCCGCTGGTCCACACCATCGACATCGGCGTGAGCGCAGCGTCCCAGTCGAATGTCAGATCCCCCGTCCACAGCAGATGCCAGGCCCGGCTCATGGCCGCAAGTCCGAGGCCGGAAGCGGCCGCGCCCTCGGCGAGGAGCCGCGGCCGGGCGAAGACCTCCAGCAGGACCCGGCGGGCCTCAGCGTCGGCGAACTCGGCGGCCCGGAAGTGAGCGAGAAGCGTCAGCGCATCGCACAGCGCCCCGCGAGGGACGGCCATCTCCCGCACCGTCCAGCCCGCCGCCTCAGCCGCCACCTGCACCGCCTCCCTCTCCTGCGGGGAAGAGGACGGGTGCACCAAAGCCAGTCGCTGTCCGCTGCCCGACCGGGCGAAGAAGGCCGGCTGGGACGAGCCCGCGCCCCCATCATCGTGCCAGCGCACCCTCGCCACGTGGGATTGGAAGCACTCGATGCCGGGATCGAAGTCGAGCAGCATCGCAGCGTCCCGGTGCACGGTGCTCACGCACCACACATTGCGCCCCGTCGTGGCGGCGAACCACCTGGTCAGCTTCGACCGCCTGCCCTGGTACGCCCGCGGTTCCTCCAGTGGCCCGCGCTCTTCCAGCGGCACATCCCGCAGCATGCCCGGCTCCTGAAGACAGCTGCGGCCCGCGGCACTGCGAAAGAGCACCTGCACCTCTCTCACCGCTCTGCCCTTCTTCGCTCCCAGCGCACCGCCCTCCGGCACGAGTAAAGGCCGCCCCGCCCACGCGGCGCCTTGAGGAGAACCCGCCACGCCCTGGCCAAAGCCCTCACGTTCGATCACGTTCGCCCCTCATCCGAACTGGCGCGGGGTATGCGCGCTCAGGATCCACGGCAGGCACGTCGCCTCCTCCAAAGAGGCCAACTCCGCTACCTGATCGTGCGGAGCCTGCGGTGGCAGGCGCAGCCTGCTGCCCGGCTGCGCCTGCCAGGCCGGAAGAAGGCGATGGCGCCTGCTCCACTCCTGCACTGCCTCGGACGAACTCCACCCCAAATCCGCGTACATCTGCCGCGCCCACGCCGCGTAGCCCTCCCTTGTCAGGCGGCCGGCCAGCCGCCGCCGCTCCACCCTCACCAGCGCCCGCGCGAGCTTCGCCACCATGGACAGGCGGGCCAGCGGCGCCCGACGCTCACTCGCCGGCATCGCACCCCGCATCAACGGGTGGGCAAGGATCCCGAAGGCATCAGCCACCACAGCACGTCCCACAGGGCCCCACCGTCGTATCAGCGCAAGCTGCCGCTCGGCCTTCACGGCCTCTTGCCGATCGGTCAGGTCGATGAAGGGTTCAAAGTCATCACGCGAGTTGTCGGTGAGCCTCCCGTGCTCCACGCACACGCGCCACGGGTCCGGCCACATCAGCCACACCGGTGCCTTGACGCAGCGCTTGGCCGCACACAACGAGCAGCCCCGCACCAAGAACCCGTTCAACGGCTGCCACGGCCATCTCCACACCGGCTCCTCGTGCCCGCCGGGCAGCAACTGCCCATCCCGGGTACTGACCAGCGCCCGCGTCAGCCGCTCGACCGGGCACCCAGCCAGGGCTGCCAGCCTCGCACGCGCCGCACGGTCGACATACAGCTCAGTCAGCCGGGGATCCACCGCTTTGGACTTCCCCTCACCCACGCTCCCGAGTAATGCGCCGACAGAGATGCGGTTCCCCTCAGCCAGCCGCGTGACGTAGGACCCGGTGGACTCACCGGGGACGAAACGCACCCGAACCGGCAGTGACCGCACCCGCACTCGCCTTCCCGATAACAGACCGCTCGACCCCTCGTGCGGCACCGGCCTATTCTTAGAGCTCGTCTCATTTGGCCTGACGGTCGGTAGCCTGCTGCCGTGGTGATCGTTGAGCGTCTGGTGCCGGATGAGTTGTGGGAGCTGTTCCAGCGGGTGGTGCCGGTGGCGCCTTCCCGTCCGCAGGGCGGGGGCCGTCGGCGGTACGGCGACCGGGAAGTGCTGGCGGCGATCATCTTCGTGGCCACGACGGGCTGCACCTGGCGGCAGCTTCCGCCTTCGTTCGGCCCGTCGGGGCCGACGGCTCACCGCCGGTTCACCGAGTGGTCGAAGGCACGAGTGTGGGCCAAGCTCCACCGCGTGGTCCTCGACGAGCTCGGTGGTCGGGGAGAGCTGGACTGGACGCGCTGCGCGATCGACTCGGTGAACATGAGGGCCCTCAAAGGGGGGCACTGACGGGTCCGAATCCTGTGGATCGAGGCAAGAAGGGGTCGAAGATCCACCTGATCACCGACCGCACCGGCCTGCCCCTGTCCGTCGGCATCTCTGGCGCCAACACCCACGACAGCCAGGCGCTGATACCCCTGGTCAAGGGGATACCGCCGATCCGATCACCGCGCGGGCGGCGACGTCGCCGGCCGGACAAGCTGCACGGCGACAAGGGCTACGACTACGCCCACCTGCGGCGCTGGTTACGCGGACGCGGGATCACCCACCGCATCGCCCGCAAGGGCGTCGAGACCTCCCAGCGACTGGGCCGCCACCGGTGGGTCATCGAACGCACCATGGCCTGGCTCGCCGGCTGCCGCCGCCTCCACCGACGCTACGAACGCAAAGCCGACCACTTCCTCGCCTTCACCAGCATCGCCTGCACCTTCATCTGCTACCGCAGACTCGCCAAATGAGACAAGCTCTTAGCCGCTATCGACCACGAAGTACACCGAACGGCAGAGCCGGGATCGTACCCAGTCGCACACGCGTCGCGTTTTCTTCCCCCAGCGCGCACCCAACTGCCATTCCTCAGAGGAAGCTTGGCACATGTCTCAACGGACCGCTCGACACGGTGAAAGGATCTACGGTGTAAAGCGGCTTTACGCTCACCAGCAGGAGGCTCGCAGGGCCGGCATCAAAGCGCTTTCCCGGATGCCACGCGCGACCATCGTCTCCGCGACCGGCACCGGCAAGACACTCGTCGCGATCCGTATCGCCGAGCACTTCGCTCACGAAGGCAACATCCTTGTCGTGGTGCCCTCACTGGACCTCATCGCCCAGACTGCGAAACGCTGGCACGGCGACAGCACTATCGAGCACATGCTCGGCATTTGCTCCATGCCCTACCGCCAGGCGGGCGCTGTCAGGAAGCACATCACCTTGACCACCAAGCCCCGCGTCATCGCCGAAGCCGTCGCCGCATGCCGCGGGGAGCCCATCGTCGCCTTCACCACCTACCATTCCCTGCCAGCTCTCACCACCGCCCACAGCAGCCACCACCTGCCCCGCTGGTCGCTGGTGATCATCGACGAAGCCCACCGCAGCAGCGGCAACGTCCACAGCCGCTCGGCCACGATCCATGACGATGCCGCCATCCCTGCCCAACGACGCCTGTACATGACCGCCACACCCCGCGTGTGGACCACCGAGGGACCCCGTCACCGCGGAAAGACCCCGCTCAAGGTCGCCTCCATGAACGACCCGGCCATCTACGGCCCCGTCGTCTACCAACTCGGCCTCGCCGACGCCATCGACCGAGGAATCCTCGCCGACTACCGCATCACCGTCCCCGTCGTCAACGACGAGGAACTCCACGCCTTCCTCCACACCCAATGGGCCGCCCCCCACCATGACGGAGTGCGGCTCGCAGCCACCCAAGTCGGCCTCCTGCGCGCCATGGCCGCCCACAACCTACGCCGCGTCATCAGCTTCCACAGCCGCATCCAATACGCAGACAACTTCAGCAAGACCCTCCCCAAGACCGTCGCAGCCGCCGCACGCAACACCGGGATCCGACGGCTGTGGACCCACGCCTTGCACAGCAAAAGCTCGGCGCGCAGCCGCGCATGGCACCTGAACGAATTCGCCACCATCCCCCTGCTCAGGCGCCTGGGCCCGCATCGCAGCGCCCTCGACGGCGCCGTGCTGTGCAACGTCCGCGTGCTCTCCGAAGGCGTCGACGTGCCCGACGCCGACGCTGTCCTCTTCGCCGACCCCAAGCGAAGCGCCTCCGAGATCATTCAGGCGCTCGGCAGGGCCCTGCGCCAGCCACTGGGCTCCGGGAAGATCGCCACGCTGATCATCCCGGTCTATGTCGGGCAACGACAAACGACCGAGCAGGCCCTGACGAGCTCCGACTTCGCCGTCGTCTGGGAAGTCCTCAATGGACTGAGCGCCCACGACGCCAAGCTCTACCACCGCTTCCCCGGCACGGGAGGGAAGGACAAGAACCGCCCAACCGAAGCGGACCCCTCCCCCGAACGCGCCGACGAAATCGCTCTGGCCATCGGCGTCCGCGCACACCAACCCGACACCGGCCTGTGGAACGAGGGCTACACCGCAGCAGTCCGCTTCTTCAAGAAGCACGGGCATCTCGACATCCCCAGCGACTACACCGACCACACCGGCTACCACCTGGGCCTGTGGCTCGGACAGCAACGCTCCCTGTACGCCGAAGGCAGCCTCCCGCCCGACAGGGCCCTGGCCCTGACCACCCTCAACATCTCCTGGCCCCACCCGCCGGAAAGCTTTGAATACCACCTCGCCAAAGCCGTCACCGCCGCCACAGCCCACGACACACTCGCCTTGACCACCGCCACCGAACACGCCGACGAAGACCTCATCGCCTGGCTCCACCAGCAACGCACACTCGCGAACGACAATCAGCTACCCCCGGACCGCGTCCGAGCCCTCAGCGCCGCCGACCCGTGGTGGAACCCGCCCTGGGGCATCGACTGGCAGCACACCTACGCCCACCTGCGCGGCCAACTCGCCGGCAACATCCCGCCGCACAAGGTCATCACCCCCTCAGGTCATCCGGCAGAGCCCTGGCTGGACGACAACATCACCCACCTGCACGACCTGGAGCCAGCCCAGGGCCACCTCCTCGCGCAACTGGCCATCTATCACCCGCACTGCCACCCGCACGCCATGCTGCTGCGACACCATTCCGCCCCGGCAGTACGCGAGTTCTACCGCGGACTGAGAGCGCTACGGCAGTTCCACCACCGGGAAGGCCACACCGACGTGCCCAGCTACCACCGCGAAACCCTCCACAACGACGTCGTCCGTCTCGGCCGCTGGCTCGCACGCTGCCGCAACAACGCCGCCCAGATGCCCACCCCGCAAATCGAGGCCCTCCAAGCCCTCGGCGTACAACTGGACCCCATCTTCCGACCAGCTACCCTCACCCAGGACGGGCAAGAGGAGAACCTGACCACCCTTCCCCGCAGCACCAGGGTCGCCACGAGATAGACGCCACGGAGCATTCCGTGTGGCCCGTGCCCAACTGCCGGACAACGATGACCTTGCGCCGTCGGTGACGCAATCTTTCGAGGCATCCTTGCCTTCGCGGAAACACCGGCCTCGGCAGCAGGCAGAGCCGGTTGCTGGCACGGCTTGAGGAAGTTTCACCCAGGTATGCCGCAATGGGCGGCTCTTGCGGGTGCGGGGGTGTTCAATGATGGTGACGCCGGGCCAGATGATGGCCGGGCAGTCGCTACGGATGCTGCAGCCGGCCGCTCTGCTGATCATCATCCTCGGTGCGGGGGTTCCAAGCGGTGTCTTGCCTGAGGCGTCACCGCGGACAGGGGGAGTGTGCTGAACGAGCAGGTCGTCCTGGACGCAGTGCGACGCTGCGTTCAGGAGCGTGGAGAAGCACCGAAGCTCGGTCTCCCCGACACCGGCGAGATCACGTGGCACTCCCTCCTGGAAGGCGAGGTCACCCGGTCGATCGAGACCCGAACGGAGCAAGAGCAGAAGCACTACGGCCACATCGACCTTTCCGGACGGCCGGAGTACGACTCCCTCACCCGCTACAGCTTGGATTCGCCGAAGGACGTCTCTGAGCCCCAGACCGTGCGACTCGTACGGCGGGGCTCCCTGGCGGAGAGGCTTTGCCCTTGCGGCAACGGGAAGACGACGTGCTCCCGGTGCCAGGGAAGAGGCGACCTTCACTGCGATGCGTCCGCAGCATGCCCCGACTGCCACGGGCTCGATCCATGCCTTCGATGCGAAGGCACCGGCACCAAGACCCGCAAGGTCAGGGAGCACCGGTCGGCAGAGGAACGTCGCACCTGCCGACAGTGCGGGGCTGAGAACGCAGCCTGTCCCAATTGTAAGGGCCAGGGCCGCGTTCCCTGCCCACTGTGCCGGGGGAGGGGTATACGAAACTGCCCGGACTGCGCAGGCGCCGGAACCGAATCCCATGAGGAATGCCGAGGAGCGGGCCGGACCGTGACGTGGACCGAGGGCAGGATCAGCCGGCGGCCGGCAACTAAGAGAATCAAGAAGCCCGAGGAAGGCCTGCCCTACCCGGTCTGGGCCGCCGCCCGCGAGAAGGGCACCTGGGAGCGCATGAGCCTGACCAACGAAGACCCGACCACGAAGGACATATCGAACAGGTTCCGCGACCTCGCACAGCCCCATCTCCGGCCGCAGCACAACGAAGTCGCCAGACGAGCCGAATTCACCTATCTCCGCCTCGCGCGCGTCGTGAGCCACCAGCACGCACACCGCGTCTACTACGTCATCCCGACAGCCGCAGCACCCTACGTGCTCACCTTGCCATCGCAACAGAGGATCTGGCAGATCGCCGCAGCGGCGCTCGGAGCCGTAGCCGCACTTACCTGCCTACTCTGGCTGCTCGTATAGGGCCCTCTCCGCCGGGCGCCACGCGGAGGTTGCGGCCCAAGAGAGTTCGCTGCTGCCCCTCTGGCAGCCGGACGGAGGTCACCGAATTCATTCAGGGTACCGGGTTCCAGCCTCCGGTTAGGGCCACTGGCCGGGCAGAGGCGTGAGCCGCTACTTCGGCCGCGAGTGCGTCATCACCCAGATTGGCAGTACTCATCATGCGCCGGGTGGGAAACGCCGAAGCGATGGAGAGCGGTCCAGGCACGAGCACGTGACCGAGATGCACGCAACGTCAGTGCGCAGCCCGATACTTCTCGACAACGTCTCGCGGAACACGCCCTCGGTCATTGACTTCAAGCCCCTGCGACTTTGCCCATTCCCGGACCTTGACCGGATCCGGCCCTACACCCTGACGGCGGTTCGATCCACTCCTGCGCGCTCCGCCGACCTTCCTGCCCGCCTTCACGAAGGGGCCCAAAGCCTCTAGGAACTGGTCATATGTGTCCGGCCCCAGGTCGATCTCGTAGTTCACTCCGTCGATGCTGAAGGTGTGAGCGATCACGTCATCGCCCTGTTCACCTGAGACATCGTCCGTATACAACGTGACTACGCGCTGTGCCATGCCAGTTCTCCCAAGGGTGCGTGTCCGGCCGGAGTTCTCTGGCCGGACAGGCATCTTATAGCAGCACCTCATGTTCATTGCCACAGCGTGGTCGAACCACCTGTCACAGAGGCACGCGTTGAGAAAACGTTCGCTGGGCGAGCTATCTGCAGTGTCTGCGGCTCGCGGTTGCCTTACGAAACGTTACGTCAGTGGCCTCCGGAGAAGGGCGTTAAAGGAGGTTCGTGACCTTTCGGAGACAGCGCGTCTGCTTCGTGGAGCAGGCTCGGCCGCTGGGTCCAGTGTCCCGATGAGAGCCATCCCGGCAGGGCTCTTTTGCCTTGAGTCGTAGACACCTCCTGATCGCTGGGCCGTTGATGGTCTGCCCCGTCCGCAGATGCCAGCAAACGGAGCACGAAGTGTCTTGGCGGCTCACTGTCGCCGGCCGCCCGCCTGTCCCGAGCACACCCCTCAGGCCGAGGAGCCGGAAGCGCACCTGAATCCCAGGACTTCCTCAATGAGCTTTTTGCAACCTCAGCTCGAGCAGGTCAGGTGGAGGGTGAGGACGGCTTGGACGAGGCTGGTGATGCGGGTGGTGCAGCATCGCAGCTTGCACAGGGGGTGCCGGGTTTTCAGGGTGGCCATGGCCTGCTCGAGGAGCGCGCGGATCTTCGCAGCGAGCGTTTGACGGCCTGCTGACCTGCGGGCAACGTCTCCCAGCGTCCCCAGTAGGGCACGCGTATGGTGCCGCCGGCGCCCCGGTAGCCCTCGTCGGCCCAGCACTGCACGTCGGCTTCGTCCAGCGCGTCGATGAGTTGCTGTCGTGGACGGCTCCGGGCAGCGCTGGCGAGGCGCACAGCAGTCGGCCTGCCGGATCGGTGATGACCTGCACGTTCATGCAGTGCTTCTTGCGTTCCCCCGAGTAGAAGGGCCGGTCGGCGGCGATGCGGTCGATCGGCAGCCAGCGTGCCGTCCAAGATGACGAACGCCTTGGTCGAGGCGCTCTTCACCGCATCGACGAGAGTCGGCCCGAGGGTGGCCAAGAGGCCCACGGCCTCGGCGACGTACTGGCAGGCAGTGGTGGTGCCGACCCCGAACCCGGCGGCGAGCTGGGCGTAGGTGTGCCGCTCCGCAGATGGGCCGGCACCATCAGCTCCTGGCGTCCGACGGCCAACCTCCGCCACCGTGTGCCCTGTTCGCGCCGATGTGCGGCCAGTTCACGGGCGAGGAAACGCAGGGCCGAGGCGGACACATCGACACCGGCTGGGTAGACAAGCAACGCAGAAGTTCCTGGCATACAGGTGATCTTGGCCGTGACCCCGGAGACCAGGAGCTTCTTCACCTCCGGACACCGCCCTCCAGCCCAACCACCCGCCCAGCCCGGCAGGTTGAAAACGCCGCAAAGCCTCGACAGTAGATCGCTGATCCTCTCGTTGAGTGCCCACGCCGGACCGGCTCATGGTCGACCGCCCCCGCAGAAGCACGCACGTTCCATCGATGAGCCGACCGAGGGCCCGAGTCGTGCGAAGTGCCCCTCACTCGATGCCGGGGCCGCGGGCAACCAGCAGAATGCGGAGGGCAGAGCCGCACCCGCCATGGCGCACGACGGAAGAGACCGTCCTGCAGCCGATCTGTCGAGCGCGGAAGCCGGGTAGACAGCCCTCGGCAACTGTCTGCTTTCCGAGATCTGGCTGCCCTGCTCTCGAAGCGTCTCCTCGCACCAATAGGCACGCCTGCTCATGGCCAGCCTTCCTCGAAGAGATACGTGCCGGCCTCTCCGGACTCCACGAAAGCGGGCGCGGCGGACTGGAGGAAAGACGACTTCTGTGGGGTTTCGGGTACGGGTGCTGTGTGTGGGGTGGCGGCGGTGCAGGCGAGGCACGTGTCGGCCAGGCGCCACATGCGGCCGTGGCCGTGGCGGGTGAGGGTCAGGCTCACTGGGCCGGCGCATCCGCGGTGGCGTGGATGCCAGCGGCAGCCTCGTTCGGCGCAGCGGCAGATCCGCAGGTAGGCGGCAAGGTGCTCGCTACGGGCGTGGTCGGCCAGGTGGGCGAGGACGCTGGTGCGGATGATCGGGAAGTCCTCGGTCTGGGGGAGCTGGCCGCACTGTGCGCAGATGAGGCGGGGCTTGTCGTGGTGTACCTGCACCGCGACGTCCCAGACGCGGCTGGCGGCTGCGGGGGTGTCGGCGATCCCCATCCGTTCTTCTCTCCTCCGGCTCCGAGCGGGTGACCACCGTCTTCCCCGTCGTCCCGGAGCTTGCGGGGAGGGGTGCGGCGGCGGCAGAGAGTAGTGCAGACCTCTGCCTCGCCGTGGAGGCGTCAAACCGCGTCAAAATAGGGCAGAGGTCTGCACTGACAGGGCAGGTGTCTGCACCGTGCGATAGGCGGGTGACGATCTTCCCGCCTGACCCCAACCTCAACGCACTCCGACTGGAGCTCGCGCGGGTACGGGCCGAGCGCGGCTACACCTACGACCAGCTCGCCGACCGCAGCGGCCTGGCCAGACGCACCCTCATCGAGATCGAGCAAGGCCGCACCATCGGCACACTGAAGACCTGGCACGCCCTCGCCCACGCCCTCGAAGTGCCCATCGACGGCTTCCTCTCCCACCTCTGCGACGGCCACGAACCTCCCGCCAGCCGCACCGCCTGACCCTCAGCCGGAAGGCGGCCAGGGGCGGGGGAGTCCCGCCCGAAACGGTGACCACGCCCGAACACACAGGCGAACTCCCGTACGCGTTGCCGAGCCCGTCCAGCCCTGCGAAGGAAACACACCCGACACGCCCGCTATGACGCCGTGTCGGCGTGACACCTTCACCCGCATGCGCAGCACAGGACACCCCTCGCCGACGAAACCCTTCACCGGCCACTCAGGCAGCGACCCCCATCGACGCCACGTCATACCGCAGCCAGCCACCACACGACCGTCACCCCGCCCAGCTGCGTTGCAGCCGCTGCGCCCGGCCGTCACCCGCCACACCGGCCCCAGCAAACTCCCGCCCCACCTGAACGGACCACCTTCCACGTGAGCACCCCCACCGCGCACACCCCCACAGACGAACAGACCGCGGCCGTCGACGCCTTCAAACACGGCGACCACCTCGCCCTCCAAGCCGGCGCCGGCACCGGCAAGACCACCACCCTCGCCCTCCTGGCCTCCGCCACCCAAGCCCGAGGCCGCTACATCGCCTTCAACAAAGCCATCGCCACCGCCGCCGCAGCCGCCTTCCCACCCAACGTGGTCTGCAAGACCGCCCACGCCATGGCCTTCGCCGCCATCGGCCACCGCTACCTGCCCCGCCTCAACGCCCCCCGCACACCCACCTGGAAGACCGGCGCCGCCCTCGGCATCACCAAACCCCTACGCATCGGCGACCGCGACGTCAGCGAACGCGCCCTCTCCAACGCCGCGCTCAAGACCGTCACCCACTTCTGCCACTCCGTCGACACCCACCTACGTGCCCGGCACGTCCCCCGCCTCCGCGGCCTCGAAGACGACACCCACCACGCCGCCCTGGCCCACCACGTCCTTCCCTATGCCCGCAAAGCCTGGGCCGACCTCCAACACCCCCGCGAAGGCGTCGTCCGCTTCGACCACGACCACTACCTCAAGATCTGGGCTCTGTCCGACCCCAAAATCCCCGCCGACTTCCTCCTCCTCGACGAAGCCCAGGACACCAACCCCGTCCTCGAAGGCATCCTCACCGCCCAGCGCGGCCACGCCCAGCTCGTCATCGTCGGCGACTCAGCCCAGGCCATCTACGGCTGGCGCGGCGCCCGCGACGTCATGACCGGCTTCGCAGGAACCCACCTCCACCTCTCCCAGTCCTTCCGCTTCGGTCCCCACCTCGCAGAAGAAGCCAACCGCTGGCTCGCCATCGCCGACGCGCCCATCCGCCTCACCGGCACACCCACCCTCACCACCACCATCGGCGACCACCACCAGCCCACCGCCATCCTCTGCCGCACCAACGTCGGCGCCATGATCCAAGTCTTCCACCACCTCGCCACCGGCCACCGCGTCGCTCTCACCGGCGGCGGAGCAGCCCTCCAAGCACTCGCCCACGCCGCCCGCGACCTCAAAGCCGGACAGCCCACCACCCACCCCGAACTCCTCCTCTTCCGCACCTGGGGAGAACTCCAGGACTACGCCGAGCACGACCCCTCCGGCCGCGACCTCGCCCCCCTCGTCGACCTCGTCGACACCCACGGCACCGACGCCATCCTGAACGCCGTCAACCAACTCAGCCACGAGGCCTTCGCCGACATCACCGTCTCCACCGCCCACAAAGCCAAAGGCCGCGAATGGCCCGTCGTCCGCATCGCCGACGACTTCACCGAACCCGCCCCCAGCCCCGACACCCCCGCGGCAGAAGACGGCACCCCGCAGCCCGGCCCCATCGACACCGCCGAAGCCCGCCTCTCCTACGTCGCCGTCACCCGCGCACGCCAACACCTCGACCTCGGCGGTCTGAACTGGATCGACCACCACCCCGACGGCAACCCCACACAGCCCCGCCCGCACGACAAGCCGCTGCCCACCACATGAGCCACCACGCCGAGAGCGCCGAGCTCTCGCACACCCCAGAACAATCCACTACCGCGACAGACAGAGGACGTAGCCTCGCTGGCCGCTGCCGTCGCACTCGGAGGGCGATCAAATTGCCGCGCCACGCCGTTGAAATCACCCTGGCACGCCCCGCTTAGGAAACTGAACTGGCCCGAGCAGGACGGCGCCTGCGCATTGCCGCCAACGTCGACAGGACACACGTCATGACCTGGTACGGGCAGGGAACCCCGACAGTGCATTCACACGAGGGCGACACCGCATCGGCAACTGCCTGCCGGTCGATGCGCTGACCACTCACTATCCGGAGTCGGACGGCACGGTCCTGCTCCGCGTCGACCTTCCCCAAGCCGTCGACGACCACATTCGCCGCCTTGCCGCGGCCCGCGACCAGACGCCAAGCGCCTTCCTGACACAAACGGTGACCACTGCCGCAGCCAGCGACCAAGGGCAACGCATTCGCCGCCTGCAGTCCGCCCTTACTCACTTGCGAGGCCAGTACACGCCACAAGAGCTTCTGCTGGCGGTAGCTCGCACAACGGGCGACTGAGGCCCGGGCGAGGGCAGGGCTCACCGTCCACATTCGAGGAAGGGCCGACGGCCCGAGCCGCCCCGGTCAAGGCCGGGCGGTGACGGGCTCTTTGGCCTTTACAGCTAGCGCTTGGCCCCAACGGATCGTCGGCATGGCAGCCAGCAGCACGCTCGTCACCATCACGAGGTGTGGTGCCCCCTCAATAGTACGCAGTTCGTGCGCTATCCGTACGTCAACTGTGCGGTTCGCCGGATAGAGTGTGGTGTGGAGGTGCTTCATGTCCGAGATGTTCGACGCGGTCGACGCCCTCGTCGCCGGGCACGCTTCACTGCCGCCGCCTGTAGAGCGGTTGAGGCTGCGGAAGGCGCACGGGCTGACGCTGGACCAGGTTGCGGGCGCGCTGAAGGTACGCCGCGCGACCGTCGGCGCGTGGGAGTCGGGGAAGACCGAGCCACGGCCGCCGCACCGCGAGGCGTACGCCCGGCTGCTGGAGAAGCTGACCGGGCTCTACCCCTCAGACCGTGTCGCAGCACCAACCGACGCCGGGGGGCAGTCCACCGTCCCTGCTCCTGTGGCCAAGAGGTCCGCCACCCCCGTCCGTCCGGCGAAGACGGCCGGGCCGTCGTCGACGTCGCGGCGCCCGGCAGCGAAGAAGGCCACCCCGAAACCAACTCGCGCTCCGGCAACCGCGGCCGCCGCCGATGACCGGTTCGTGAACGGGCCGTTCGCCGTGGTCGACGGCGATGGCACGGCCTACGGCGTCGGCGGCCTGGTGCTTGACTGCCCCGCAGGCGACCTTCCGGGCCTGGTCGACTGGGCACTCAACGACGTCGCCCTCGGCGCAGCCCGGCTCCACCGCCACGGCCAGGACGCCGACCCGCTGCTCGTACTCACCGCGGCCGCCACAGAGGCCTTCGGGCTGCCCCACCGGCTCACCGACCGTCGTGGATTGCGTCTTCCGGAGGACCACCCCGTGGTCAAGGAACTGGCCGGGGCGGGGTGGCAGCTCACCCGGCGCGGCTTCGGCCCGTGGCCGCGGATCTACCGCCCGGCAGACGGCGGCCGCCGCCAATGCGTGCAGCTCGCCGTCCTGCCCTGGGATGCTCTGGACGAACGCGCCTGGGGTCCCACGGCAGACCTGCCTTCGGCGGAACTCGCCCGCGTGCTGGGCAACTACGCCACCCGCGTGATCACCCCGCGCGGATCGGCGGCGGTATGCGGGCTGGAGTTGATGACCGCGCTGCGCCCGCCTACCCGCGCCGTTCGCGACAACGACTCCGGCGACTGGGTCTCCGGCCAAGTCTCCAGCTCCCTGACCGAAGCCGTGGATCCGGCGCCGCCAGAGGCTCCGGACGAGCACCCGATCCTGGATGGCGTCTCACCGCGCGGCCATGTCCGCGGCCCTGACGAAGTGCTGGACGAAGAGGCCTACGAGTGGATCCGCGAGCCGCAGCTGCTCACTGACGACGAGTGCACCCAGCCGTACGCGGTGGGCCTGGACGTGAACGCCGCGTTCCTCGCGGCCACTAACCGCCTCACCGTCGGCCTGTCCGAACCCGTCCACCTCCAGCGGCCAGCCTTCGACAAGAAGACCCCGGGCTCCTGGCTGGTCGACCTCTCCCACATCGAACTCGACCCCCGGCTGCCCTCCCCCTTCACCCCCACCGGACACGCTCCGAAGGGCCCGGCCTGGTACGCCACCCCGACCCTCGCCTACGCCGTCGAACTCGGCTACGACGTCCACCCGCTCGAGGCGTACGTGCGGCTGGAGGCCGGCCCGTACCTGGACCCCTGGCACGCCCGGCTCCGGGACGCCTACCTCGCCACGATGGCGGATCTGGGCGTGACCAAGGACCTGGACGACGAAGCCTTCCTCGCCGCCATGGAGAGGCACAAGGCAGTTGACCCCGGGCAGGCGGCCGTGCTGTCCGCGATCAAAGCCACCGTCAAAGGGGGACTGGGTAAACTTCGTGAGCGCCCACAGGGCGCCGGCTACCGGCCCGGCCAGCCCTGGCCCGCCCTGCACCGCGCGACGTGGCGACCGGACATCCGTGCCGCCGTCATCGCCCAAGCGCGCACCAATATGCACCGCAAAATGCTCCGCATGGCTACCACGGCCGGCCTGTACCCGCTCGCGGTGCTGTCCGACTGCGTGGTCTACCCGAGCGCCGGGCCGTCGCCGCTGGACTTCCTGCCGCGCACCGAAGAGGGCAAGCCCGCCCCGGGCTGCTTCCGGCTCGGCGTCTCACCAGGGATGGTCAAGCTTGAAGGCGCCCGGCCGCTGCTGTGGGCCGCCGAACTCCTCGATCAAGGGCACAACCCGGCCCGACACATTAAGGACACTGCCGTCCCCGCAGACCAGGGAGAATGAGAGCCGTGGGCATCGTCGAAGATGGTCTCGAGGCGGCCGAACAGGCCGCGACCACCCGCCCGATCCCGAAGTCCGCGCCGGCGCAGATGCGCGCCTTGGTACGGGCGGAGAAGGGCTCCACCCGGCGGGCCGCGCAGCGCTTGGGTATCTCGCAGCGCACCGTCGAGCGATACATCAAGGGCCAGATCCGCACGCCGCGCTCGCAGCTCGCCGAACGCCTCGCCTCCGAGGTGCGGCGGTCCTGGCAGCCGCGCGTCCGCGCCCGCGCCCGGCGCCGCGCGGTCACCACCACGGGTATCACGGTAGAGACCCGCGCCCGGTTCGGGTTCACCGCCGCCCCGGGGTCGACCGACGATCCCAGATTGCGGCGCATCACCCAGACCCTGCCGCCCGCCTACGCCGCTCGGCTCTTCGACGCCCGCCAGGCCGGCGCCACCGAACGCCAGCTGCAGGCGATTGTCGCCCAAGGACTGGGTGAGCAGTATTTTCGCGACGGTGGCCGCCGCGCCGACGGCCTCGAAGTCGAGCTCCAGGATGTCGACTACCTTGACCTCGCCTTCCGAAGCTGATCTTGCCTGGCGTGCTGGCGTCGTGGGCGTAGCCGACCGCGCGGACGCACGGTTGTCAGCCAGCCCGAGGCTCCACCCCTGAAGGCAGTGGAAACCGGAGGGCGGGGCCAGCATGGCCCTGGACTTCAATACGGACGAGTCGTTAGTCGGCCTGAGGAGGCAGTAGGCCGCTGCGCTGCGGTGCGAGGACACGCCGTTGGCGCGACCGCCATGCTGCGACGGCTCTACGCGCAGTACGGCTGGGACACCAGCAAGCTCGAAGCAGCCGCGCGATGTCATCAGCGCTGGGCAGCGCGTTGCCGGCGTTCAGCGGCCTCGGGGAAAATCTTGGGTGCCGTAGATGGTGAAGACCCTGGATCCGTCCCTGGTAGCCCCGAAGTGGGGCAGGCCACACCCCAGGGTTCAGACCTCAGCGAGGGCCGCCGATCAGGGTGGCTCTTCGCGCTCGCCGGGGCGCGGAGTGTGTCACGCCTCCTACCGCGAAGGTGTGCGACGTGTAGGCGCTCATCGTGTCTTCGTGTTCGCCGTCAAGCGATGCCGGCCACTGACCACGCATGCGTCGCATCCGGTGGTGCCGGTTCGTCGCCGAACCGCCGGGGCAGACAGGTCAGGTCTTCCAGGTGCGTGTCGGTGGGCGTCTGGTCGTGGGGGAGTGGGGTGGGCAGGTCGGGAGCGGCCCCGCTCGGGGCGCTTCGCACTGGCGGGGAGCGGCGGAGTGCTGTGGTGCTGCATCCAGAGGTTCACCGGTGCCAGAGCGGGAATGGCGGGCATACGCCGTTCCTTCAGCAGTTCGCCGATGTCGTTCAGCCACGCTTTGTCGTCCTGAAAGCTCCAGGTTCCGCGCATCCGGCGACGCTCCCTCCTCGCCAGTGCATACGCGAGGTAGACCACCTCCGGGTAGCTGACTAGTGGGGCTACACGCAGATCGCTGCCCACCGAGCCCCGTCTCTTGAGCCGTTGCCCACGCTCAGCCCACACCGAGGGGGATAGAGAGGGGATGTTCCACCAGAACGCGGCCAGGTGCAGGGCGTCCGCGAACAGTGCTCGCCCGCCGCCGCCCAGCCGCCGCTCCAGCAGCAGCCGCTGCCGGGGCGCCTCAGTGATCTCAGGCAGGTCCCGCAGCGGGAGCCAGGTCGCCTCTGCCTCCCGCAGGTTGTCCAGCCAGCGACCGTGCCGCCCGCACACCCGCCAGCGCGTCACCGACACCACATACACATCCGAGGTCATCCGCTTGGCGGCCGCGCACAGCTCACAGGCGCGGATCAGGTAGACGCCTTTGCCTTCCCACTGCGCCACTTCCACGCAGGCCCGGGCCCGGGATCCAGCAGACGGTGCGGGCGCAGGTTCGGCAGCGCACGCTGCAGGACCTCCGGTGCGAGGCCGACCATCACGGCCAGCCGTTCAAGGGCAGCACCGTTGAGATAGACCTCGGTGAATTGGGGGTCCATCGCCTTCGTGCCGACACCCATCATGTCCAGCAGCTCCTGCGCCAGCAAGGCTGCCAGACGGCCGAGGAAAGAGCCCGTCGACTCTCCGGAGACAAGCCGCACCTGCAGCGGCAGTCGCACGGCATCCGGGAAGACGCGGGCCCGCTTTGCAGCACGCCGCCTCCGAGCCCGGGTCACCTCAACCCCTCCAGCCAGTTCTGACCGCTGCCGCCCCCACATCTACCCTCTTACACACGGCACCGGCGCTCAGGCACGGCCGGGAATCGCCGCTGCGCCTCACGGCCCGCATCCGGTACGGCGGCAGCCGTGGCAGTCGTTCACCTGTTCTTAGACCGTGTCCTATGTGGTGAGGCGTCGTTGAGCTGGTCATGGGGCGCGGTAGGTGGAGTTGGATCGTTCCGGACGGGTTGTGGGAGATCGCGAAGCCGCTGATCCCTCCCTCGCGGGTCCGGCCGCAGCGCGGCGGGACGCCGGACACGCCTGATGAGACGGTGTTCGCCGCCA
>NZ_JAVREQ010000038.1:0-31298 GCF_031845485.1 Streptomyces hazeniae
GATGTGTAAAAGAGACAGAGTGAGCACCGTCCCACGCGTCGAGGTCTTCTGAAGGCGGCCGGCGGGCTGTCCGCAGCTGCGGCCCTGGGTGGCGCGGGTGTCCTCGCGTCGGCTGCGCCGGCCGCGGCGGCCGGCGACGGCTTCGGCCTGCGCATCGTCGACCACAACGAGTCCGACCCCCGCATGTGGTACTACCGGTTCGCGACGGACGCCATCGGGTGGGACCCGGGCGTCAACGTCCTGCTCCCCGACGGCTACCACACCAGCGGCCGCCGGTACCCGGTCCTGTACCTCTTCCACGGTGGCGGCGTGGACCAGGACTTCATCACGTTCGACCGCTGGGGCATCCGGCAGCTGACCGCCGGGAAGCCGATCATCGTCGTGATGCCCGACGGCGGGCACGCCGGCTGGTACTCGAACCCCGTCACGTCCAACGTCGGTCCGCGGAACTGGGAGACCTTCCACATCGCGCAGCTGCTCCCCTGGATCGACGCCAACTTCCGCACCTACGCCGAGTACAACGGCCGTGCCGTGTCGGGCTTCTCGATGGGCGGCTTCGGCGCGCTGAAGTACGCGGCCAAGTACTACGGGCACTTCGCGTCGGTGAGTTCCCACTCCGGTCCGGCCAGCATCCGCCGCGACTTCGGTCTCGTCACCCACTGGGCCAACGCGTCCTCGGCCGCGCTGGACCTGGCCGGTGGCACCGTCTACGGCGCCCCGCTGTGGGACGAGGCGCGGGTGAGCGCGGAGAACCCGGTCGAGCGCATCCCGAGCTACCGCAACAAGCGGGTCTTCCTCGTCGCCGGGGTCAGCCCCGATCCCGTCAACTGGTTCGACACGGTCAACGAGACGCAGGTCCTCGCCGGGCATCGCGAGTTCCGTGGCCTGCTCGGGCAGGCCGGGATTCCGCACGAGTGGCACGAGGAGCCTCGGGGCCACATCTTCCGCGACTACATGTTCCGCCGGGACCTCGACGGCGTCATCGCCCGGCTCCGCAAGGCGTAACCGGCGCGAGCGGACGCGGGAACGGCGGCGGCGGGCGCCGTCTCCTGGCACCCTGGTGCTCCAGCCGGGTGGCGAAGTGCGGGGAGGTGGGCGGGATGCCGGAGCGCGGGAAGATCGGCGCGCGGGTCGCCGGGAGGATTCGGCGGGACTTCCCCGAGCCGGAGGTGGCGTCCCGGGTGTGCGCGCTGCTGGAGGAGTGGGGCGACGCCTGGCCGCTGGAGGCCCGGCGGGTGCAGGCCGCGATCGTCCTGAAGGCGGCGGGCGACGTGGACACGCTGGTGGCGCTGGTCGACCTGGCGCACGTCGACTACCGGGACGCTCTGATGGCGACCGGCTTCGCCGACGAGGACTGGCGGGAGCGCATGGAGGCGGCGTTCCGTTCCGGGTGAACGTGCCTCCGGCGTCGCGCCGGGGAACGGCACCGGGGAACGTTGCCCGCGCAGGCGCGTGGGGCCGGAGGCGCGAGAACGCCTCCGGCCCCACGCGCGCGCATCGCGTCAGAGCAGCCGCTGGACCACGTCGGTGAGGATGCCGTCCTCCTCGAAGCCGAGCGTGCCGTCGGTGTAGGCCTCGCTGCAGACGGACTTGGTGATGGCTTCGTGGGCGGTCGCCCGGGTCTTCTCCTTGCAGTAGCGGGACTCGTCGGCGGTGGCGGCGCCGGACGCGGCGACGACGAGGAGCGGTGCGGCCAGGGCGCCGGCCACGGCGGTGCGAAGGGCAGTACGCATCGTGTGGAAATCCTTGTCTGGGAAGGGAACTTACGTGCCCGTGCACGCTACCCTTTCGTCAGGTTATTTCCCTTTCATCCTTTCAGTGGCACGCGTGACGTGCTGTCCATCGCCGCAGGTGAGGCGGGCGCACCCGCCCGCACACCACCCGCACGGGCGGCGACCACCGCGGGTACGGCCCGCAGGTTTCGGTCCGCCGTTCGGGGACACCGGGAACGGGAACCACGACCGTGCGAGAACCCGTAGGCTGCCCGCGGGCGCACCGTCCGTACGTCCGCACCGCACCTCCCCGGAGGCCAGGCATGCCCGCGCCGACCCAAGCCGCCCCCACACCCGGCTCGTCACCGAGACCCCCGCTGGGCGCCGAGCTGGACGCGCTCCTCGCACGGGTCTCCGACGGGGACCGGGACGCCTTCACCGCCCTCTACGGCTGCGTCGCCGCACCCGTGTTCGGGCTGGCCCGCCGGGTGCTGAGGGACGCCGCGCATGCGGAGGACGTCTGCCAGGACACCCTGGTCGAGGTCTGGCGCACGGCGGCGCGGTTCGACGCCCAGCAGGGCAGCGCGCTGACGTGGGTGCTGACGCTGACGCACCGGCGCGCCGTGGACCGCCTGCGGACGGTACGGGCCGCCGCCGAACGGGAGCACCGGGCCGGGCTGCTGGCCTACGCGGTGCCGTACGACGAGGTCGCCGAGGAGGTGGAGCGCCGCGAGGAGCACACGCAGGTGCGGCACTGCCTGGAGACGCTCACGCCCCGCCAGCACGAATCCCTGACGCTGGCCTACTACGGCGGCTTCACCTACCCGGAGGTCGCGGAACGCCTCGGCCTGGCCCTGGGCACGGTCAAGTCGCGCATGCGCGACGGCCTGTACCGGCTGCGGGACTGCCTCCGCACGGCCTGACCGGCACTTCGGCCGGGGAGGTCAGCCCTCCAGGGCCGGCGACGCGTGCCCGGGTGCCGGCGCCAGCACGTGGCGGGCCGTACGGGCGAAGGCGTCGGTGACGGCGGCACGGGAGCGGAGCGCGTCGGTGCGCCCGGACGGTTCCCCGCGCGCGACACGGCGGAACTCCTCGCCGATGGCGGCGACCACCTCGGCGCCCCGCGCGGCCACGGCGTCGGGCCCGGCGACCTGGAGGCGGACGAACGCCTCGTCCACCGCCCGGCGGGCGGCGAAACCCGCCTCCGCGTCGGGGGCGGCGCCGGGTGCCGCGGTCCAGGCGGCGTCGAGCGTGCGGTAGGCGCGGTCGGCCTCGGCGAGGAACCGTTCGCACGCCTCGCGGCACAGGTCGCGGTGTGCGGCGGCCCGCTGCTCGGCGCGCTCCTCGCGGGCCAGTTCCCGCTGGTGCCGGAGCTGGCGGCCCGTCACCCGAGCCGAGACGACTCCGGTCAGCCCGGCGGCGGTCAGCGTGGAGACCGAGGTGATCAGCGCGACGGCGACGGTGTCGTTCACGTCCTGCATTCTCCCGCCGCCGCTCGTGCGGCCCTGCGGCACCCCCGTCGCACCGATGGCCGTAACGGCACCCGACGGCGACCGGGCCCGCGCCCCGGGCCATCGGTGTGACGGGGGTGCGCCGTTCGGATGGGGGCGGCGCTCCCGGCGCGAACCGCGCCTGCGGGACGGCAATGACTCGGCCCGACGTACGACCGCCAGAAGGGCGGGCGCGCCGAAGGGTGAGGGCGATGCCGATGGCTGCAACGGGATTCGGGACCGATGCGCCGTCCCGCGCACGGGACGCGCGCAGGGGCGGGAGGCGCCGGGCCGCGTTCGCGGCCGGCGTGCTGACCGCGGCGAGCCTGCTGACGTTCGGGGGTGCCGGCACCGGCACCGCGCAGGCGGCGCCGGAGCTGTGCTTCGGCCGTACGGCCACGGTGACCGGCACGACCGGGACCTCCGGCGACGACGTGATCATCGGCACCCGGGGGCACGACACGATCGACGGTCTGGGCGGCGACGACCTGATCTGCGGCCTGCGCGGCGTGGACGTGGTCGTCGGCGGGCCGGGGAACGACACCGTGCATGGCGGCGCCGGGCCCGACACCGTCGTCGGCGACTCGCTCAGCCTCGGCGCCGCGGCGAGCGGCGGCGGCGCGGACCGCCTCTACGGCGGGGCCGGGCCGGACGACGTCATCGGCGACGGATACGCCCCGCACGGCCGGGCCACCGGCGCGGGAGCCGACCGGCTCTCCGGCGGGCCCGGCCCGGACGTCCTGGTCGGCGACGCCAAGGGCACGCAGGCGAACGGCGGCGCCGCGGACACCCTGGAGGGCGACGCCGGGGACGACGTCCTGGTCGGCGACTCCGTCGCGGAGGACGGCGACGCGTACGGCGCCGGCAGCGACGTGCTGCGGGAGGGCGCAGGCTCCGCGGGGGCGGCGTTCGGCGACAGCGTGGCCTTCGTCGGTTCCGCGACGGGCTACGGCGGCCACGACGTGGTGGACCTCGGCGAGGACGGCGGCATGTTCGCCATCGGCGACCACCTCACGCCCGACGGTACCGCCGTCGGCTCCGGCGACGACATGCTGATCGGTGGCAGCGCGGCCGAGATGATGCTGGTCGGCGACAGCGCGGTCGGCGACGGCACGGCGGCGACCGCGGGCAGCGACACGGTGTTCGGCCGGGCCGGCGACGACACGCTGTTCGGTGACAACGCCGACAACACGGCCGTGCGCGCGGTCGGGACGGCAGGCGGCGCGGACCGCCTGTACGGCGGCGCCGGCAACGACCGGCTCGACGCCGGACCGGGCGCCAACCTGCTGGACGGCGGCGCGGACTCCGACGACTGCGGCCGTACGGCGTCGACGGCGACGGACTTCGCCACCTACTGCGAGGACGCGCTGCGCCCGCTGCGTGAAGCGGCCACCCTCGACGACGAGGTCGGCGCCGCGCAGGCCGCCCATCGCGCCCGCCTGCACGGCGCCAGCCCCTCGGCGGGGTAGGCGCACCCGGCACCACGCTCAGGTCCCCGCACCACGCTCAGGTCCGCCCGTCAGGCTCCCGCCCGGCGGGCGGACCGCTGTGCGTAGCCGAGCAGCGGGAGGCCCGCGAACGCCGTCCACAGGGTGGGGACGAGGCCGGGCGCGGCGGCGCATGCGGGAACGAGCAGCGCCAGGGCGACGAGCGGTCCGCGGACGTACCACAGCGCGGCCTGGATCGGACCGGTGTTACCGAACGGCGTCTCGGTGCCCAGCAGCAGACGCGTCGGCACGGGGCCGCGGCAGGCACTCACCAGTGCCGCACCGACCAGCGCCGGGACGGCGAGGAGAAGTTGCGCGGCGAGCGGGGTCCAGGCTCCCGCCGCGGCGAGGGCGGCGTTGCCGAGCCCCAGAAGGGTGAGCAGCGCGGCGGCGGGAACCACGGCGTGGGCGAGCGCGAGCCGGCCGGCGGGATGCGGCAGGTTGGCCCGGCGGCGCGGGTCGTCGTGCTCCACCCGCGCCGGTTCGGCGAGGCGGGCGGCGGCGAGGTAGGCGGCGCCGAGCGTGCAGGCGGCGACCGCCGGGGTCGGTGCGGCGCAGCTCGCGGCGAGCGCGACGCCGGACCACAGGGCCGCCGCCACCGGGTGCCGGGGGGCGCGCAGCAGGCCGGTGAGGTCGCGCCAGGGCACCACGAGGACGGCGGTCCGGGGCGGGGGGATCCGGAACCGGGGGCGTGCGGCGGTGGTGCGGAGCCCGGCCGTGGCGGTCACGGTCGCGCGGGCCTGCCGGAGGTCGAGCGAGGCGAGCGACGCGGCCACCCGGACGCCGGCGGCCGCCCGGCGCCGCAGCGCACGGGCGGGAACGCGGGCCGCCGCGCGGTCGGCCCGTGCCAGCAGGAGCGCGGTCGCACCCACCGCGGCTCCGGTGCCCGCCGGCCACCACCAGGTGCCCGGCGTGCCCGCTGCCGCAGCCAACGGCTGTACGGCCCAGCCCCACGGTCCGGACCAGAGCACCACGCCGGCCGGCAGCCCGTGCGCCGCGGCGAGTGCGAGGGCCGCACAGCTCGCCGTCACGGCCCCGCGGACCGCGCGACGCAGCCCGCGCGTGACGGCGGGCACGTCGTCGTAGCGCTCCACCAGCAGCCCGGCCGCCACCCCGGACGCGGCGGTGAGCAGCCCCGCCAGGGCCCCCGCCGCGACGAGAGCGGGCCCGCGGCCCGGGGTGAGGGCGGTCAGCGCGAAGCCGGCCATGCCGCCGGTCACCGCGCCGAGCGTCGCGGCGCGCGCGGCGGCGGCACGGAAGCGGGGGCGGAGCAGCGCCGCGCGCGGCACGGGCGCGGCCAGCAGCCAGTCGACGGTCGGCGGGTCGAGGCGTACCGGCCCGCGCCACCGGGCGTTCGCGGCCGCGAGGACCACGACGAGCAGGCAGACGGCGGCGGCGGAGACCGGGAGCAGCCCGGGCAGCACGTCGTCCGCCGCCGCCCGCAGCCGTCCCGTCTGCGCCTCCTGTGCCCCGCGCACCAGGTACGGCACGATCCAGACCGCCGCCACGAGCGCGCACCCGTAGACGAGGAGCAGCGTGTCGCGGCGACGGCGGGCCCGGCCCGGGGCGCGCAGCCGTCGCAGGTAGGCCGTCGCCTCGACGGGTCGGCCACCGGCGCCGCGCGGCGTCTCCTCAGCGGTCGCCGCGTGCATCGGCGCTCTCCGTGTCGGCGTCGGGGCGGACCCCGGGAACGGGGCGGTCCCCGGGCGCGGGGCGGTCCCCGGGCGCGGGGCGGTCCCCGGGCGCGGTTCCGTCGGCGCCGACGGGACGACCGTCCGCGAGGACGACGGTGCGCTCGGCGAGGGCCTCCGCGAGCGGCCGGTGGTGCGTCGCCAGCAGTACGGCCGCACCCGCCGCCGTGTGGGCGGCGAGGCGGTCCGTCAGGCGTGCGCGGGCGCCGGCGTCCAGCCGCTGTTCGGGCTCGTCGAGGACGAGCAGCCGGTGCGGCCGGACGAACGCGGCGGCCAGCAGGAGGCCCTGGGCCTGCCCGGAGGAGAGCGACGACGGAAGACGGTCGTGGAGCGCGGCCAGTCCGTGCTCCACGAGCACCCGCTCCACGTCGGCCTCCGCCGCGCGGCCTCCGCCGTGGGCGAGGGCGACCAGCATCAGGTGCTCCCGGACGGTCAGGTCGGGGTAGAACGCTCGGGCGTCCATCACGGTGGCGACGTCACGGCGGACCGACGGGTCGTCCTCGGTCACGGCGCGTCCGGCGAACCGGACCTGGCCGGAGGTGGGGTGCTCGCGGCCGCAGGCCAGCCGGAGCAGGGTCGACTTGCCGGACCCGTTGTCGCCGAGCAGGGCGACGCACTCGCCGGGACGCAGGTCGAGACCGACGTCCCGCAGCACCTCGTGCTCGCCGTACCGGTGGCCGACGTCCCGCATCCGCAGCAGCGGTTCGTCCGGTGTGTGGGGTCCTCGGGTCACACGTGCCGAGGCTACCGGCACGCGGCGGACGCGGTGTTCAGTCGGCGACCAGGCGGTTGGCGGGTCGGCCGGCGTCGCGCAGGGTGGCGTCCAGTGGCTCGTACACCGCCGCACGCAGGACCGTGGCGAGCGGAACGCCCGCGTCCAGGGCCTCCTCGGGCGGCAGCGTCCACGCGCGTTCGGCGTCCCGCTCGGCGTAGCGCCACCCGGGGCGTGGGGCGTCCCACGGGTCGCGGCCCCGGCGGAACTCCGCGGTCAGGCCCGGCCAGACGGGCGGCGACGGGCCAGGCGTGGCCGCGCTGCGGTATCACGTGGCGGCGCAGGAGCGGGGCGGGGAAGACGTCGGGACATTCGGTCGGCCCCGGTGGGCGTGTCAGCCGAGGGCGGCGGTCTCGGCGGCGATGGTGGTGTCGGGGCCGTGGCCGGTGTGGACGGTGGTGTCGGGCGGGAGGGTGAGGAGGCGGGCGCGGATGGAGGCGACGATGACGTCGTGGTCGCTGTAGGAGCGGCCGGTGGCGCCGGGGCCGCCCTGGAAGAGGGTGTCGCCGGTGAAGACGGCGCCCAGGGCGGGGGCGTGGAAGCAGACGGCCCCGGGGGCGTGGCCCGGGGTGTGCAGGACGAGCAGTTCGGTGCCCGCGACGTCGAGGCGCTGCCCGTCGGCGAGGTCGGCGTCCCAGTGGTCGTCGGGGTGGGTGAGTTCCCACAGCGGACGGTCGTCGGGGTGCAGGAGGACCGGCGCCCCGGTGGCGGCGCGCAGCCGGGGCGCGACGCGGACGTGGTCGTCGTGGGCGTGGGTGCACAGGATCGCCTTGACGTGCCGCCCGGCGACGGCCTGCAGGATGCGGTCGGTGTCGTGCGGGGCGTCGATGACGACGCACTCGCGGTCGTCGCCGACGATCCACACGTTGTTGTCGACGTCGTGGGTCTCGCCGTCGAGGCTGAACGTGCCGGAGGTGACGGCGTGGTCGACGCGCAGCGAGGCGGAGGGGGTGGTCACAGGATCACCACCGAGCGGAGGACGTCGCCACGGTGCATGCGGTCGAAGGCGGCCTCGACGTCGTCCAGGGCGATGCGTTCGGAGACGAACGCGTCGAGGTCGAGTCGGCCCTGCCGGTAGAGGTCGACCAGCAGCGGGAAGTCGCGCGACGGCAGGCAGTCGCCGTACCAGCTGGACTTGAGCGAGCCGCCGCGTCCGAAGACGTCCAGCAGCGGGATGTCGGGGAAGGACATGTCGGGGGTGGGCACGCCGACGAGGACGACGGTGCCGGCGAGGTCGCGGGCGTAGAAGGCTTGTCGGTAGGTCTCGGGGCGGCCGACGGCCTCGATGACGACGTCGGCGCCGAAGCCGCCGGTGAGTTCGCGGATCGCCTCGACGGCGTCGGTCTGCGCGCCGTTGACGGTGTGCGTGGCGCCGAGGCCCTTCGCCCACTCCAGTTTGCGGTCGTCGACGTCGACGGCGATGACGCGGGAGGCGCCAGCCAGGCGGGAGCCGGCGACGGCGGCGCTGCCGACTCCGCCGCAGCCGATGACGGCGACGTTCATGCCGCGGCCGACCCGGCCGGTGTTGAGGGCGGCGCCGATGCCCGCCATGACGCCGCAGCCGAGAAGACCGACGGCGGCCGGGGAGGCGTCGGGATCGACCTTGGTGCACTGGCCGGCGTGCACGAGGGTCTTCTCCGCGAAGGCGCCGATACCGAGCGCGGGGCTCAGGGGTGTGCCGTCGGCGAGGGTCATCGGCTGCGCGGCGTTGTGGGTGGCGAAGCAGTACCAGGGCTGCCCGCGCAGGCAGGCGCGGCACTGCCCGCACACCGCACGCCAGTTGAGGACGACGAAGTCGCCGGGTGCGAGGCCCTCGACTCCGTCGCCGACGGCCTCGACCACGCCGGCCGCCTCGTGGCCGAGGAGGAACGGGAAGTCGTCGTTGATGCCGCCCTGCCGGTAGTGCAGGTCGGTGTGGCAGACGCCGCAGGCCTGGACCCGTACCAGGGCCTCGCCGGGGCCGGGGTCGGGGACGGTGATCGTCTCCACGGTGACGGGTGCGTCCTTCTCCCTCGCCACGACGGCACGTACCTGTTGCATCCGGCTGCTCCTGTCGTTCGCCGCTGGTGTCGTCCCACGGGTGCGCGTGCCCATCCTCCCCGCACTCACCCCTCCCGACGCGGGAGACACACGGCCTTCTCAACGGCCGAGGGCGAGAGCGGCGAAGGTGGCCAGCCAGTGGCCGAGAGTGAAGTCGTCCCCGTCCGTGGCGGGGAGCGCGACGTGCAGGTGGGCGTCGGCGGCGGCGTCCAGTGCCGCGCGGCGCGGGTCGCCGGGCGGGAGGGCGGCGGCGACGGCCTGCAGGGCGGCCGCACGATGCAGGCAGAGGCCGAGCAGGTGGCCGATCTGCGGGTCGGCGGGGTCGGAGACCTCGGGCGGCGGCAGTTCCTCCGGCCGGCCGGAGGAGAGTTCGGGCAGGAAGGCGGTGAGCCAGGTGGCGAACCGCGGAGGCTGCAGAACGCGGCGCATCACGTCGGCCTCGGCGAGCAGCGGGGAGAGGAAGTCCTGGCCGGAGGGCTCCCAGCGCAGCGCGGCGTCGTGGTCGTCGGCGAACCAGGTGTGGAGACGGGCGCCGACGGGTGCGGCGAGTTCGGCGACACCGGCGGCCGCTGCGCTGTCGAGGACCAGGCCGAGCGCGAAGGCGCTGTTGGCGTGGGTGCCGTGACGGACGGGATAGGTGGCCCTGGGCAGCCAGTCCAGGAACAGGCCGGCGACGGTGCGGGCGGCGGGGGTCAGGGCGGACGCCCAGCGCGCGCCGTCCGGGGTGCGCAGGGCGGCGCACTCGGCGGTGAGCAGCAACAGCCAGGCCCAGCCGTAGGGGCGTTCGAACGAGGGGTGGGCGCGCAGGTAGGCGGCCTCGGCGTCCAGCGCGGCGGGGGTGAGGTGGGCGTCGAGCGCGGCCGTGACGGCACCGGCCGGGATGCGGTCGGGGTGGTGGCGCAGGAGGCGGACCAGCAGCCAGTGCATGTGGACGGCGGAGTGCCAGTCGTAGGCGCCGTGGAAGGCGGGGTGGAGGTCGCGCGGCGGGACGAGTTCGTGCGGCCCGGCGAGGAGGTGTGCGGGCGCGTTGGGGTACTCGCGGGTGATGTTGGCCAGCGCCGTACGGGCGAACGCGGCGGCGTACGCGGCCAGGTGCGGACGGCCGGACGGGGGGCGGCCCGGTGCGGTGCTCAATGCGTCGCCCCTTCGACGGTGTGGAGGTCCGTGGTGGTGCCGAGCGCGGCGGTGAGGATCGCCGCGAGGCCGGTGGCCATGTCGCGGGGCGCCATCGAGGGCGCACCCACGGCGGCCACCTGGTGCGGGGCGTACGGGACGTGGACGAAGCCGCCGCGCAGGGCGGGGCGTTCGGTGGCGATGAGGTGGGACAGCCCGTAGAAGACGTGGTTGCACACGAAGGTGCCGGCGGTCTGGGAGACGGACGCCGGGACGCCCGCCGCGCGGGCGGCGGCGACGCACGCCTTGACGGGCAGCGCGGCGAAGTAGGCGGCGGGCCCGCCGGCCACCACGGGTTCGTCGAGGGGCTGCCGGCCGGCGTTGTCGGGGATGCGGGCGTCGTCGACGTTGACGGCGACGCGCTCGACGGTCAGGTCGGGGCGGCCGCCGGCCTGGCCGACGCACAGCACCAGGTCCGGGTCGCTGCGGACGATCGCCTCGCGGCGTTCGGCCAGGGCCGTGCCGAACACGCAGCTCAGCCGTGCGGTGACGAGCCGCGTGCCGGGAGGCGGTGCGGCGTCGAGGAGACGCACCGCCTCCCAGGAGGGATTGGTGCGCTCGCCGCCGAACGGTTCGAAGCCGGTGACGAGGACGCGTGCCGGTCCGTCCGGGGTGCTCATGCGCGAACCTTCCTGGGTGACGGCGGTGGCGGGCGGGTCGTGACGGCGGGCGGGCGGCTGGTCAGAAGGCGAAGAGGTAGATGATCGCGATGTTGCAGCAGAGCATCACGGCGGCCGTCGGCGCCTGTGCCTTGATCGGCCCGTACTGGTCCTCGAGTTCGAGCAGCGCGGCCGGGACGAGGTTGAAGTTGGCGGCCATCGGGGTGACGAGCGTGCCGCAGAAGCCGGCCAGCATGCCGACGGCGAGCACGGCGGCCGGGTTGCCGTTCATCTGCTCGATGAGCACCGGCCAGCCGACGGCCGCGGTCATGACCGGGAAGGCGGCGAAGGCGTTGCCCATGATGACGGTGAACGCGGCCATGCCGACGCAGTACAGCGCGACGGCTGCGAGCAACTGCCCTTCCGGCAGCACCGCTTCGGTGATGCGGCGGACCTGGTCGCCGACGCCGGCCGTGGAGAAGATCGAGCCGAGGACGGCCAGCAGCTGCGGCAGCAGCAACGCCCAGCCCATGGCCTCCAGCAGACCGCGGCCGGCGTGCACGGGGACGGAGGGGCGGCGTTCGCGCAGGATCCACATGCCCACCCCGAGGGCGACGATCGCGCCGATGCCGAGGCCGAGGATGGTCTCGCTGTTCTCCTCCAGGACCGGGGTGCCGCCGATGCTCCACTCCGAGACGAGCACCGCGCAGAGGACGGCGACGAGCGGGATGGTGAGCGCGGGGACGAACAGCTTGTTGCGGAAGCGGGCGGCGAGGGCGACGCGCTGCTTCTCGTCGGTGGTGTCGGGCACCCCGCGCCCGGTGAAGCCCAGGCCGCCCAGAACGATCATGACGAGGACCGCGACGCCCAGCGGCGCGGCGGGCGCGGAGCCGTCCTCGACCCAGGTGCTGTAGACGAACGCGATCCCGATGAGCCCCCAGAAGGCCGCTGTGCCCAGCCGTTTGGGGTTGCTGCGGTCGAACGCCATCTGGACGGCCATGCCCAGGAACGCGGCGCCCACCAGCCAGTAGAACCACTCGGACTTGATCACTTGGCGTTCTCCTCGTGTCCGGAGGTCTCCGCCCGGGGGCCGGGAACGGCGGTGCCGGCGGCAGCCAGTTCGGCGTCGAGCCGGCCGTCGAGGCGCAGCAGCCGGAAGCCGTGCACGAAGAAGGCGCAGACGGCGGTGGGAATGGCCCACAGCGCCAGTGACAGCGGCTCCAGGTGAGTGCCGTAGGCGCTGTTCACGAAGCCGGTGATGAGCAGGATCGAGCCGATGGCGAGGAAGCAGTCCTCGCCGAAGAAGAGGCCGACGGTGTCGGACGCGGCGGCGTGCGAACGGACCTTCTCCCGGACGCGTGCGGGCAGTGGGCGGCCGCCGTTGCGCCGCTCGGCCGCCGCCTCGGCCATCGGGGCGATCATCGGCCGCACGCTCTGCGCGGGGCCGCCGATGGTCTGGAGGCCGACGGCGGCGGTGAGCTGCCGGACGAACAGGTAGAGGGTCAGGAAGCGGCCGGTGGTGAGCCGGGCGAGTTTCCCGATGAGGGTGCGGGCCTGCTGCTGGAGTCCGTAGCGCTCCAGCAGGCCGATGACGGGCAGGGTGACGGCGAAGATCGTCACCGCGCGGCTGGAGGCGAACCCCTCGCCGAAGGCGTCGAGGATGCCGAGAGGGGAGAGCCCGCCCAGCAGCCCGGTGACGATCCCCGCCACCCCGACCACCAGCAGGGGGTTGCGCCGCGTGGCGAACCCGAGGATCACCACGAGGACGCCGAGCAGAACGATCATGCGCCGTCGGCCCTTCCTGACTCGGTACACGCCTCAGCGGTCGCGTGAAGCGAATTCCGGGAAGGCTAGAGGATCGTTCAACGATCCGACAAGAGGAGGAACGACACCTCTGGAGTGAAGGGTCGGCGAAGAAAGAGGAGGCCGTGAAAGGGGGCCGCGGGGACGGGCCGGGGACGAGGGAGCTCGCGAAGGCGGAGAGCTCAGACTCCGGGGACGGCCGACTCGGCGTACGCCTCGATCAACTGCCGCCGGGAGTCCTCCAGGTAGAAGCCGAGCATGCGCTCCGCACCCGCCGCGTCCCCCTTCTCCAGCATCCCGAGGAGTTCGCGGTTGCGCGTCAGATACGGCTCGTGGAAACGCCGCGGGTCGCCCATCACGTGGAACGCCAGGCGGAGTTCGGCCAGCACGCCGCGCATCAGGTCGTCGGTGCGCACGCTCTGCGCGAGCCCCGCGACGGCCTGGTGGAAGTGGATGTTGGCGGTGGCGCAGCCCGCCCAGTCCCCCCGCTCGGCGGACTCCTCGCCCTCGCGCAGCGCCGCTCGCAGCCCTTCCAGCGGGAACGGGGGCTCTTCCAGTCCGCGCACCGCGGCGCACTCCACGAGCCGGCGCACCCGGTAGATGTCGACGATGTCCGCCGCCTCGAGCACGCGCACGAAGGTGCCGCGGTTCAGCCGGTGCACGAGCAGCCGCTCGTGCGTGAGCAGACGGAACGCCTCACGCAGCGTGTTCCGGGAGACGCCGAGCGCACCACCGATCCGCTCCTCGGAGAGCCGGACGCCCGGCCGGAACAGCCCCTGGGCGATACGCTCGCGCAGGATGGCCGCAACCCGCTCCGCGGTGCTGGTGCGCCCCAGCAGGGCGCGATCGGCGGCGAGTTCCGACAGGTCCAGGTCGGCACCGGACGCCACGGGGGATTCGGCGGTCATGCACCCAGTCAAACCCGAAACGCGGAACGTGACAACACACCTCTTGCCGGATCGTTGAACAATCGCTTAGCTTGGCGGCGATGGACGGGACGAACAGGACGATGACCATCGACCTCAACGCGGACCTCGGCGAGGGCTTCGGCCGCTGGGAGCTCACCGACGACGACGCGCTGCTCACCTGTGTGACCAGCGCGAACGTCGCCTGCGGCTTCCACGCCGGGGACCCGCTCACCATGCGCCGGGTGTGCGAGTCGGCGGCCGCGCGCGGCGTGACCGTCGGCGCCCAGGTCTCCTACCGCGACCTCGCCGGATTCGGCCGCCGCGCCATGGACGTGCCCGCCCAGGAGCTCGCCGCCGAGGTGGCGTACCAGATCGGCGCCCTCGACCTGTTCGCCCGCGCCGCCGGCACCCGCGTCGCCTACGTCAAACCGCACGGCGCCCTCTACAACCGGTGCGTCCGCGACACCGGGCAGGCCGCCGCCGTGGTCGAGGGCGTACGGCTGGCCCGCGCGGCCCCGACCTCGGCCACGGCCGGGTCCCCGGCACGCGGCCTGCCCGTTCTCGGCCTGCCCGGCTCCGCCCTGCACGCCGCCGCGTCGGAGGCCGGGCTGCCCGTCGTCGCCGAGGCCTTCGCCGACCGCGGCTACCGACCCGACGGCACCCTGGTGCCGCGCACCGAGCCGGGCGCCCTGGTCCACGACCCCGAACAGGTCGTGCGCCGCGCCGTCGCGCTCGCCCGGGACGGCGAACTGACCGCCGCGGACGGCACCCTGCTGCGGCTGCGCGCCGACTCGCTGTGTGTGCACGGCGACACCCCGGGCGCTGCCCGGCTCGCCCGGCGCGTCCGGGAGGCGCTCGCCGACGCCGGCGTCACCGTCCGGGCCTTCGCATGACCGGCGCAGCGCCCCCGTCGGCTCCGCCCGCCATGCCGCCCGTCGTACGGACCGTGGGCCGGCACGGCCTGCTGGTCGAGCTGCCCACCGGCGAGGCCGCCGAGGCGCTGCACGCCGAACTGCTGCGGCGCCGCGCGGACGACCGCCTGCCACCGGTGCGGGAGATCGTGCCCGGCGCCCGCACCGTCCTCCTCGACGGCCTCGCCGACCCCGCGCGGCTCGCCGCCGACCTGCCCCACTGGGAGGTGCCGCCCCTGCACCGCGAGGACCGGCCGGCGGTTCGCATCCCGGTGCGCTACGACGGCCCCGACCTCGCGGACGTCGCCGCCCTGTGGGGTGTGAGCGTGGAGCAGGCCGTCCGCGTCCACGCCGCGGCCGAGTACCGGGTCGCCTTCTGCGGGTTCGCCCCCGGCTTCGGCTACCTCACCGGCCTCGACGAGGAGCACCACGTGCCGCGCCGCTCCGAGCCGCGCACCCGGGTGCCCGCCGGGGCGGTCGGGCTGGCCGGGCCGTACACCGGGATCTACCCGCGCTCCTCGCCCGGCGGCTGGCAGCTCGTCGGCACGGCCGTGGACACCGTGCTGTGGGACACCGGCCGCACCCCGGCCGCCCTCCTCGAACCCGGCACCCGCGTCCGCTTCGAGCCCGTGGGGAACGCCGTGGACGGGCCCGGCGACGACACGGCCGAGGACCCCTCGTGACCGGCTCCGAGCCCGGTACGGCACCGGAGGTGGAGGTCGTGCGGGCCGGCGCGCTCACCACCGTGCAGGACCTCGGCCGCCCCGGGCACGCCCACCTGGGCGTGCCCCGTTCCGGCGCGCTGGACGAGCCCGCGCACCGGCTCGCCAACCGCCTGCTCGGCAACCCCGCCGACGCCGCCACCCTGGAGACCACGCTCAGCGGCTGCGCGCTGCGTGCGCACACCCCCGCCCGCGTCGTGGTGACCGGCGCCCCCTGCCCCGTCACCGTCGACGGCCGCCCCGCGCCCTGGGGCACGCCGCTGCGGCTGCCGGCCGGCGCGCTGCTGGACGTCGGGCCCGCCGCCCGCGGGGTGCGCTCCTACGTGGCGTTCGCCGGTGGGGTGGCCGCCGAACCCGTGCTGGGCAGCCGGGCCACCGACCTGCTCTCCGGCCTCGGACCGGACCCGCTCGCCGACGGCGACCGCCTCCCCCTCACCCCCGTGGGCCCCGGCGCACCCGGCGAGTCACCGCCCGCCGTGCCGGACGCCGCACCGTGGCAGGCGCCCCCGGGGGAACTCGTGCTGCCGCTGATCCCCGGACCGCGCGACGACTGGTTCACCACCGCGGCGCTGGACACTCTGACCGGCTCCGTCTACCGCGTCACCGCGGACGGCAACCGCATCGGCCTGCGTCTGGACGGACCGCGTCTGGAACGCGCCCGCGACGGTGAACTCCCCAGCGAGGGCATGGTGCTGGGCGCGGTCCAGGTGCCGCCGGAGGGGCGCCCGGTGGTGTTCCTCGCCGACCATCCGGTGACCGGCGGCTACCCGGTCGTCGGCGTCGTCCCCGAGGAAGCCCTCGCAGCGGCTGCCCAGGCCACCCCCGGGACGCCCGTGCGCTTCACCGCGGCGGGCCGGGCCCGCTGACGTCACCCGCCGCGCGGGGCGTACATGATGACGGCCACTCCCGCGAGGCAGATCAGCGCGCCGAGCACGTCGTAGCGGTCCGGCCGGTAGCCGTCCAGCACCATGCCCCAGGCCAGCGACCCGGCGACGAACACGCCGCCGTACGCGGCGAGGATGCGGCCGAAGTGGGCGTCCGGCTGGAGCGTGGCGACGAAACCGTAGAGCCCGAGCGCGACGACGCCCGCGCCGATCCAGGCCGGCCCGCGGTGCTCCCGCACGCCCTGCCAGATCAGCCAGGCGCCGCCGATCTCCAGCAGCGCGGCGAGGAGGAACAGGGCGACGGAACGAGTCACGGTCATGGCCCGATCCTCCCGTACCGCCGTACCGGGTTGAGCCGGGTGGCACGTCCCGTCCGCGGAAGCGGGCGTAGCGGATGTTTCGTCAGAAGTCGTGAAGTTCCCGTGTACGGCCCCACGACGTGCGGTGCGGGACGATTGCGGGACGCGTCAGCGGGCATCAGTCGTGTGCATGCGAAGGCCCGAGGCCGGCGACGTCGCCGGACCGCCACCGCACGTGACCCTCACGGAGGGGGAGTGAAGAACATGCGCGCGAGCACGCGCCGCACGAGGCGCAGCGCACGCGTCGAGTACACACTGCCTCGGGAGGACGCGTCCGCCCGCTGGGCCCGACGCCTCACCGCCGGATTCCTCAGCGGATCGCGCACGCCCCCGGAGGCCGCGCTGCACATGGACGAGGCCACGCTGGTGGTGTCCGAACTCGTCACCAACGCCACCCGGCACGGCCACAGCCGGTGCCGGCTCCGCCTGAGCACGGCCCCGCGCTCGCTCACCATCGAGGTGCACGACGACAGCACCGGTCACCCCGTGCTGCGGGCCACCGGCCCGGACGGCGAGAGCGGCCGCGGCATCGCGCTGGTCAGCCGCCTGACGCGACGGCTGGACGTCACCGACCACCCCCGGGGCGGCAAGACCGTCCGCGCCGTCCTCAGCACCGGCACCGGAACCGGCACCGGCACCGTGTAGCCCGGTCACCGCCGGTGCGGAGGACGGGACGAGCACGTGCCGCCATGGTGGTCGGGGCGCTCACCGTCGCCTGCTCCGGAGGTCGAGGACGTCACCGAAGTCCAGCCGGCCCTCGATGGCCCGTCCGGCGAGGAACCCCACCGCCCCCAGCGCGGCCACCAGCAGGAACGCGCCGAATCCACCGAACCAGCCGGCGAACCCGAGCGCCATGCCCACCAGCAGGCCCAGGCATGCCCTGCTCATGCTCTCCCCTTCTCTGCCGTCATCGGCTGCTCTGGAGTCATCGACCCGCGTGCCTCACGGGCACCAGCCCAGGCCCGCCCGGGCGCCCCCGCGCGCACGCGGGTCGTCGGGCGGGCGCCGGATCACGCCACGCGCGAATCGGCCGGTGCCTCCTCGTCCTCCTCGTCGGGCAGGTGGACGTCGCCGATCGCGATGTTGACCTCGACGACCTCGAGTCCGGTCATCCGCTCGACGGCGGTGATGACGTTCTCCCGCACGTCGCGGGCGACGTCGCGGATGGGCACGCCGTACTCGACGACCAGGTCCAGGTCCAGTGCGGTCTGCCGTTCGCCGACCTCGACCTTCACGCCGCGGCCCACGTTGGGCCGGCCGCCCGGAACGCGGTCGCGTACCGCGCCGAGGGTGCGGGACAGGCCGCCGCCCATGTCGTACACGCCCGGGACCTCGCGCGCGGCCATTCCGGCGATCTTGACGACCACGACGTCCGCGACGGAGGTGCGGCCGCGGGTTCCCGCCGGCTCGTCCGGGCCGACGGGGCCCGCGCCGACAGTGGTCGTGGAACCGCCCGGGGAGCCGGCGGAGGCCGCGACGCGGTCGCGGTCGCCGCCGCGCGCCTGGGTGTCGTCGCCGGCCGCGGTGGCCCCGGGATGCGTCTTCGTCGTCATGGGAACTCTCCTTCGCCGTTACGGGTTCAGCTGTCACCCGATCGCCGGGCCGCACGGGCGGTGCCCTCGATCAGGGCTCGCTGACAATGACTTGGACACCGCCGGGGCCGGGAACGTCACGCGGACTCCGGAGATACGCCGCGAGAAAGGCCGGTCGGGAGAAAACGCCGCCGGGGACGTGACGACGACGCCGTCGGCGGGTCCAAACAAGGGGACGGCTGTGGAAGGAGAGGGTGCGTGGCCGAGGGAGCCGAACCGCAGGGGACGGCGCGCGCGGCAGCTCGTACGGCCGACAGCGGCGTCCCGCGTCGCGGCGGGACCGACCGTACGGCGGACGCCCGCGGGGCGGGCGCCGCGGCGGCACCGTCCGAGGACGCGCTCCTCGCGGCCCGAGCGGGCGAGGGCGACGAGCGGGCCTTCGAGACGCTGGTGCGGCGGCACACCCCGGTCCTGCTCTCCCTCGCGCACCGGCTGCTCGGCAGCCGCAGCGACGCGGAGGACGCCGTACAGGAAGCGTTCGTCAGCGCCTGGCGCCGGCTGCCGGAGTTCCGCGGCGACGCGGCGTTCCTCACCTGGATGTACCGCATCGTCACCAACCGCTGCCTGAACCAGCTGCGGTCCCGCAGGCCGACCGCCGACCTGGACTCCGTGCCGGAGCCGGTCGCGCCCGACCACCAGTCCTCGCCGTCCCGGGCCGCGGAGACGCAGGCCGCGCTGCACTCGCTGTCCCGGGTGCTGGCGGACCTGACGCCCGAGCAGCGCGCGTGCTGGGTGTTGCGGGAGCTGCACGGCCTGAGCTACGAGGAGATCGCGAAGGCTGTGGGCATCAGCCACCAGGCCGTACGGGGACGGATCTTCCGCGTGCGGCGCTACCTGACGGAGGCGATGAGCGCATGGCGTTGAGCGCCGACTCCGGGGCGAACCCGGATCCGGACGCCGGACCGGCGGAGGGCACCGAACTGCTCCCCTGCGGCCGCACGCTCCAGGAGGTGTGGGACGCCTGGGACGAGGACCGGGCGACGGGCGACCCGCACTACGCGGCCTGCCCGCACTGCACGGCGGCGCTGCACGGACTGCGGATGCTGGACGACTTCGTGCGCACCGCCCGCACCGCGGACGAGGAGGAGCGGCGGGCGGACGGCCGTGCCGACGGCGCACGGACCGCCGACGCGGTCACGGGGCGCGTGATGGACATCGTGCGGCGGGAGCTTCGCCCGGGCCGCAGCCTGCCGTTGGGGGAGCCCGACGAGGAGGCGTGGATCGTCGAGGCGGCGGCCGCGCGCGCGTTCCGCTCGGCCGTGGACGGCCTGCGGGGCGTGCGGGCGGGCAGCTGCCGGATCGTCCCGGAGCCCGCGGAGCCGGTGGTACGGGTGCGGGTGGAGGTCGCGGCCGACCTGAGCCGCGGCTTCCCGGAGCTGGCGGACACGGTGCGGGAGCGGATCGTGGCGGCGGCCCGGGACGTCGTCGGGCTGGAGGTGGCGGCGGTCGACGTCGCCGTGGTGGACGTCCTGGTGGACGGGGACTGGGAACGCGCCGCCGCCGACCTGCGCGGACTGGCCGACGGGGAGGACGAGCGGTGAGCGACCAGGACGTGACGGACCGGGTGACACGCGCCGCGGCACGGGCGGCCGAGGAGGCGCCGGGGGTGGCGTTCCTCCGCCCCGGCCTGGCCGAGCTGGTGCGCGGCACTGCGCTGCCCCACCTGAAGGGGACGACCGCCCCGGCGGACCCCCCGCGCACCGGAGGCGTCCGGGCACGGCGGCAGGGCACGCAGGGCACGCCGAGAGCAGGGTGGCGGCTGGAGCTCCACCTCGCCGTCCTGGACGGCCACCGGGCGCTGGACGTGACCCGCGCGGTGCGTGCGGCGGTCACCGACGCCGTACGCGGCGAGCTGGCGGCGGACACGGACGTCACCGTGGCGGTGACCGTCACCGACATCGCCTGACGCGGGCGGCCCGCCCGGGTCACACGTGCCCGTTCCCGCGCCCGGGCGGGCGTGCGTTCCGCACGGAGGAGGGGCCGGCGGCGGAGCGTTTCGCCTGCCGGCCCCTCGTCCGGGTGATGTCGTCGGCCGCGTCAGCGGGCGCCGGTGTGGATCTCCAGGAACTCGTCGAAGGACAGCTTGCCGTCGGCGTTGCCGTCCTTCTGGTTGATCACGGCCTGCGCCATGGACTCGGTGTAGTGCACGTCCCCCAGGTCCGCCATGGCCCGGTGGAACTCCTTGGCGGTGATGAACCCGTCGCCGTCGTGATCGAACTTGTCGAACGCCTTGCGCACCTCGGCTGCGTCGGCCATTCCTTCACCCTCCCCGCTCGGTATCGATGACGCGCTCACCCTACAGAAATCCCGTTGCCGCCCCTCCCGCGTCCTGCTCTACTCCACCGCACACGGCACGTGCCACCCGTCGAGCAGAAGGAGACCACCGTGCGGCGAGCGTCCATGTCCCTCCAGCAGGCCCACTCCGCCCTCACCAAGGACATGACGCCACGTGCCCACGCTCAACCTCGGAATCCTCGCCCATGTCGACGCCGGTAAGACCAGCCTGACCGAGCGGCTGCTGCACGCAGCCGGGGTCGTCGAGACGGTCGGCCGCGTCGACGACGGCAGCACGCGCACCGACTTCCTCGCGCTGGAGCGGCAGCGCGGCATCACCATCCGCTCCGCCGTCGTCTCCTTCCGGCTCGGCGACGACCTGACCGTCAACCTGATCGACACCCCCGGCCACCCCGACTTCATCGCCGAGGTGGAGCGGGTGCTGCACGTGCTCGACGGCGCCGTGCTGGTGGTCTCCGCCGTCGAGGGCGTGCAGGCGCAGACCCGGGTGCTGATGCGCACCCTGCGGCGACTGCGCCTGCCCACGCTGCTGTTCGTCAACAAGACCGACCGGCGCGGCGCCTCCCCGGACGGCACCCTCGACGGCATCGCCCGGCGGCTGGTGCGCACCGCCGTGCCGATGGGCGCGGTGCCCTCGGCCGGCAGCGCGGACGCCGGATTCCTCCCGTACGGCCCGTCGGACGCGGCGTTCGGCGAACGGCTGGCCGACGTGCTCACCCGCCACGACGAGACGCTGCTGGCGGAGTACGTGGCCGCCGACGGCCGGCTGCCGCACGACCGGCTGCGCGGTGCGCTGGCCGACCAGACCGGGCGGGCGATGGTGCACCCGGTGTTCTTCGGCTCGGCCGTGACCGGCGCCGGTGTCGGCGCCCTGACCGAGGGCGTCCGCACGCTGCTGCCCGCCGCGCGAGGTGACGCGGAGGGGCCCGTCTCCGGCTCGGTGTTCAAGGTCGAGCGCGGCCCGGGCGGCGAACGCCTCGCGTACGTGCGGATGGCCACCGGCACGCTGCGGGTGCGCGACCGGGTGGCGTTCGGTGCCGCCGCGGACGGCACCGAGGAGCTGCCGGAGGGCAAGGTCACCGGCGTCGAGGTCTTCGAGGAGGGCGAGGCGGTCCCCCGGGACGCGGTCGCCGCCGGGCACATCGGCCGTGTGCGCGGCCTGGAGGGCGTACGGATCGGCGACGCGCTGGGCGTTCCGCCGCCCGGCACCGCCGACCGCCACTTCGCCCCTCCCACCCTGGAGACGGTCGTCGCGCCCGTCCGCCCGGGGGACCGGCGGGCGCTGCACGTCGCGCTGACGCGGCTCGCCGAGCAGGATCCGCTGATCGACCTGCGGCACGACCCGCGTGCCGGTCAGACGCACCTCTCGCTCTACGGCGAGGTGCAGAAGGAGGTCCTGGAGGCGACCCTCTCCGACGAGCACGGCATCGCGGTGACCTTCCGCCGCACCACCACGCTGTGCGTGGAGCGGGTCACCGGATGCGGCGCGGCGCACGAGATCATCGACACCGGCCCCAACCCGTTCCTCGCCACGGTCGGGCTGCGCGTCGAACCGGCGCCGGTGGGCGGCGGGGTGCGCTTCCGGCTGGGCGTCGAACTCGGGTCCATGCCGTACGCGTTCTTCGCCGCGGTCGAGGAGACCGTGCGGGAGACCCTCGGCCAGGGCCTGTACGGCTGGCGCGTGCCGGACTGCACGGTCACCATGACGCACTCCGGCTACTGGCCGCGGCAGAGCCACGCGCACGCGGTCTTCGACAAGTCCATGTCGAGCACCGCGGGCGACTTCCGCAACCTCACGCCGCTGGTGCTGATGGACGCGCTGCGGCGGGCCGGGACGCGGGTGTGCGAGCCCGTGCACGCGTTCCGGCTGGAGGCGCCCGCGGACACGGCGGGGGCGGTGCTGTCGCTGCTGGCCCACCTCGGCGGCGTGCCGCGCTCGACCCGCACCGAGGACGGGACGGCCGTGCTGGAGGGAGACGTGCCGGCCGCGCGGGTGCACACGCTGCAGCGGCGGCTGCCGACCCTCAGCCGCGGCGAGGGCGTGCTGGAGTGCTCCTTCGACCGGTACGAGCCGGTGCGCGGCGCACCCCCGGCCCGGCCGCGCACGGACCACGACCCGCTGGACCGCAAGCAGTACCTGCTGCGGGTCGTGCGCCGGACCGGCACGGGGACGGCGGGCGCTCACGGGCCGGGCCCCGGGTCCACCGCCGGTGACGGAGGGTGAACGGTGCGAGAGGGACGGCGGTGGGCCGTTAGGATTTCGCGCATGGCGGCCACTGGAACTGAGCAGCAGGGGAAGGCGTACTACGTCACCACCCCCATCTACTACGTGAACGACGCTCCGCACCTGGGCCACGCCTACACGACCGTCGCAGGCGACGTGCTCACCCGCTGGCACCGCCAGCGGGGCGAGAAGGTGTGGTACCTCACCGGCACGGACGAGCACGGTCAGAAGATCATGCGCACCGCGGAGGCGAACGGCGTCAGTCCGCAGGACTGGTGCGACAAGCTCGTCGAGGAGGCGTGGAAGCCCCTCTGGGAGCACCTGGAGATCGGTAACGACGACTTCATCCGCACCACCGAGAAGCGGCACACCGACCGCGTGCGGGAGTTCGTCCAGGACCTGTACGACAAGGGCGAGATCTACCAGGGCGGCTACGAGGGCCCGTACTGCGTCGGCTGCGAGGAGTACAAGTCCTACGGTGAACTGCTGGACGGCGAGGGAGAGTTCGAAGGCCAGAAGCTCTGCCCCATCCACAAGAAGCCGGTGGAGATGCTGAAGGAGGAGAACTACTTCTTCAAGCTCTCCGAGTACGGCCCGAAGCTGCTGGAGCACTACGAGCAGAACCCGGGCTTCATCCAGCCCGAGTCCGCGCGCAACGAGGTCGTGAACTTCGTGCGGCAGGGGCTGGAGGACCTGTCCATCTCCCGGTCGACCTTCGACTGGGGCGTCAAGGTGCCGTGGGATGACAAGCACGTCATCTACGTGTGGATCGACGCCCTCCTCAACTACGCGACGGCGGTGGGCTACGGCTCCGACCAGGAGAAGTTCGAGGGCACCTTCCCGGCGAACGTGCACCTGGTCGGCAAGGACATCCTCCGCTTCCACGCGGTGATCTGGCCGGCCATGCTGATGGCGAACGGTCTGCCGCTGCCGCACCGGATCGCCGCCAACGGCTGGCTGATGGTCGGCGGCGAGAAGATGTCCAAGTCCAACCTGACCGGCATCTCCCCGCAGCAGCTCACCGAGCACTTCGGCGTCGACGCCTACCGCTGGTACTTCCTGCGCGCGATCTCCTTCGGCCACGACGGGTCGTTCTCCTGGGAGGACTTCTCCGCCCGCTACACCAGCGAACTCGCCAACGACTACGGCAACCTCGCCTCGCGGGTCGCGGCGATGGTCGGCAAGTACTTCGGCGGCGCGCTGCCGGAGGCGACCTCGGCGGGTGCGGACGAGCAGGCGGTCCGCGAGGGCCTGGAGACGGCCGTCGCGGAGGCCGACCGGCGGATCGGCGACGAGCTGGACTTCGCGGGCGGCATCGCGGCCGTCTTCGACTTCGTCAAGCAGGTCAACGGCTACCTGACCGAGCAGGCGCCGTGGAAGGTCGCCAAGGACGACTCCGCCGAGGCCCAGGCCCGGCTGGCGACGATCCTCTACACGGCCGCCGAGTCGCTGCGCGCGTGCGCGGTGCTGCTGAACCCGGTGATGCCGGAGACCTCGCAGAAGCTGTGGGACTCGCTCGGCGCCGAGGCGTCGCTGGGCGCCCTCGCCGACCAGCGCGTGCAGGACGCCGGCCGCTGGGGCCTGCTCCCCGCGGGCTCCACGGTCACCAAGGGCGCGGTGCTCTTCCCCCGCCTGGAGGACTGAGGCGCCGGCTGAGGGCGCACGACGGCGAACGCGCCGCCCGTACGACGGCTGGGCCGTACCACTCCCGCGGTGGTGCGGCCCGGCCGCTTCTCGTGGCCGGGCCACTCGCTGTCGACCGCGGGCCGGCAGCCGCGACGTGACGCACCAGCCCTGCGGCTACGTGCAGTCGGGGACGCCCGGCAGCTTCTCCTCCGGGACGTCGACGAAGACGTTCGTCAGATAGCCGTCGTACTGCGGCAGGTGGGCCCACCAGTCGCTGGAGTGCGGCGGCACATCGATCCGTTCGCCGCGGCGCTGGCAGCCGACCAGCACCTCCACGCCCGCGGGCAGCGTGGTGACCACCGCCGAGTCCGTGGTCGCCGCCGCGCGGACCCGTACGCCCGAGCCCCAGGTGGGGAACCACGCACCGGCCGGACGCACGGCCCCCGGGACGTCGAGGGAGCCGACCAGCCGGGTCAGCCGCGCGTACGCGGTGCCGTACGGTGTGCCGTCCTCGTGCAGCGTGAGCACGGCGACGACCGTGCGGTCGTCGGCGCCGACGGTGCCCGTGCTGTGCAGCGCCTCGCTGACCAGGTCGATGCCGCTCGCCCGCGACGCCGCGCGCTCGCGGGCGCGTTCGGCCTCCCGCTCCGCCGCTGTGCAGCCGCCGGAGTCGAAGCCGGACCAGCCCTGCTTCAGCGACCAGGGCCTCTCGAAGGCGGACGCGATGCCGAAGTACTGGTCGTAGCCGTCGGCCGCGCAGCGGGTGGCCGCCCGCAGGTGCCCCAGGACGAGGTCCCGCACCGGCGCGGGGGCCTCGTCCAGCAGGTGGCGGTACACCCGCACGGTGTCCGCGGCCGTGATCGCCGTGTAGCCCCAGTATCCGGGGTGCGAGGCGGGCGGCGGGGCGGTGCCGGTCAGGCCGAGGCGCGGCACCATGCGGTCGATGATCGCGCTGCCCCCGCGCGTGGACCAGTAGTGGCTCGCGGCGCCGTCGTGGCTGCTGCGCAGCATGCCCTCCAGGCGGGACCGCTCCGCTTCGGGGACGTCGTAGTCGGGCCCCCGGTCCCAGAGGTAGTCCAGGGCCAGCATGATCTTCACGACGGAGGCGGAACGAAAGCGCAGGTCGGCGTTGTGACGTTCGGTGAACGTGCCGGTCTCACGGTCGAAGACGGCGATGCCGGCCGTCACCCCGGGCGGGACGTCCGCGTCGGCACCGGCTGCCGCGGTCGCGTCGACGGGTGCGCGGCGGGGCGTGCCGGAGGCGCCGGGCGCGAGGGAGAGGGCGGCGGCGCAGGCGAGGGCCAGGGAGATCAGGACGCGCCCCTTCCGGTGTGGACGACGGGTGGGCATGCGGGACCAGCTCCTCGTGAGCAGGGCCCCGGTGGGCGGACGGGGCTGGGGGACGTCGTCCCCATGCATGCCCCGGCCCTCCGGCGCGCACACCGTACCGGCCGGCCGGCTCGGCGTACCCGCGCACCGCCGTACGGCAGCGCCGGGAGCGCCGAGGGCCGTGCCCCGCACGAGCGGGGCACGGCCCTGGAAGCGCGGCCGGGGGAGAGGCCCGGCGGGCGCGGACCTACTCCGCGGGGCGGACCTGCGGGGGCTTGCGCACCGAGAGGTGCAGCTCCTTCAGGCGGGCCTCCTCGACCTCGCTCGGCGCACCCATCAGGAGGTCCTGCGCGTTGCCGTTGAGCGGGAAGGCGATGGTCTCGCGGATGTTCGGCTCGTCGGCCAGCAGCATGACGATGCGGTCGATGCCGGGGGCGATGCCGCCGTGCGGCGGGGCGCCGAAGCGGAACGCCCGCAGCATGCCGCCGAACTCGCGCTCGACGTCGTCCTTGGAGTAGCCCGCGATGCCGAACGCCTCGAACATGACCTCGGGTTCGTGGTTCCGGATCGCGCCGGAGGACAGCTCGACTCCGTTGCAGACGATGTCGTACTGCCAGGCCAGCACGTCCAGCGGGTCCTGGGTGCGCAGCGCCTCCAGGCCGCCCTGCGGCATCGAGAACGGGTTGTGGGAGAACTCGATCTCGCCGGTGTCCTCGTTCTTCTCGAACATCGGGAAGTCCACGATCCAGCAGAACCGGAAGACGTTCTCGGTGAAGTTGCCGGTGCGGCGGGCGGCCTCGACGCGGACCGCGCCCATGATCTTGGAGACCTCGTCGAACTCCCCGGCGCCGAAGAAGACCGCCGTGCCCGGCTTGCCGTCGACGGCGGAGAGCAGGGCTGCGGTGTCGTCCTCGGTGAGGAACTTGGCGATCGGGCCGGTGAGCGTCGAGTCGTCGCCGACCCGTACCCAGGCCAGGCCCTTGGCGCCGTGCTCCTGCGCGAACTCACCCATCTGGTCGAAGAACTTGCGCGGCTGGTCGGCGGTGTCCGGCACGGCCAGGGCGCGGACGTGCTTGTCGGCGAAGGCCTTGAAGCCGCTGCCGGCGAAGACGTGGCTGACGTCGACCAGTTCGAGGGAGGTGCGCAGATCCGGCTTGTCGGAGCCGTACTTGAGCATCGCCTCCCGGAACGGGATGCGCGGGAACGGCGAGGTGACGTGCCGGCCGTCGCCGAACTCCTCGAAGACGTCGGTCATCACCTTCTCGATGACCCGGAAGACGTCCTCCTGCTCGACGTAGGACATCTCCACGTCGAGCTGGTAGAACTCGCCCGGCGAGCGGTCGGCCCGGGCGTCCTCGTCGCGGAAGCACGGCGCGATCTGGAAGTACTTGTCGAAGCCCGCGATCATCAGCAGCTGCTTGAACTGCTGCGGTGCCTGCGGCAGCGCGTAGAACCGGCCGGCGTGCAGCCGGGAGGGCACCAGGAAGTCGCGGGCGCCCTCGGGCGAGGTGGCGGACAGGATGGGCGTCGCCATCTCGTTGAAGCCCAGGTCGGTCATCCGGCGGCGGATCGAGGAGATCACGGCCGAGCGCAGCATGATGTTGCGGTGCATGCGCTCGCGGCGCAGGTCGAGGAAGCGGTACTCCAGGCGCCGCTCCTCGTTGACGCCGTCGTCGGCGTTGATGGTGAACGGGATCTGCTCGGCCGCGCCGAGCACCTCCACCTCGGTGACCTCGACCTCGATGTCACCGGTCGGCAGCTCGGGGTTGACGTTCTCCTCGCCGCGGGCGGCGACGCCGCCGTCCACGCGGATGACGCTCTCCTTGGACAGCGAGCTCAGCCGCTCGACGACGTCGGTCCGCTCGGGCCGGACGACGAGCTGCACGATGCCGTGGTGGTCGCGCAGGTCGATGAAGAGGATGCCGCCCAGGTTCCGCCGATTGTGCAGCCAGCCGCTGAGGCGGACGTCGGAGCCGACGTCCGTGGCACGGAGCTCGCCGCAGGTGTGGGACCGGTACCGATGCATCATTCATCCAAGTCGTCGGGGCGTGGTGGCGTACGCCGGTGCACGCACGCTCGTCGCAGGGGTTCCCGCCGGGATTTCTGGCTGAGGGAAACGCCTCTCAGGTTACCGCGCCCCGAGTGGCTCACTCGCACGCTTTTCACGGATCTGCATAAAGTAGGGCAATGCGCACGGAGGACGTACTCACGGCCGTGGGCACCGGCGTCTGGCGGTGGGAGGGCGGCTCCCAGACCGTCACCCTGGACGCACGGGCCGCCCGGCTCCTCGGTCTCCCCTCCCCGCCCTCCAGCAGCGGCACCGTCACCCTCGGGGCGGCGGCCGTGCGGGGGCGGGTGCACGCCGTCGACTTCGTCCGCCTCCAGGGGATGGCGACGCTCGCCCTCACCGAGGGGCGGCTGGCAGAGGGCGTCCTGCGCGTCGTCTGCCCCGCCGGGACGGTGCTGCGGTCCGTGCGCGTGCGGCTGCGGCCCGTCGGCGTCCAGACCGCGGACCGGCCGGCCGGGCGGCCCGGCGTCATCCCGCCGGGCGAGGCCCGGATTCCCGGGGCGCTCCAGGTGATCGGCACCGTCAGCGAGGTCGCTCCGGTGCCGGAGGGCTCCGACGCGCCGTCCGAGCCGGACGGCGAGATCGACGGCCGGGCGCTCGAGGTGGTCGGGGAGTGGAAACGTTCCCGGGAGGCGTTCCTGCTGGACGCCGGACGGGCCCTGGCCGAGGCCCGTTCGACCAGCGAGGTGCTGCGCGTCGCGGCCGCCCTGTCCATGCCCGGCTTCACGCCCGACGGACTGGGCGTCTTCGGCGTGGAGGGCGACCGGCTCTCGGTGATCGGCCACCACGGGCAGTCACCCGGCGACGAGGGGCCCTTCCTGGACATGCCCCTGGACACCGACTACCCGGCGGCCGAGGTGGTGCGCACCGGCCGCGCCATCTACCTGCCCAGCCCGGACGCCTACCGCAGCCGCTTCCCCACCACCTGGCCGCTCGCCGAGCCGTTCGGCCGTGCGTCGTGGGCGTTCCTGCCGCTGATCGTCGGCGGGCGGACGATCGGGGCGTGGATGGCCGGCTTCGCCGAGCCGGTCGCCTTCACCCCCGACGAGCGGTCGGTGCTCAGCACCGTCGCCCGGATGCTCGCGCAGGCGCTTTCCCGGGCGTACGTGCAGGACAGCGAACGCGAGCTGGCCGACGACCTCCAGCGCATGATGCGTCCCGCCGACCGCCCGGCGGTGGAGGGCCTCCGGCTCGCGGCGCGCTACGTGCCCACCGGCGGCGGCCTCCAGGTGGGCGGCGACTGGTACGACGTGATCAGCCTGCCGTCCGGGCGGACGGCGGTGGTCGTCGGCGACGTGCAGGGCCACGACGTGCGGGCCGCGGGGATCATGGCGCAGCTGCGGATCGCGCTGCGGGCGTACGCCGCCGAGGGCCACCACCCGGACGGGGTGCTCTCCCGCGCCTCGCGCTTCCTGAACGGGCTGAACCGGGCCTCCGCCGGGGCACCGGGAACGGTGGCGGACGAACGCTTCGCCACCTGTCTCTACCTGGAGATCGACCCCCGCACCGGCACCGTCGACGTGGCCCGCGCCGGCCACCTCGACCCGGCGATCCGGCTCCCCGACTCCGCGATGCTCGTACGGCAGACCGCCGGCGGCATCCCGCTCGGCATCACGGCCGACCCGGACTACCCCACCACCCGCCTCGTCCTCCAGCCCGGCGAAACGATGCTGCTGTGCACGGACGGGCTCATCGAGACCGGCGGCCACGACATCGAGAGCGGCTGGGAACGACTGCGGCAGGTCGTCGCCGGGCACCCGCTGCCCGAACAGGGCCTCGAAGGGCTGGCCGACGCCGTGGTGAACGCGGTGCACGGGCCGCCCTCGCACCACACCACCGGGCCGCTGGCCGACCGGCGCGACGACGACATCGCGCTCGTGCTGCTGTGCCGCGAGGGGGACCCGCTCGGGGCCGGGGGGACGGTCGCCGCACCGCCGGCCCGGCGCAGCGTCCTGACCGTCGCGCAGGCCGAGCCCGCGCGCATCGCCGACGCACGGCACCAGCTCGGCGGGCTGCTGCACGACTGGAAGGACGGCGACCAGGCGGACGGCGCCGTGCTGATGCTCTCCGAGATGCTCACGAACGTCCTGGTGCACACCGACGGCGACGCGCTGATGGTGGCCGAGATCAGCGGGGACCCCGGGACACGGCTGCTGCGGGTCGACGTCACCGACTCCAGCGACGAGCTGCCGCACCGCCGCAGCCCCGGCGAGCTGGCCTCCTCGGGGCGCGGCCTGCTGCTGCTGGACACGCTGGCCGACGCGTGGGGCGTGGAGCCGCGCGGCGACGGCAAGTGCACCTGGTTCGAGCTCCGCGAGGCGGGCACCGTCCGCGGCTGACCCGCCGGGGCCGCACCGCGCGGGGGAGGTCAGTCGCCTGCGGCCGGGACCCGGCCGAGACGGCCGGCCCGGAAGTCGTCGAAGGCCTGGGCCAGCTCCGCGTGGCTGTTCATGACGAACGGCCCGTAATGCGCCATCGGCTCCCGCAGCGGCTGCCCGCCGAGGAGGATCACCTCCAGCGAGGGGGTGTGGGCGTCCTGGGAGGTGTCGGCGCGCAGCGTGAGCGCGTCGCCGGCGCCGAAGACGGCCGTCTGCCCCAGGTGCAGCGGGCGCCGGTCGGCGCCCACCGAGCCGCGGCCGGCCAGCACGTAGGCGAGGGCGTTGTAGTCGCGGCGCCACGGCAGCGTGACCTCGGCGCCGGGCGAGACGGTCGCGTGCACGAGGGTGATCGGCGTGTGCGTGACGCCGGGGCCGGTGTGGCCGTCCAGCTCGCCCGCGATGAGCCGGAGCAGCGCGCCGCCGTCGGGGCTGGTCAGCAGCTTGACGTTGCCGCCGCCGATGTCCTGGTAGCGCGGGGTGGTCATCTTGTCCCGGGCGGGCAGGTTGACCCAGAGCTGGATGCCGTGGAAGAGGCCGCCGGTCATGACCAGCTCCTCCGGCGGGGCCTCGATGTGCAGCAGGCCCGATCCGGCGGTCATCCACTGGGTGTCGCCGCCGTCTATCGTGCCGCCGCCGCCCTCGGAGTCCTGGTGCACAAACGTTCCGTCGATGAGGTACGTGACGGTCTCGAAGCCGCGGTGCGGATGCCAGGGGGTGCCCTTCGGCTCACCGGGCGCGTAGTCCACCTCGCCCATCTGGTCCATCATGATGAACGGGTCGAGGTGCCGGTAGTCGAGGCCCGCGAAGGCGCGGCGGACGGGGAAGCCCTCGCCCTCGAACCCGGCGGGGGCGGTGCTCACGGCCAGGACGGGGCGCCGTGCCGCGTCCTCGGCCGCCGGGGCGGTCACCCGGGGCAGCGTGAGCGGGTTCTCTACGGTGATCGCGGGCATGACGGGTGCCTCCTCCGGCTCACGGCCAATATAGTTGAAGATTAAAGCACTCGCCACGGCTTCCGTATTCCCGCAGACCCCGGAAGGGCCGGTGCGCGGTGCGCGACGCGGGCCGGCCGCACCTGCCGGCCGGCCGTACCTACGGGTCAGTCGTACATGCGGGATGCTCCTATTGACGTCAACCGGCGGGTGCCAGGTTGGTTTGGGTGATGCGTGGCTTGTTGGTCAGAGCGCGGTAGACCTCGCGGGCGACGAATCGCTTGAGGCAGCGCATGATGTCCTTCT
>NZ_JAVREQ010000039.1:0-30636 GCF_031845485.1 Streptomyces hazeniae
GGTGGGAAGTCCTCCATCAGTTGAGTCCTTGGGAGAAGTCCCGGGCTCACCGGTCCCCGGCGAACGGAGTCCGGCCCGGGCTCACCGGACCCCGGACATCCAGGTCCCCGTGCGACCTGCGCTTTCGCACGGCGGCAGCCGGGGCGAGGCCGGCGCGGGTCGTCGCGTTCGGACGTCGCGGCGCGGCGGGGCCCGGTTGCCGAGCCTGTCGCCCGAGGCGTGGACGGCGGTCGTCGGGCTCGACGCACGACGGGCGAACCGACGTTCCGGAGACCGTCGGCATCGGGGCGGGAGCGGGGCGCGGTGCTCACCGCACCCGGCCTTCTTGATCTTCCGCCAACTGGTTCTCCGCGGCGGGTTCGTGCGCGCAACACCTCGCGGCGGCGGGTTTCGGGTTACGTGCTGCGGCCCGGGGGCGGGTGCGGGTGCGGAATTGACCGGTACGGGTGAACGGGCGGGAGTTCACGGGCCCTTGGGCCGGACGGTGCGTACGGTGGGCACGGCCGGAAGATCGTTCGTGGTGGACGACCCGGGCTGCGGGACAGATGCGGACGAGGGAGAGCGGGGAAGAGCGGCATGGCCGAGGCCACGGCGGACGAGAAGGACGAGCGGGTGCTCGGGCGCAGGTGGACCGTGCGTCTGGACGCCGCCGGGCGTGGCACCACGGCGGTGCGCGTCTCCTGCAATCGCTCCGCCTGTCCCGACGAGGCCTTGCCGGACGCGGCCGCCGGACGCGGGGCTGCGGTGGCACATCTGAGGGCACACCTGGACGCCGCCTCGCCGCCCCGCGCCGATGCGTACTGCGCGTGCCGGGCCGGGGGTTGCGCGGCGCACATCGACCAGGGCGACGGCCGGGGGCGCGGGCGGACCGCCGAGCCGTGGCGATGCGGCGGCCCGGTCGTGCTGGCCGTGGTCAGCGACCGGGGAGGACGCTGGTGGCAGGCCCTGGAGTGCTGCACGCGGTGCGCGGCCGCGTTGCCCCGCGCGAGGACCGTCGCCACTTCCGCCGTCGCCACCTCTGCCGTCGGATCCGCTCCGGTGGTCGGCGGCCAGGCCGCCGGAGGCCCGAGGGCCGCCGCCGTCGGCACTCCGCACTTCTCCGACGGCCGGACGCACACCGGTCCCCCGCCCGCGCGCGCGGCGCGGGAGGTGCCGGCGCCGCGCCCGGCGCCTGCCCGGCGGCGTCAACGCGGGAAGATCGCCCAGCGAGCCGTCCCGCCCGACCTGCGGCCCGTCGTCCTGCGCGACGAACTCATCGAACTCGGGAACCTCTTCCGCCGCTACCAGCGGCGCACCGAGCCCGACCTGGCTGTGCTCGGCGACCTGCACGAGCGCAAGGCTCGCGCCTTCATCGCCTGGGCGCAGGTCACCGGCGACCCGGAACTGCGGGCGGAGGCGGAACGGGCCGAGCAGTCCGCGGCGACCGTTCGCATGCAGCACCGGCACCGGAACGGGGAGCGCACGGAGGAGGACGAGCCGGCGGTCGCCCGGCTGCTGACGGCTCCGGGACAGTGGGAGCAGGCACGTGCCGTCCTCGCTCACGTCGCGGGTCACACTCCGCTGCCCGGCGCGCAGGCACGGCTGCTGGTGCTCATGCTGACCCTGCGCACGGCGCACTCCGGCACCGGCAACCTCGTCGGACAGGATCTCGCCGGGCTGGGTCTCGACGATCCGGAAGCCCTGGCCGAGCAGTTGACCGACTGCGGCTGGCTGCGGCTTCCCGGTACGGCGAGCGACCTGCTGGCATCCCGCCCGGAGAGCCCCACACCGGTCACGGTGCCCTCCCTGGTGCCCGGCGGAGGCGTCTCCGCCCCCTTCACCTTCGGCAAGAAGGCCCGTGCCAAGCTCTCCGGCTGGGGCCAGCGGGTGGTGTCGGACAAGAAGCTCCGCAAGCGCAAGGCACCCGCGCCCGTCCGGCTGCTCGCCCTGACGCTGGCCACCCGGACCGACGCCGACGGTCTGCTCGGGGCGGGCGACGAGGGCCTCACCCTGGAGTCCCTTCTCCGGCAGGTCCCGGTGGAGCCGGGTGAACTGGCGGACCTGGTCGACCGGTTGACGCAGGCCGACTGGCTCACCGACGCAGCTCTCACCGACAGTCACCTGACCGGCCGGCTGACCGAACGCGTCCTCCCCCTCACCTGCCCCCTGGTCTGAACCGACCGCGAACGGCCGTCGGCGTCGGGCCACGGGTGAGCGCGCTACGGATTCGGCGACGAGGGCGTACGCGGGTGCCGGGTCGTGAACGTGACGGGTCGGCACCTGGTCTCGCTGGCTGCTTGGCAGGCTGTCAGACCGACCGCGGCGACCGCCGTCATCACGGTGAGCGACCCGCTCCAGCCGAGCCCCCCGTCGAGGAATGCGCCGATGAGCGGCTGCAGGGCCGCTGAGGCTCCGAAGACGCCGGCGTTGAGAACCGCGAGGGCCGTCGCTGCGATGTCCGCGGGCACAGACTCCTTCAGCGCGGCGAAGGAAACGGTCACTTGTGAGGCTGCTGCACCCAGCGCGGCGTAGAGCACCAGGCCTTGCCAGCCCGCTTCCCAGGGGAGCGCGGCCAGGCAGGTCCAGCCGACCACCGCGAGGGCACTCGTGGCCTGCAGGAACGGTTTGCGTCTGCCGGCCCTGTCGGACCACAGCCCGATGCCCAGGCACCCGACGCCGTAGACGACGAGCGCGGTCGTCGTGTACCAGGCAGCGGTCGTGTTCGACAGGCCGCGCGTCTCGGTGAGCAAGGGGATGCCCCACAGGCCGGAGAAGGCGTAGAAGGTGCCGTTGGTGCCGACCGTTGCCAGCAGGAGGGGCCAGAGTTCACGGCGCCGCAGCGCGCCGGAGAGACCGCCCCGCGCGTCGTGGCTCCTGACGACGCGCGGGACGGGGCTGTGGGGCGGGCGGTTGCGGACCATGACGGCGACGGCCAGGGAGAGCAACAGGCCGGCCGCGGCGGCCGCGGCGAACAGGTGCCGCCAGTGGTAGTGCTCGAGAAGCCACGCCGTGGGAGAGCCGGCGGCGACGGCACCGCAGGTGGCGAGCAGCATCGTGACGCCGGTGACCAGGCCGTAGCTCTCCGGGCGAAACCAGTCGGCGTTGTACTTCATGATGCCGACGAACACCGCGGACAGTCCGGCGCCGGTGAGGAGGGGCCCGACGGATGCGGTGACCAGGTTCTGGGCGCCGGCGAGGGTGAGGGAGCCGACGGCGGTCACCGCCGAGCCCAGAGCGACGCAGCGGCGGGTGCCGTAGCGGTCCACCAGCAGCCCTGCGGGGATCTGGGCCACGGTGTAGGTCCAGAAGTGCCAGGACGCCAGGGCACCGAGCTGTGCGGCGGTGGCGTGGAGGCTCGCGGAAAGGACGTCGGCGAAGGTGGCGGGCGCGAAGCGGTGGAAGAAGCCGAGCAGGAAGCAACCGGCCAGGACCGCCCACCCCGCCAGCCGACGCATGCGAGCGGGCTCAGACACCGAGTACCCGGTCCAGGATCCAGTTGTCCAAGCGGTGGACGACGTGCTCTTCCGGGACGTAGCAGCCGGGGGCGGAGCCGTTGAGGCCGCGCTGCTGGTACTCGGTGATCCAGTCGTCCTCGTCGACGACCTGGTTGAGGCGCTTGTAGTAGCGCTTGGACACCTCGTCGAAGTCGGGGCGCGCAAGGGTCGAGGCGGGGAAGGAGTACCCCACGCGGACGCGGGTGCGGGTCGCGGAGTCCGGGAGCTTGTGGATCCACCACATCACGTCCTGCGCCGTGACGAGGAAGAAGCCGGGCAGCAGAAGGGAGAAGTGCGCACCCCGGGTTGCGGGCCCGCTCAGGCCTGTGGTGTGCGGGAAGCCCGACTTCCGTTCTCCCGGGTGCAGGGCGGGCGTGTGCGCGGACTCGTGATAGACGCCGATCCAATCGCCCTCGGAGGCGGGAACGGTGACGGGCTGTTCCCCGATCGATCCGCGATGAATGTGCTTGGTGTGGAGAGTCTCCATGTCGACCTCGGCATAGAGTTTCCAGTTGGAGTCCAGCGTGTACTCCCGCTCCTCGGTCGCCACCATCTGGGCGGTCTGGTGCGGGACAGCGACGGTGGAGAGGTAGTTCCCGAGGTAGGCGTCCAGCGGGGCCGCGGTCTTCGGGTCGCCGAGGTGAACGAAGATCAGCCCTTCCCTCACGCCGGAGGGAACCTGCAGCAGGTCCTTGCCCAGCCCGGCGAGTTCGTCCCGCCGGTACCCCTCCAGGCCGGGTGCGTGCTTGAGCACGCCTTCGAGGCTGTAGGTCCAGGAGTGGTAGGGGCAGCGCAGGCCGCGGCAACTCCCGGACGGCTCCCCGACGACCAGGGAGCCTCGGTGGCGACAGGAGTTGCGGAACACGCGTACCTGGAGGTCGTCGCCACGCACCACCAGGAGCGGCTCGTCCAGGAGACGCAGCGTGCGGAAGTCCCCCGCGTCGGGAACGGAAGAGGCCAGGCCCGCGAAGTGCCAGGCGGGCCGGAACATCGTCTCCATCTCCCGCTCGAACCACGTCTGGTCGGTGTACACCCACCACGGCAGCGTGGCCGCCTCTTCTCGCGGCAATCGGGTCTTCTCGTACAAGGCCGGATCGAGCACGTCCCGTTGACTGCGCACAGTACATCTCCCCCTGACTCTCGGTGCGGACGGCTGTGAGGAGATCACGGCAGGGGTGGGCGAGCAACAAGAAATGATCTTCGCAAGACGCCTTTGTCGCCCGATGACCGACGTCCGTAACGGTTGACCGTTAAACCAGCCCCCTTTTCTCTCCCCGGTCGGCAGGTTCCGCATCACATCCCCCACCCCGCGCTCGAGGCTCCCCGGAGCCCTACGCACACGAGTCGACGGCTTCCGCCGACCGTGCGCCGTCGCATGGAGTGACGTCTGGCGTGACTCCCACCACATCGATCTCCACCGCTCAGAACGCGCCAACGACCGCAGCGATCTCGGCCACTCCACCCGCTGCGCTGACACAACCACTCCCCCACAACGGTTCTCCGCGGCAAGGACGGAGGCTCACGCTGAATCCGCCTGCGGGTGCCCGAGTTGCGTCGGCGGGCCGGCGCCGCCGACGCCGGTGGCGGGCGGAGCCGCTACAGCAGCGCGCGGAGGTGGTCGGCGAGGAGGTCCCAGCGCCAGTGGGACTCGACCCAGGCCCGTCCCGCCGTGCCCATGCGGGTGCGGAGCGCGGGGTCGGCGAGGAGGGTGACGATGCGGTCCGCGGTCTCGTCCGGGGTGCCACCGCGGACGACCCAGCCGGTCTCGCCGTCCCGGACGGCGTCCGGCGCGCCGCCGGAGTCGCCGGCGACGACGGGGAGCCCGGTCGCGGAGGCCTCCAGGTACACGATGCCCAGACCCTCGACGTCGAGGCCGCCGCGCCGGGTGCGGCAGGGCATGGCGAAGACGTCGCCGGCCCCGAAGTGCGCGGGCAGGTCCTCCCACGGCACGGCGCCGGTGAAGTGGACGGACCCGCGGACGCCGAGCCGCGCGGCCTGCTTCTCCAGGTCGGCGCGGTAGGGGCCGCCGCCCACGACGAGCAGCACCGCGTCCGGCTGTGCCGCCAGCACCCGGGGCATCGCAGCGATCAGGGTGTCCTGCCCTTTGCGGGGCACCAGCCGGGAGACGCACACGACGACGGGACGGCCGGCGAGGCCGAGTCGTTCGCGTACGGCGTCGCCGCCCGAGCCGGGGTGGAAGGTCTTCTCGTCGACGCCGGGCGGCAGCTGCACCATGCGGGCGGCGGCTTCGTCGCTCAGTGCGCGGGCGATCCGGGAGCGGGTGTATTCACCCAGATAGGTGAGCGTGTCGGTGGTGTCGCCGATCCGTCGGAGCAGCCGGCGGGCGACCGGCAGTTGCGCCCAGCCGGCCTCGTGCCCGTGGGTGGTGGCCACGATGCGTTCCGCGCCGGCCCGGCGCAGGGCGGGCGCCATCAGTCCGAGCGGTGCGGCGGCGCCGAACCACACGGACCGGCAGCCGTGTTCGCGCAGCAGGCCGACGGCCCGGCGGGTGACGCGCGGTGTGGGCAGCAGCATGGTCGTGCGGTCGCGGACGACGGTGAAGGGCTGTGCGGCGTCGAAGGCGGCGGTGGCTTCGGCGCCCTCCCGTCCGCGTTTCCAGGTGGAGGCGTAGACGACGACGCGCTCGGGGTCGAGGCGCTGGGCCATGCTGTGCAGGAACGCCTGGATGCCGCCGGGCCGGGGCGGGAAGTCGTTGGTGACGATCAGCGTGGTGCGCGCGGCGGTCGTGTCCATCGCCGCCGACAGTACCGGGTGGCCCCGGCCCGCCCGGCGGCGCCGTGGGCCGCCCCCGGCCCGACGCGGCGGTACTGTCTGCGGCATGCGCCTGTCCACCGCCGCCGTCACGGCCGTCTGGATCGCGTCGCGAGCGGTCCTGATGCTCCTCGTCCTCAAAGTGATCACGCTGCCGGGTCCGGACGTGACCACGGACGTCTCGGTGATCTACCACGGCTGGTACGAGGTGCTGCGCGGTGGAACGTTCCCACAGGGGGACGTGACCTGGCAGTACCCGCCGGTGGCGGCCCTGGCGGTGACCTCGCCGGCCCTGCTCCCCTTCCTCGGCTACACCACGGCGTTCTTCGTGGTCGCCTGCGTCGCCGACCTCGTGGTGTTCGCGTCGCTGCTGGCGGCGGGCCGCGGCCCGGGCCGGCGGCAGGCCGGTGCGTGGTGCTGGGCGGTGGGGCTGCCGCTGCTGGGGCCCACGGCGTACGCGCGGTACGACGTGCTGGTGGCCGCGGTGGCGGTGGCCGGCCTGCTGGCGCTGCTGCGCCGGCCCGCGGTGGGCGGGGCGCTGGCGGCGCTCGGGGCGCTGCTGAAGGTGTGGCCGGTGCTGCTGCTGGTGGGCGCGCCTAGGGGGCGCCCCACGCTGGTGGCGTGGTCGGTGGCGGCGGGCGCGGCGGCGCTGCTGGCGCTGGCCTTCGCCATGGAGATGCCGGGGGCCTTCCATTTCCTCACCCACCAGCGGGACCGCGGTGTGGAGGTGGAGTCGCTGGGGGCGCTGGTCTTCCACGTGGCGCGCCACTTCGGCTGGGAGGGGCAGGTCCTGCTGCGCTACGGCTCGGTGGAGTTCCTCGGGCCGTACGTGGGCCTGGTCGGCACCGTCTCGCTGGTGGCGAGCGCACTGGCGCTGAGCTGGCTGCTGCTGTGGCGGGTCCGGGCCCGGGCGTGGACGGCGGCGACCCCGGCGGACGCGGCGTTCGCCGCGGTGCTGCTGTTCGTGACGACCAGCCGGGTGATCAGTCCGCAGTACATGGTGTGGCTGGTGGCGGTGGCGGCGGTGTGCTGCTGCCTGCGGGCGAGCCGGATGGGTCCGCCCGCCGTGCTCGTGGTGCTCGCGACAGGGGTGACGCTACTGGAGTTCCCGGTGTATTTCGGCGAGGTGGTCGGCAGTACGGGGCTGGGCGTGACGCTGCTGGCGGTCCGCAACGGCCTGCTGGTGGTGGCGACGGTGTGGGCGTGCGTACGGCTGTGGCGGGCGACCGTGTCGGAGCCGCGACGGGCGGCGGAGCGTACGGAGGCGGCGGCCGCGTACGAGGGGCGGGTGCCGGCCCGGCACGGCCCGCGTCCCGTCGTGGCGGGCGGCACGGGCGCCGGGGGCGCTGCGGGCCGGGCTACGGGGCCAGCTCCGCACGGAGAGCGGAGTGCCACATCCGGATGAACGCCTCCCGGTCCACGGCCAGTACGTCCCGCAGGGCACCGTCCACGGCCTCCGCCGGGCCGCCGTCGGCGGCGCCGACCGCGCGGTAGAAGGCCGCGAGCCGGCCGGCCCCCCACCGGTCGGCGATCATGCGGCAGGCCAGCCAGCTGCCCTCGTACGCCCGGGCGAGCGCGTCGGAGTCGCCGGTGAAGCGGAAGTCCGCGTCCGGCGGCAGCCGTCGGGGCAGGTCGCCTGCCCGTACCGCTTCGGCCAGGGTGGGCGCGGCGACGGACGGGTCGGCCCCGGTGCCGCGGTAGCCGAACCAGTCGGCGAGTCCTTCGGAGAGCCACAGGGGCGTGCTGCCGTCCGTATGGTCCCGGGTCGCGACGTGCGCGGTCTCGTGCGTGAGCACGACCTGCCGGCCGCGGTCGCTCAGCAGCACGTACGCCTGCCGGTTGACGACGATGCGTTCCCTCTCCCCCGGTTCGCCTCCGCGCGGGCCGGTGGTGACGGCGGCGATGCCCTCGTAGGTGGCGGGTTCGCCGTCGAGCAGTTCGGCCATCCCGTCGACGGATGCGGGCACCAGGACGACGGTGCGGCGGGACCACGGGTCGGGCCAGGCGGCGGAGACGGAGGGCACGGCCCGGTCGGCACGGGCGGCGATGCGCCGCAGAGTGCCGTGGTCCACGGTGCCGAGCACCAGGCTGTGTTCGCCGTGCACCACGCGGAGACGGCCCTGCTCCCACAACTGCCGTCCCGGCCCGTGACGTTCGCCGGTGATCCACCAGCGGCCGTCGTGGCGCCGGAGCGCGAAGGTCTCCTTCTCGACGACGGGAGGGCGGTCGCGGTCCCCCAGCCGGTAGCGCAGTTCGACCACGGCGTCCGCGCGCTCGTGGTGCGTCCGGACGCTCCGCACCCGGTACGTCCAGGTGGCCACCGGAAGGCGGGCGAGGTTGGCTGCCACGGTGCGCTGCGCGGCACGGTAATCGCCGGAGCGGGGGTCCACGGCGGCGAGGTAGCGGGAGGGGTCGGCGTCGCGCACGGCGGCGGCCTGCCGGTCGAAGAGGGCCTGAACGGCCTGCTCGGTGTCCCGGGCGGAAGGGTCGGGACCGGTGCAGCCGGCCGCGCCGAGGAGCAGCACGGCGACCGGCGCGCACACGGCGGCCCGTACGGACGCGTGTCTCCTGCGGTGCACGGGGGGGATGCTACGCGAGGCGGCACCTTTCGGGGCGGCGAGTGAGGTGCGGCCCGTCGGGGCCGGCCGGTCAGGGGCGGGTGACCGCGGAGACCGGCATCATGCCGACCGGGTCGTAGCGGACCTGGGCGCCCGGGTACGGGGAGTGCACGACCTGCCCGCCGCCGACGTACATGGCGACGTGGCTGGCGTCGCTCCGGTAGATGACGAGGTCCCCGGGGCGCGCCTGGGAGAGCGGCACGCGCCGCCCTGCGCCGCTCTGGCCCTGCGAGGTGCGCGGCAGGGCCACTCCGGCCTGGGCGTAGGACCACTGGGTGAGGCCGGAGCAGTCGAAGGCGCCGGGCCCGGCCTGCCCCCAGCCGTAGGGCGAGCCGACGACGCTGCGGGCGGCGGCCACGGCCGCGGCGGCGCGGGCGGAGGAGGCGGCGCCGGTGAGGACGGGGGCGCGGCCGGTGGCGCGCGAAGCGCGGTCGTGGGCGGCGCGGTCCGCCGGCGACATCCGGTCCAGCAGGCGCTGCGCGGCGCCGAGTCTTCGCTGCACTGCCTTCTTGTGGCGCTTCAACGCGGCGCTGCGCCGCTCCAGTTCGGTCAGGTCGCGTCCCGCTTCGGCGCGGTACTGGTCGAGGACCCGCTGGGCCTCGCGCAGTTGCCGCAGCCGGTCGGCGTTGCGGGCGCCGATGCGGTCGAGGGTGGCGGCCTTGTCGAGGAAGTCGTCCGGGGCGGCGGAGAGCAGCAGGGCGACGGAGGGGTCGACCCCGCCGTTGCGGTACTGGGCTCCGGCGAGCGCGCCGAGGTCGTCGCGCAGCCGGTTGACGACCGACTGCTTGCGGGCGGCCTGGTCCTGCACGTTCGCGATGCGGTCGCGGAGGTCGTCGACGTCCTCGGACGCGGCGTTGTACTTCTCCGTGGCGCGTTCCGCCTGGGTGTGGAGACGGTCCACGCGGGCCGCCACGTCCTGCGGCGCGCCGCTGCCCGGGTCGGCTCCGACCGGGGCCGTGGTGAGCGCGGCGACGGCGCCCGCGGCCGCCGTGAGGGCGGCGACGCGGACGGCGGGCCGGCCGGTGAGGGCCGTGCCGGGGTGACGGGGTGACCGGTGCGAGACCACGGGTCACGCTCCTTCCGCTGGGCTGGGCGTAGGCCCGATTGCCCGGCAGAATGTAGCGGCGCCGACACGGAGGGTCCACGCGCCGGGCCGGAGGAGGCGGCGGTCGTGGCGTGCCGCACGGACGACAGTGCAGGTCACCGTGGCGGCTGCGGACGGGAAGGCGTCAGCCTCATGCACGACGAACCACCCGTACGAAGGACGGGTGGTTCGCGGCGTGAAGGGGAAGGCGGGGCGGCGTCAGCCGACGCGGACGCCGTACATGAACGGCATGTTGTTGATCGACTCGTAGCGCACGTTGGCACCCGGCTTGGGGGCGTGCAGGATCTGGCCGTTGCCGGCGTACAGGCCGACGTGGTGCAGGTCGCCGTAGAACAGCACCAGGTCGCCGGGCTGGAGCGCGCTGCGGCCGATCTGGGCGCCGGCGCTCGCCTGGGACTGCGAGGTGCGCGGCAGCGAGACGCCGGCCTGCGCGTAGGCCCACGAGGTGAGCCCGGAGCAGTCGAAGGAGCTGGGGCCGGTGGCGCCCCAGACGTACGGCGAGCCGATCTTGCCCTGCGCGGCGCCGAGCGCGGCGGACGCGCGCTGCGAGGCGGGGACGTCGCTGCCGAGGTCGACGCGGTCGGAGGCGGCGCGGTTGGCGCGGGCCTCGTCGGCCTGCATCTCGGCGCGCTGCTCGGCGGTGAGGGTGTTGAGCAGGTCCCGGGCGTCGGAGAGCTTGCCCTGGATCTTCTTCTTCTTGCTGCCGAGTTCCTTGCGGGTCTCGGAGAGGTCGTCCAGCTTGGTGCGGGCCTCCTCGCGCTTCTGCTCGAGGGTGCGCTGCTTGCCCTGGATCTTGTCCAGCGCCTCGCTCTGCTTGGTGCTGAGCTGGTCGAGGGTGGAGGCCTTGTCCAGGTAGTCGTCCGGGTCGGACGAGAGGAACAGCTGGATCGAGGGGTCGACGCCGCCGTTGCGGTACTGCGCGGTCGCCATCGAACCGAGGCCGTCGCGCAGGTCGTTCAGCTCGCCCTGGCCGCGCGCCACCGAGTCCTGGAGGTTGGAGATGTCCTTGTTGAGCTTCTCCTGCTTCTCCTTGGCGCCGTTGTACTTCTCGGTCGCGCCCTCGGCCTCTTCGTAGAGCTTGTCGACCTTCGCCTTGACCTCGTCGAGGGAGGGCTTGGAGGGCGCCGCCTGCGCGCTCTGGGAGGTGAGGGCCACGGCTGCGGCAGCGGTCGCCGTCATGACGGTGACACGGGTGCGACTGGGCTGCTTGGGACGACGGTGGGACGCCACTGGGGCGAGCTCCTTCTTCCTCAGCCGCCTGCCGGTCGGTCTTTCCGGCCCCACTCCCCGCTTGGGCGGCGGCTCGTGGGACGAGGCGGTACCTCCGCTGTCACCCCGGATGAGTGATCGGTTTCGCGGTGGTTCGAGCCCAGAGATTAGCCACGCCCATCTGATCGGATCAAATCCCTCAGAGAAATTACCGTGCGGATCACAGGATTCTTTACTCTCATCACACGCGCAGCGACCGCCACTTGACAGCCCGTAGGAGCAATACGGGGCAACCGGACACAACCGTCCCATCGGGCGCACCGGGGACAACTGCCCCCATGTGCACGCCGGGTGCGGTCAGGTACGGCCGAGGCGGCGCAGCAGCAGCGCGGAGGACACCGGCCGGGCCCCCGCGGCGGCACAGCCGTCGGCCACCTCGCGGTCGGAGGAGACCACGACCACGGCGCGGCCCGGCGGTTCGGCCCGCACCAGCCGGCGGATCAGCTCGTCCGCGGTCTCCCCCGGCTTGCTGAACAGCACCCGCACCCCGCGCGGGGGCGCCAGCAGCACCGGCGCGGCGAGTTCGGCCCCGTCGAAGACGCAGGTCATCTCCGCGCCGGTCTGCGCGGCGAGCACCGCGAGCCCGCCGAGGAGCCGCAGCCGCTGCTTCTCCAGCGGCATCGTCGGATAGCCGGTCTTGGTGACGTTGTAGCCGTCGACGACGAGATGCGCCTGCGGCAGCGACAGCAACTGGTCCAGCAGCGCCGGGTCACTCTCCGACAGGGCCCGGGCCGCGACGTCCTTGGGGCTCATCCGGCCGGGCTGCACCGCGTCCACGGTGTCCGCCGGGCGCAGTTCCGCCGGGGGCAGCGCGAGTTCGCGCCGCAGGCCCTGGGCCGCGTCGAGCACGGTGTCCAGCAGCAGCCGGACCCGCATGTCCTCCACGCTGCGCCCCTCACGGGCGGCGCGGCGGCCGGCTTCGAGCGCCGACTCGGTCTCCGCGAGCCGCGCCTTGAGCCGGCGCACCTCGCCGTCGGTCGCCGCCTTCTCCGCCGCGTGGGCGGCCCGCTGCTCGTCCCTCTCGGACCGCAGCTTCCGCAGGGCCGCCTCGCCCCGCTTCACGTCGCTCTGCGCGCTGCGCAGCTTCCGCTGCACCGCCTCCAGGTCCTTGCGGGCCGCCTCGCCCTCAGCGCGGGCGCGTTCGGACTCGGCGCGCTGCGCGGCGCGGGCCTCGGACAGTTCCTCGCGCAAACGCGCGAGTTCCCGCTGCGTCTCCTCCCCCGCCTGTTCGGCCTGGGCGCGCTGCGCCTCCTCACCGGCCGCCGTCACCTGCTTCACCCAGCCCGGCGGGCGCAGCACGTAGGCGAGCGCCGCCACGTCCACCGGGTCGGCGGCGGCCGGCGCGCGGCCGGCCTCCACCGCCTCCGCCAGTTCGGTGACCATGTCGCGGAGCCGTACGGCGACACGCCGGCGGAACACCGGATCGCTCTCCAGCGCCGCCGCCATGGCATTGCCGCCGAACTTCGCGCGGCGCTGCGGCGTGAACCGGGCGTACTGGCGCAGCGGCCCCGGCAGCTCCGCCACGGTCAGGTCGCCGATGGCCTCGCCGGTCAGCGCGACGACCCGGCGCCGCACCCTGTCGGGCAGCGGGCGGTCGAGCGACTCGTCCGGCGGCACGCGTGCGTCGTCGCGCTCACCGTCGCTGTGTTGCTCCACCGCTCACACCTGCCCAGGTTCCTCCGACCGCCGCGCCGTCTCAGGCCTGTGCTCCCGAGGCACCCGGGGCTCCCGAAGATCCCGAAGCCTCCGGTGCCTCCTTGGCCTCCGCGCCGGGCCGGTCCACCAACTCGATCCGGTCCACCGCGTCGCACCAGCGGCAGCGGACCGACTCGATGCTCTCACTGCGTACGTCCCGCTCCTCGACGGTCGGCTCGCCCGCCAGGTCCAGATGGACGAACTCGACCACCGTGCTGGAACGGGTCACGTCGAACCGGGTCAGATTGCCGCACAGCGTGCAGCGCCAGCGTGTCGTCCTCGTGGGCTGGGGAACCGCCATGATGTCGTCCACACTCCTTCGGTGCCGGCCGTCCGGGGACCCCATCGTCTCCACGGGTGTACTGCCGGTCACCTTACGACCTCGGGCCCGCAGCGCGTGTCGGGCGGACCCCGCCGTGGCCGACCCGTCATCATCCGCTGCATGTCCGCCACCGGTACCCGCCCTCCTACCCGCTCGGTGCGCGGTCACCCCGTGGCGACGTACACCCTCATCGGCCTCTGCGCCGCGGTCTTCCTGCTGGGCCCGGTAGCCGGGCTCGGCACGGGCGGTGAGGGAGCCCTGTACCGGGAGCAGGCCTCCTACTACCGGCGCTGGGGCGTCGTCCCCACCGAGTTGTGGAGCGGCGCGGCGCGCCCGTTGCTCACCCCGCTGACCTCGCTCTTCGTGCACGGCGGGTGGCTGCACCTGCTGAGCAACCTGCTCTTCCTGTTCGTCTTCGGCGAGAGCGTCGAGCGACGGACGGGCGCGATCCGCTTCACCCTCTGCTACCTGGTCGTCGGCTACGCGGCGATGCTCTGCTACGCCGCCGCGCACCACGGCTCCGACGAGACCCTGGTCGGCGCGTCGGGGGCGATCTCCGGTGTGCTGGGCGCCTTTCTCTACCTGCTCCCCCGGGCACGGGTGACCAGCGTGTTCCCCTTCCTGTGGTTCCTGCCGCTGCGCTTCCCCGCCTGGCTGGTGCTGGTGTTCTGGCTGGCTCTCCAGTGGCTGGCCGCGCGCCACGACACGGACGGTCCCGGCGTCGCCTACCTGGCCCACGTCGTAGGCTTCATGCTCGGCTTCCTCTACGCCTGGCGACGCTTCCGCACGGCGGACGCACCCGGCCGCCCGGCCGCCGCCCCCGACGAAGGGATCTCACCGTGATCACCTCGATCGTGCTGATCAAGACCAGCACCGACCGCATCCCCGAGATCGCCGAGCAGATCGCCGCCATCGAGAGCGTGAGCGAGGTGTACTCGGTGACCGGGGCGCACGACCTGATCGCGATGGTGCGGGTGGCGCGGCACGACGACCTGGCCGACGTGATCCCCGGGCACATCAGCAAGGTGCCCGGAGTGCTGTCGACCGAGACGCACATCGCGTTCCGCACCTACTCCCAGCACGACCTCGAGGCCGCGTTCGCCATCGGCCTCGACGCGTAGCCCCTCCGGGGGGTGATCCGCGCCGCGGGCACGCCCCTCGCCGGGCTCCGCCTCGGGCCCGGTCCTCCCTGGCCGGACGGGCTGGTCTCGCGCCCCGTCCGGCGAGGGAGGACGGATGACCGCGTCAGCGACGGGCGGCCAGCGAACGGACCGCGCGGACGAAACGCTCGACGTGCTCGTCCGGCGTTCCCGCCCCGAAGCTGACCCGCACCGCGTTGAGCGCCCCTGCCGAGGGCGCACCGCAGTCGCCGCCTTCGTCGTGCCCCCGCCCCAGCAGGTTCCGCAGCAGCGGATGCGCACAGAACAGTCCGCTGCGCACCCCGATGCCGTACTCCGCCGACAGCGCGTCCGCGAACTCCGTGCCGTCCCAGCCGTCCACGACGAACGACACCACGCCGACCCGTCCGGCGGCGCGGCCGCCTTCGCCGCCCCCTCCGACGCCGTCTTCGCCGCGGTCGAAGAGCGACAGCACCCGGACCTCCGGCACCTGGGCCAGCCCGTCCAGCAGGACCTCCAGCAGGGCGCGTTCGCGCCGCACCAGCAGCTCCAGCCCGGCCTCCGCCAGCGCGCGGCACGCGGACGCCACCGCGTGAGCACCCACCACGTTCGGAGAGCCCGCCTCGTGGCGGGCGGTGCCGGTGTGCCACGCGACGTCGAGGCCGCCGTCCGGCTCGCGGGCGACCCGGCGGCTGGCGCCGCCGCCGGCCAGGTAGGGCTCGGCCGCGTCGAGCCAGTCGGACCGCCCGGCCAGCACACCCGCACCGAACGGGGCGTACAGCTTGTGGCCGGAGAAGGCGACCCAGTCCACGTCGAGCCCCGCCACGTCCACCGGGTGGTGCGGGGCGAGCTGCGCCGCGTCGAGGACCACCCGCGCACCGTGCCGGTGCGCGACGCGGGCCAGCTCGCGGACCGGCCAGATCTCCCCGGTGACGTTGGACGCCCCGGTGACGCAGACCAGCTTGGGCCCGTCCGGGCCGCCGTGCAGCGCCGCTTCGAGGACGGACACCGCCTGCTGCGGGCTGCGCGGCGTGTCCAGCACGGTCGTCTCACAGCGGCGCCACGGCAGCAGCGCGGCGTGGTGCTCGCTCTCGAAGACGAAAACCCGTGTGCCGTCCGGGACCACCGCCGCGAGCAGGTTCAGCGAGTCGGTGGTGCCCCGGGTGAAGACGACCTGGTCGTCGGCACGGCAGCCGAGAAACGCGGCGACCGTCGCACGGCTGCGCTCGTACAGGTCGGTGGACAGCTGCGACAGGTGGCCGGAGCCGCGGTGGACGCTGCCGTAGTAGGGCAGGTAGGCGGCGACGTCGTCCCACACGCGGCGCAGCACGGGGGCGCTGGCCGCCTGGTCGAGCGCCGCGTAGGTGACCTCCGTGCCGTCGGCGACGGGCACGAGGACGTCGTCGCCGAGGACGGGCAGCGGCGTCGCCGCAGCGGTGCGAGCAGCGGCGGGGGCAGGGGCGGAGACGGACATGTGCAGAGCACTCCCTCATGACCAGGACCCCTGGCTGTGTGAAGAGGGATCCGCGCTTGCCGCGGACCTTGCGTGTCCGCGACCTGGTCATCACCCGGGGCACCCCGCCACGGAAGGAGGGTTGCCGGACAGCGGGCCGGGGCCTTCGTCGCTGTCACTCGTGACCTGGACGGCAGTATGCCACACGCCCCCGACGGGTCGCGCCGACGGCCCCCGCCACCGCGAGCGGCGCCGGGGGCCGGAGGAACGACAGGACCTACGCGTGGGAGGCGGCGACCCAGCGGTCGAGGGCGGACTTGGCGGCGCCGGAGTCCAGGGACTCCGCCGCGCGCGCGATGCCCGCCGCGAGCTGGTCGGCGAGCGGCTGGTCCGTCGGTTCCAGCGCGGTCAGCGCCGCCGCCGAGTTGAGCAGCACGGCGTCCCGGACCGGCCCCTGCTCGCCCTCCAGCAGGCGCCGCGCCACGTCCGCGTTGTACGCGGCGTCGGCACCGCGCAACGCCTCCACGGGCACCATCTCGAGGCCCACGGTCCGCGGGTCGAAGCTCTCCCGGCGGACGGTGCCGTCGCGCACGATCCACACCGTGGAGGTGCTGGTGGTGGTCAGCTCGTCCAGGCCGTCGTCGCCGCGGAACACCAGCGCGGAGGAGCCGCGTTCGGCGAGCACGCCGGCGAGGATCGGCGCCATCCGGGCGTCCGCGACACCGGTGGCCTGCGCGCGCACCCGTGCCGGGTTGGTGAGCGGGCCGAGGAAGTTGAACGAGGTGGGGATGCCCAGCTCGCGTCGTGCGGCGGCGACGTGCCGCAGCGCCGGGTGGAACTTCACCGCGAAGCAGAAGGTGATGCCGGCCTCCGCGGCGACCTCCGCGACGCGGCGCGGGGTCAGCTCCAGGTTGACGCCCAGCTTCTCCAGCACGTCGGAGGCGCCGCTGGCGGAGGACGCGGCACGGTTGCCGTGCTTGACGACCTTCACCCCGGTGCCGGCGACCACGATCGCCGACATCGTCGAGATGTTGACCGTCTTCGCCCGGTCGCCGCCGGTGCCGACGATGTCCACGGTCGGGCCGGGCACGTCGATGACGTTGGCGTGCGCGTACATGGTGCGCACGAGGCCGGACACCTCGTCCACCGTCTCGCCCTTGGCCCGCAGGGCGACTGCGAACCCGGCGATCTGGGCGTCCGTCGCCTCGCCGCGCATGATGCGGTCCATCGCCCAGGCGGACGCGTCCGCGGAGAGGTCCTCGCCGGCCAGCAGGGCGCTCAGCACGTCCGGCCAGGTGAGGTCGCCTCCGGTGGGAGAGCCGACGTCGGGAACGGTGTTCATGCTGCACGCTCCTGGGTTCGTCGGCCCGGCCGGGGCACCGGCGGACCGTGGGCAGGGGGCCGGCGGCGGACGGCCGCGGCCCGTCGGGAAGGGGGCGGCGGCACGCGTACCGTCGCACGCTGCTCACCCTATCGGCGCGGTGCGCCGGGCCCGGCGCAACGCCCGCATCGTGAGCCGGGGAAACACCCGGACAACGCCCGTGGGCCCCGGCCCTTCCTCGGGGGAAGGGCCGGGGCCCACGGTGTGGTGCGCGCCGCCGGAGCGGTCCGGTCGGCGGCGGGGCGATCAGTGGTGGCCGTGGCCGCTGGTGATCTCCCGGTACTCCTCGGCGGTCGGCTTCGGAATCTGGCCGCTCTCCGGGCCGAAGTAGCTCTTGGAGAGCTTGGCGCGCATCCGGGTGCCGGCGCCGACCTTCCGCTTGACGCCGTTCTCGTCGGTCTCGGGACCGATCTCGAGCGGCTCGGGCTGGTCGTGCGCGGTGAGGGTGTGCAGCTGCTCCTGGCTGAGCGGCTCGTGGACCTCGATGAACTCGCCGTGCGGCAGGCGCTTGATGATGCCGGACTCGCGCCCGTGCAGCACCTTCTCCTTGTCCGCGCGCTGCAGGCCCAGACAGATCCGCTTGGTGATGATGAACGCCAGCACCGGCCCCGCGAAGAACATGATCCGGACGAACCAGGTGATCGCGTTGATCGAGAGGTGGAAGTGCGTGGCGACGAGGTCGTTGCCGCCACCGATCAGCAGGACCATGTAGAGGGTGATCCACGCGACGCCGAACGCCGTACGGGTCGGGGCGTTGCGCGGGCGGTCCGCGATGTGGTGCTCGCGCTTGTCGCCCGTGACCCAGGCCTCGATGAACGGGTAGACCGCGATCGCCGCCAGGACCAGCGGGAAGATCACCAGCGGGATGAACACGCCGAGTACCAGCGTGTGGCCCGCGAAGTTCACCTCCCAGCCCGGCATGAACCGGATCAGGCCCTCCGAGAAGCCCATGTACCAGTCGGGCTGCGCGTTGGTGGACACTTGGTCCGGCCGGTACGGGCCGAGCACCCAGATCGGGTTGATCTGGAACGTCGCCGAGAGGACCGCGATGACGCCGAAGACGAGGAAGAAGAAGCCGCCCGCCTTGGCCATGTAGACCGGCAGCAGGGGCATGCCGACCACGTTCTTGTTGGTGCGTCCGGGGCCCGCGAACTGCGTGTGCTTGTGGTAGAAGACCAGGATCAGGTGCGCCACCAGCAGACCCAGCATGATGCCGGGCAGCAGCAGGACGTGCGCCGCGAAGAACCGCGGAATGATGTCGTGGCCGGGGAACTCGCCGCCGAAGAGGAACATCGACAGGTACGTGCCGACGACCGGCACGGACAGGATCGCGCCCTCCATGAACCGGACGCCCGTGCCGGACAGCAGGTCGTCCGGGAGGGAGTAGCCGGTGAAGCCGGTGAACATGCCGAGCACCAGCAGCAGGAAGCCGAACAGCCAGTTGACCTCGCGCGGCTTGCGGAAGGCGCCGGTGAAGAACACCCGCATCATGTGCACGAGCATCGCGGCGAGGAAGATCAGCGCGGCCCAGTGGTGGATCTGCCGGATGAGCAGACCGCCGCGGACGTCGAAGCTGATCTCCAGGGTCGAGGCGTACGCCTCGGTCATCCGGATGCCGTGCATCGGCACGTAGGTGCCGTGGTACTCGACCTCGGCCATGCTGGGCACGAAGAAGAGCGTCAGGAAGACACCCGTCAGGATGATGATGATGAAGCTGTAGAGCGCGACCTCACCCAGCATGAAGGACGGGTGGTCCGGGAAGATCTTGCGCATGTTGGCCTTGGCCAGGCTGTAGATGCCCAGACGGCCGTCGGCCCAGTCGGCCACCCGCTCGCCGGCGGGTGCCTTCTTCTTCGTCGTTGAAGTACTCATGCTCCGCGCTCCCAGAAGGACGGGCCGACGGGTTCGGCGAAGTCGCCGTCCGCCTGCAGGAACCCTTCGTCATTGACGCTGATCCTCAGCTGCGGCAGCGCGTGGCCGGCCGGACCGAAGAGCACCCGCGCACCGTCGGAGAGGTCGAACGTCGACTGGTGGCAGGGGCACAGCACGTGGTGCGTCTGCTGCTCGTACAGGCTGACCGGGCAACCGACGTGGGTGCAGATCTTCGAGTAGGCCAGCACGCCCTCGTGGCTCCAGTCAAGGGCCTTCTTGTCCTTGATGTCCTCGGGCTGGATGCGCACCAGCATGAGGGCGGCCTTGGCGATCTCGGTGTTGAACTCGTGGTCCTCGGGCTCCAGCCCCTCGGGCCGGGCGAAGGCCAGCGAGCCGACCGGGACGTCCTCGGGCTTGAGCGGCTCACCGGTGTTCTCGTTGATGAGCATCAGGCCCTTCTCCCAGAAGGTGTGCCGCAGCTTGTCCTCCGGCAGCGGACCGAGGTCGCGCAGCAGGACGACGCTGGACAGCGGGAGGAGCGCCAGCGCACCGAACATGGTGTTGCGCACCAGCTTGCGGCGGCCGAGCGCCGACTCCTGGGCGCCCTGGCGGAAGTCCGCCAGCACCTTGCGCTTCAGCTCGGGCTCCGCCTCGACCGGGTGACGCTCGTCGGCGAGCTCCACGTCCGACATCAGGGTGCGGGCCCAGTGGACCGCGCCGATGCCGATGCCGAGCAGCGCGACGCCCAGGGTCATGCCGAGGGCGAAGTTCAGGGCGCTGATGTGCCCGAGCGGCCAGATGTAGACGATCTGCTCGATGGGGAACGCGACGTAGGAGGCGATGAAGCCGACCGTGGCGAGCATCGAGATGACGAAGTACAGCGCGACCGTGCGCTCGGACCGCTTGGCGGCCCGCTCGTCGACGTCCTGGATGCGGTGCTCGTGGGGCGGCAGCCCGGGGTCGCGGAAGGGGTCCTCCGCGAGGGCCGCCTCGGCGCCGTGCCCGGGGTCCTTCTCGGCCTCGTGGGCCTCGTCCCGCCGCTCGGGCAGTTTCTCGTTCGGGTCGTGGTCTGACACGTTGTCGTGGGATCCAGTCTCGCTGCTCATGACTTCTTGGCCTTCGCTGTCCGGGCCGCGACCCAGATGGCCAGGGCGATCATCGCCCCGAGCCCGAACACCCAGGCGAACAGACCCTCGGCCACCGGGCCGAGTCCGCCGAGCTTGACGCCGCCGGGGGTCTCCGCCTCGTCGCTGTTGACTTCCTCGAGGTACGCGACGATGTCCTTCTTGTCGGACTCCGTCAGCACCGTGTCGGGGAAGGAGGGCATGGCCTGCGGACCGCTCTGCATGGCCTCGTAGATGTACTTCGGCTCGACGCCGCCGAGGTCGGGGGCGAACTTGCCCTCGGAGAGGGCGCCGCCCTCACCGGTGAAGTTGTGGCACTGCGCGCAGTTCGTACGGAAGAGCTCACCGCCGTTGGCGATGTCCGCGCCCTCCGGGTTGTACTGCTCCTCGGTCGGGACGCTCGGGCCCGGGCCCAGGGAGGCCACGTACGCCGCCAGCTGGTCGATCTCGGCCTGCGAGTAGACCTTGGGCTTCTCGACGCCCTGCGGGCCGGGCTGCTGGAGCGGCATGCGGCCGGTGCCGACCTGGAAGTCCACCGCGGCGGCGCCGACGCCCACCAGGCTCGGACCGTCGCTGGTGCCCTGGCCGCCCTTGCCGTGGCAGCTGGAGCAGCCCACCAGGTAGAGCTTGCGGCCCTCCTTGATGGCGAGGGACTGGCCGGCCTTGGTGTCGGCCTTCGCCTCGTCGGCCGGCGCGAACGTGGCGTACAGCCCCCCGGTGGCCGCCAGCGCGAAGAGTAGGACGACGAGCGCCGCCAGCGGATGGCGCCGTCGTGCGGAGAGCTTTTTCACGGATTACCCCGGTGTCAGGATCTTCTGCGTCGATGCTTCTGGCTGTGTCTGCGCGTGGTCGGGCCGCGCGGCCCGGCTCACTTGATCAGGTAGATCGTGGCGAAGAGGCCGATCCAGACGACATCGACGAAGTGCCAGTAATAGGACACGACGATGGCCGCAGTGGCCTGGTGGTGGGTGAACCTCCTGGCCGCGTACGTCCGCCCCAGGACGAACAGGAACGCGATGAGGCCGCCCGTCACGTGCAGTCCGTGGAAGCCGGTGGTCAGGTAGAAGACGGAGCCGTACGGGTCGGACGAGAGCGAGAGGCCCTCGTGCATGACCAGCTCCGTGTACTCGTAGATCTGACCGCCGATGAAGACCGCGCCCATGAGGAAGGTGATGATGAACCAGCCTCGGAGCTTCTTCACGTCACCGCGCTCGGCGGCGAACACGCCGAGCTGACAGGTGAGTGAGGAGAGCACCAGGATCGTGGTGTTCGTCGCGGAGAAGGGAAGATTCAGTGCCTCGGCGCTCTCCCTCCAGTACTCGGCACCCGTCACCGACCGCAGCGTGAAGTACATCGCGAACAGTGCCGCGAAGAACATCAACTCGGAACTCAGCCAGATGATCGTTCCGACGCTGGTGAGGTTCGGCCGGTTGACCGACGGGTGTGCGTGCCCGGTTTCTACTGCTGTTGCTGTCGCCACGCCCGTCATTATGTCGGTCGCTTATCCCGGGTTCACTTCCGGGGGTGCCGTTCGGTGTGTCCGGCGCCCGTGGACTGCGCAGACGGCCCCCGGGAAGGCCCCCGGAAGAGGGTACGAAGCGGTGTCGGCGGGCCCTTCGAGGGAGTAGCATCCGGCTCACCGGGACCTCGATCACGTACGGCTTCCCGGTCCGTCTCACCGACCCCTTCGCGGAGGAACGATGCAGCCGACCGCCACGGTGCTGGTCTACAGCGACGACGCCAACACCCGGGAGCAGGTCCGGCTCGCGGCGGGGCGGCGCCCCGCCGCGGACGCCCCGCAGGTCGAGTACGTGGAGTGCGCGACGCTGCCCGCCCTGCTGTCCACCCTGGAGGAGCGGACGGTCGACGTGTGCGTGCTGGACGGGGAGGCCGTGCCGGCCGGCGGCATGGGCGTGTGCCGCCAGATCAAGGACGAGATCTTCCGCTGCCCGCCGGTGCTGCTGCTGATCGGCCGGCCGGAGGACGCCTGGCTGGCGACCTGGAGCCGGGCCGAGGCCGCGGTGTCGCACCCGGTCGACCCGGTCGCTCTCGCGGACGCGCTGGCCGGTCTGCTGCGCGGCGACCACCGCAGCGCGGGCGCCGCGGGCGCCGCCTGACCCCTCCGCACACGACGCCCGGCCGCCGCGCGGGGGACCTCCCGCACGGCGCCCGGGCGCGTCCTGTGGGTGCTCAGGCCTGGAAGCGGAGCCGGGCCTGGGCGAACTCGATGTCGCCCAGAGGCGCCTCGGCGGGCTTGCCCTCGCCGGTGAGGGCGCTGCCCTCGCGCCACTCGGACCAGCTCAGGTTCCAGTCGCCGAAGCCGTTGCCGAACGCGGGCATCTGCTCGCCGCCGTCGCCGTTGACGTAGGTGAACACGTCGCCCTCCTGCACGAGGCCGAAGAGCCACTTGGCGTTCTCGGTGCTCATGCCGGTGCAGCCGTGGCTGGTGTTGGCGACGCCCTGCGACCCGGAGGACCAGGGCGCGGCGTGCAGGAACTCGCCGCTGTGGGTGAGGCGGGCGTTCCAGTAGACCGGCAGGTCGTAGGACTCGGAGCTGCCCGCGGGGATGCCGATGCTCCCGCTGGTCATGCGGAGGAACTGGGTCTTGCCGAGGATCACCTTGACGCCGACCCGGGTGCGGAACCCGGGCTTGCCGGCGCTGATCGGGATGGTGCGCGCCTCCTCGCCGTCCCGGGTGACGGTCAGGGTGTGCGCGGCGAGGTCGACGGTGCCTTCGACACGGTCGTCGGTGCGTATGCTCAGCGGCTTGGAGACGCCGCCGCGGAGGCCGTCGCGTATCTTGATCCCCTCCAGCGCCGCCGAGACGGATATGGAGGCGTGCGAGGGCCAGTACTCCTTGGGCCGGTAGTGCAGCGTCTGCGCATCCACCCAGTGCCAGCCGCCCTGCGCCCGGGGGGTGGAGCGGACGTTCAGGGCGCGCTCCACGGTCTCCCGCTGCTCGCGTCCCTTGACCTTGTGACTGAGCTCGGCGACGAGCGGCTGGCCGACGCCGTACTCGCCCTTCTCCGGGCCGAAGGTGACGGTGAACTTCTTGCCGTCGGAGGGCCGCGTCCCGAACCGGACGGTGCGGCGTCCCGGCTCGCCGTCCTCGTTCTCGGTACTCACCCGGACGGTGTAACGGGTGCCTGCGGCGAGCGGCGCGGTGCTGTGCCAGCGGGCACCGTCCTCGGAGAGCCTGCCGCGCACGTGCCGTCCGCCGGCGTCCGTGGCGACCACGTCGGTGAGGAGGGCCTCGCCGTCCTCGGCGGTGACCACGAGGGGCTTGCGGTAGTCGACGTCGTCGCTGCCGTCCTCGGCGCTCAGCGCGACCTGGCTTCCGGCGTCGTACGGGGCGGCCGCCAGTGGATGACCGTCCTCTCCGCAGGCGGTGAGCCCCACCGCCAGGGGCCCCAGCAGAAGGGCGCAGCTCACCGCCGTGCGGCGCTTCCGTATGTCAGTCATGACTTCACGTTAGGAACGCGCGGGGGCGGTGGCCCGTCGGCTTGGGCCGATCGGGTCCTCTTCGCGCGACAGGCCCCCGGCAATGCCGGGGGCCTGTCGTGGTGTGCGCGATGCTTGCGGGTTCTGCGCCTGCCGGCTTCCGCGCCTACTGGTTCTGCGCCTCGCCGCGGTAGTACTCGAAGAACCAGCCGAAGAGGCCGATGAGCACCACGGGCAGCGAGAAGAAGAACAGCCACCAGCCGAAGATGATGCCCAGGAAGGCCAGGGCACCGCCGAGGGCCAGGGCGAACGGCTGCCAGCTGTGCGGGCTGAAGAAGCCCACCTCGCCGGCGTCGTCGGCGACGTCCGCCTCCTTCTCGTCCTGCGGGCCGACGTCCACCCGGCGTGCGGTGAACGCCAGGTAGAAGCCGATCATCATGGCCAGACCGAAGGTGAGGAAGAGCGCGGTCGTGCCGACCGGCTCCTTCGACCAGACGCCGTAGACGATCGCCATGGCCAGCATGAAGAAGGAAAGCCAGATGAACATCTGTCCCTGGATCTTCACTTCCCGACCTCCTTGCCGGTGGCGGCTTCCTTGCCCGGGTCGACGATGTCACGCTGCCCGGTGTCCTCGATCTGGTCCAGGGCGGCGATCTCGGGATGGTGCAGGTCGAACGCGGGGGACTCGGACCGCACGCGGGGCAGGGTGACGAAGTTGTGCCGCGGCGGCGGGCACGAGGTCGCCCACTCCAGCGAACGGCCGTACCCCCACGGGTCGTCGACCTCGATCTTCTTCCCGTGCTTGGCGGTCTTCCAGACGTTGTAGAAGAACGGCAGGAGGGACATGCCCAGCAGGAAGGAGCTGATCGTCGAGATGGTGTTCAGCGCGGTGAACCCGTCGGCGGCCAGGTAGTCGGCGTACCGGCGCGGCATGCCCTCGGCGCCCAGCCAGTGCTGGACCAGGAAGGTGCCGTGGAAGCCGATGAAGAGGGTCCAGAAGGTGATCTTGCCGAGCCGTTCGTCGAGCATCTTGCCGGTGAACTTCGGCCACCAGAAGTGGAAGCCGGCGAACATCGCGAAGACGACCGTGCCGAACACGACGTAGTGGAAGTGGGCCACCACGAAGTAGCTGTCGGAGACGTGGAAGTCCAGCGGCGGCGAGGCGAGGATGACGCCGGTCAGACCACCGAAGGTGAAGGTGATCAGGAAGCCGATCGTCCAGAGCATCGGCGTCTCGAAGGACAGCGAGCCCTTCCACATCGTGCCGATCCAGTTGAAGAACTTCACGCCCGTCGGCACCGCGATGAGGAACGTCATGAACGAGAAGAACGGCAGGAGCACGCCGCCCGTCACGTACATGTGGTGCGCCCACACCGTCACCGACAGGCCGGCGATGGCGATGGTCGCGCCGATCAGGCCGATGTAGCCGAACATCGGCTTGCGGCTGAAGACCGGGATGACCTCCGAGACGATGCCGAAGAACGGCAGCGCGATGATGTACACCTCGGGGTGGCCGAAGAACCAGAACAGGTGCTGCCAGAGCAGCGCACCGCCGTTGGACGAGTCGAAGACCATCGAGCCGAACTTGCGGTCCGACTCCAGCACCAGCAGCGCGGCGGCCAGCACCGGGAAGGCCAGCAGCACCAGCACACCGGTGAGCAGCACGTTCCAGGTGAAGATCGGCATCCGGAACATCGTCATGCCGGGCATGCGCATGCAGATGATGGTGGTGATGAAGTTGACCGAGCCGAGGATGGTGCCGAAGCCCGAGAAGGCCAGACCCATGATCCACATGTCGGCGCCGATGCCCGGCGAGTAGACCTCGCTGCTCAGCGGCGCGTACGCGAACCAGCCGAAGCTCGCCGACCCCTGCGGAGTGAGGAAGCCGCCGACCGCGATCAGCGAGCCGAAGAGGTAGAGCCAGTAGGCGAACATGTTCAGCCGCGGGAACGCCACGTCGGGCGCGCCGATCTGGAGCGGCATGATCCAGTTCGCGAAGCCCGCGAACAGCGGAGTGGCGAACATCAGCAGCATGACCGTGCCATGCATGGTGAACGCCTGGTTGAACTGCTCGTTCGACAGGATCTGCGTGCCCGGGCGGGCGAGTTCGGCGCGCATGAAGAGCGCCATCACGCCGCCGATGACGAAGAAGAAGAACGAAGTGATGAGGTACAGCGACCCGATCGTCTTGTGGTCGGTGGTCGTCAGCCACTTCACCACGACGTTGCCGGGCTCCTTGCGGCGCTGCGAGGAGAGACCGCTCTGGGCAGCGATCGTGTCCTCGGCGGCACCCTGGGGTTCGTTGAGGATGCTCACGGGTTATTCGTCTCCGCATTCCTGGTGTCGCCGATGGTCGCGACACCCGCCGGGATGTAACCGGTCTGGCCCTTCTCCGCCAGCTCTTCCAGGTGCTTCTGGTAGCGCTCCGGCGAAACGATCTTGACGTTGAAGAGCATCCGGGAGTGGTCCACACCGCACAGCTCGGCGCACTTGCCCATGTAGGTGCCCTCCATCTCGGGAGTCACCTCGAAGCGGTTGGTGTGGCCGGGGATGACGTCCTGCTTCATCAGGAAGGGAACCACCCAGAAGGAGTGGATGACGTCCCGCGAGGTCAGCACGAACTGGACGGTCTCGCCCTTCGGCAGCCACAGGGTCGGGCCCGGGTTGCCGTTCTGGAAGTTCCGGTCGGCCGGCGTGCCCGCGGTGTAGACGCCCTCGGCGCCCTCCGGGAACGCCTCCTTCATCCGGTCCGGGATGGCGGCGAGTTCCTCGGAGTCCGTGTTGTCCGTGGAGGTGTCGCCGTCGACGTTCTCGACGTAGTTGAAGCCCCAGCTCCACTGGTAGCCCACCACGTTGACGACGTGGTCCGGCTTGTCGGAGGTCTTCAGGAGCTCGGCCTCGTCACGGGCCGTGAAGTAGAAGAGGACCGACACGATGATGATCGGGACCACGGTGTACAGCGCCTCGATGGGCATGTTGTACCGGGTCTGTGTCGGGACCTCCACCTTGGTGTGCGAACGCCGGTGGAAGATGATGCTCCACAGGATCAGCCCGAGCACCAGGGCGCCCGTGGCGAGCGCAGCCGCCCACGAGCCCTGCCACAGGGAGAGGATCCGCGGCGCCTCCTCCGTCACCGGGGTGGGCATGCCGAGGCGGGGGAAGTCCTTGTAGGTGCAACCGGTGGCGGTAGCCAGGACCAGTCCCGCAGCCAGCGCCTGCGGCAGCATCCGCCGCATCGGGCGCCGTGACATGGGGGTACCGCCCACGCCCTTCGGGCGGTGGGGGAGGTCGGAGCCGTTGGGACTCACGTAGCGCCTTCCCGAGAGTCTCGCCCGCTCAGCCGGGCTCGGCCGTCTTAGTGGTCGGGCGCCGGCCCCTGGCGCGGGCAGGGGTTTGATGTTTATGCGGGCCAAACCTTACTGGACGGGATTTGGACCCGCGCCAGGAGGGTCCGTCTCCCGCGTGGCGGCTCCGCCGCGGCCGTCCGGCGGTTCCGGCCGCGCCCCGCCCGCCCCGGCCCGCGTCCTCAACCGGCCGTCCCCGGCGCCTCCGCGCGCACCCGGCACCCTCCGCGGACTGCCGCACCGGGCCCCCGCCCCGGACCGTGCTCCGCCGGCACTCGCCGGCGCGGCCGGCGCTCCGGGGCCCGCCGCTCCTCGACGGCCCCGGGGCGGCCCTCCCCCAGGAGTACGCCGCGGGCGGGCGGTCGCTCGTCCGGGCCGGCGGGCGCGGGTACCGGGGCGGGGTCGGCCGTGACCGGCGACACCTCCGCCCGCGTCGGGCGGAGGACGCCCACGCGGGCGGCGTCGACTCACCCCGGGGGCCTCGTGCCGTTCGGCGGCCGGAAGCTGTCCGAGCCGGGCGTGCGACGAGGAGAGAGCCGGGCTGCGGACACCGGATGCCGCTGCGGAGACGCGGACCTGCCACTCCGGCACGGGCCGAAGCCCGGGAACGCCCCGCCGTGCGGCGCGGGGGCCGGTCACGGCGTGCGGCGTGCGGCGTGCGGCGTGCGGCGTAGGGAGGGTTCCGGGATTCACCGGGCCGGGCGCTAGCGTGAAGGCGTGCCGTACTTCGACGCCGCGTCGTCCGTTCCGCTGCATCCCGTCGCCCGGCAGGCCCTGGTCGCCGCGCTGGACGAAGGCTGGGCCGACCCGGCCCGGCTCCACCGCGAGGGCCGGCGCGCGCGGATGCTGCTGGACGCCGCGCGGCAGACCGCCGCGGAGGCGGTCGGATGCCGCCCGGACGAGCTGACGTTCACCCCGTCGGGCACCCAGGCCCTGCACACCGGCGTGGCCGGTGCGGTCGCAGGCCGACGGCGCGCGGGCCGGCACCTTGTGGTCTCCGCGGTGGAGCATTCCGCGGTGTTGCACGCGGCGGCCGCCCACGAGGCGGACGGCGGGACCGTCGCCGAGGTGGCCGTGGGCCGTACCGGCGCCGTCGACCCCGGCGCGTTCGCCGCCGCGCTCACCGAGGGCACCGCGTTGGCCTGCCTGCAGAGCGCCAACCACGAGGTCGGCACGGAACAGCCCGTCGCCGGAGTTGCCGAGGCGTGCCGTGCGGCGGGCGTGCCGCTGCTGGTGGACGCGGCCCAGTCGCTCGCCTGGGATGCCGTGGACGGCCCGTGGTCGTTGCTGGCCGGCAGCGCCCACAAGTGGGGCGGTCCGCCCGGAGTCGGCCTGCTCGTGGTGCGGAAGGGCACCCGCTTCGCCCCGCCGGGCCCCTCGGACGAGCGGGAGTCGGGCCGCGCCCCGGGGTTCGGGAACCTCCCGGCGGTCGTCGCCGCCGCAGCGTCGCTGCGGGCGGTGCGCGCGGAGGCCGCGGCCGAGGCCGCCCGGCTCCGGGCCCTGGTGGACCGCGTCCGCACCCGGGTGCCCGAACTCGTCGGGGACGTCGAGGTGGTGGGCGACCCGGTGCACCGGCTGCCGCACGTGGTCACCTTCTCCTGCCTGTACGTGGACGGCGAGGCGCTGCTGCACGCCCTGGACCGCGCCGGGTTCTCGGTGTCGTCCGGCTCCTCCTGCACGTCGAGCACGCTGACGCCCAGCCACGTGCTGCGCGCCATGGGGGTGCTGTCCGAGGGGAACGTCCGCGTGTCGTTGCCGCCGGGTGCCCGCGAGGAGGACGTGGAACGGTTCCTGGCCGAACTCCCCGGCGCGGTGGCCTCCGTGCGCGCCCAGCTCGGCGCACCGGCGAGCGCCCCCGGCGCGCCGGCCGACGTCCGGGCGGACGGCGGCCCGGACGCGTCGGAAGCGTCGGAGGCGTCGGAGGCGTCGGAGGCGTCCGAGGACGCGGAGGAGGACGCCCTGACCGTCGACGCCCTCGGCACGCTCTGTCCGGTGCCGGTGATCGAGCTGGCGAAGGTGATCGGCGAGGTACCCGTCGGCGGGGTGGTCACGGTCCTCGCGGACGACGAGGCCGCCCGGCTCGACATTCCCGCCTGGTGCGCGATGCGCGGCCACACCTACCTGGGTGCCGGTCCGGACGGCACGTCCTACCGGATCCGCCGGGCCGCCTGAGCGGCCCGGACCGGTCCGGCGTCAGCCGAGGTGGGACTGCACCTCGGCGGCCGCGGCGTCGCCGTAGGCCTTGGTGAAGCGCTCCATGAAGTGGCCGCGACGCAGCTCGTACTCCTGGGTGCCCAGGGTCTCGATGACCAGGGTGGCCAGCATGCAGCCGACCTGCGCGGCGCGTTCGAGGGAGACGTCCCAGCTCAGACCGGTGAGGAAGCCGGCCCGGAAGGCGTCGCCCACGCCGGTGGGGTCGACCTTGGCCTCCTCCTCGGGCGGGCTGACGAGGAGGGGCTCCTCGCCCTTGCGGTCGATCCGCACGCCCTTGGCGCCCAGGGTGGTCACCCGGGTGCCGACCCGGTCGAGGATGTCCGCGTCGCTCCAGCCGGTCTTGGACTCGACCAGGCCCTTCTCGTACTCGTTGGTGAAGAGGTACGTCGCGCCCTCCGTCAGCACGCGGATGTCGTCGCCCTCCATGCGCGCGATCTGCTGGGAGAAGTCGGCGGCGAAGGGGATGCCGCGGGTACGGCACTCCTCGGTGTGGCGGATCATCGCCTCGGGGTCGTCGGCGCCGATGCACACCAGGTCCAGGCCGCCCACGCGCTCGGCCACGGCCTGGAGTTCGATCAGCCGGGCCTCGCTCATCGCGCCGGTGTAGAAGGAGCCGATCTGGTTGTGGTCCGCGTCGGTGGTGCACACGAAGCGGGCGGTGTGCGCGGTGGTGGAGATGCGCACCGACTCGGTGTCCACGCCGTGCCGGTCCAGCCAGGCCCGGTACTCCTCGAAGTCCTCGCCGGCCGCGCCGACCAGGATCGGGCGGGCGCCCAGGCAGCCCATGCCGAAGCAGACGTTCGCCGCCACCCCGCCGCGGCGCACGTCCAGGGAGTCGACCAGGAAGGACAGCGAGACCGTGTGCAGCTGGTCCGCGACGAGCTGGTCGGCGAAACGGCCGGGGAAGGTCATCAGGTGGTCGGTCGCGATGGAGCCGGAGACAGCGATACGCACGGCGAATTCGCTCCAGGAAGGAGAACGGAAGGGCGGTCCCGACCACGCTACCCGGTCACCGACCGTATCCGAACAGGACAGAACTACCAGATAGTAGGGCTTTCCCCCGTCTTCGGAGCATGCGTACTGTCGGGGTATGAGCACCCATGGCGCCGATGCGCCCACAGCCGGTCACCGTTCGGCGGAGCCGGAGTCCCTCGCCCAGCTGCGCGGCGACTGCGCACGGATGTCCGAGCGCTGGCCCCGTACGGCGCACGGTGCCGCGCCGCGCGCGGCGGCGTCGGAGCGGCCGCGCGGGGTGCACGTTCCCGAGCGCTCCGCGCACCTGCTGGACGGCATGTCCGACTACGGGGACTAGGTGTATTGACCCGGAGCGTTGTTCACACGGCTGATCGGTGGCTGGCCGCCGAGTGCGGTGTGGCAGCGGTGGTGGTTGTAGGTGTGCAGGAAGTCTTGCAGAGCTGCGGTCCGCTGCTCGTTG
>NZ_JAVREQ010000040.1:0-30492 GCF_031845485.1 Streptomyces hazeniae
CGCCCGATGGGGCACCCTGGTCGCGAGGAGCTGGGACGCGACCGTCGCCGCGACGCTCGCCGACATCCGGCGTGAAGCCGAACACCGCGCCCGCCGGTAGGAACACCGCTCCCCCGCGCGGTCGGCTACAGGCAGGCGCACCGGCCGGTACGCCTGCGGCTCACAGCACGCGGGCTATGCGAGGGTGCCGAGCCATGTGGTGATCCAATACAGGGCGCCGTAGGTCGCGGCGGCAACGGCCAGGGCCGCGAGCAGCCGCCGGCGCCCACGCCGTAGTACCGCACGCATCATCGTGTGCGCACCTCCTCCCACGTCTCAGAACTCACCATAATCCCGCTGGCGTGCCTGGCTGAGAGAGTTGCGCGGGCAGGCCACGGGTTCGCACACCCGCACCGGCGGCGCCGCCCGTCACCCGCTCGACGGAACCGTGGGCTGCTCCGGTCGGGTGAGCCGTTCCGGCGCGGAACCGGGGGCGGAGCGGCCCCATCTGCCGACCTGCCGGAAGTGGGGTGCGGCACGCCGGAATCACACCGGCAGGGGTTCGCGATTTCGGGGGTTTCGGGCTGCTTGGGTGTGCTTCGTACGTACAGCCTCGTCTGCTGCCCGATGGCCCCTCACACGTTGGTCGGCCGGCGACGACCGTGAGAGGCCCCGCTTTGATCCCATCACGTTTCCGCCCGCGCGTGACGCGCCGCAGACTCGACCGTGCCCTGCTGAGCCTCGGTGCGGCAGCACTCGTCGGCGCCGTGGGCGTCACCACCCTGGCCCCCGGGGTGAGTTCCGCCTCCAGTCACCGAGAAGCACCCCTGATCGCCGGTGACCCTCGAGCCGACAACACCGACGTCTACGCCTTCACCAGCCCCGACCGTCCCGACACGGTCACCCTGATCGCCAACTGGATCCCGTTCGAGGAGCCGGACGGCGGGCCGAACTTCTACAGCTTCGCGGACGAGGACGCCGCCCGGTACAACATCAAGATCGACAACACCGGGGACGGCCGTCCGGACCTGACCTACACCTGGAAGTTCCGCACCAAGATCCGGGATGCGGAGAACCAGTTCCTGTACAACACGGGGCCGGTCACGTCGCTGAACGACCCGGACCTGAACGTGCGTCAGACGTACTGTCTCACGGTCACCGACGCCCGCGGGCGCACGCGCACCCTGGCGGAGAACGTCCCGGTGGCGCCGTCGAACGTCGGCCCGGCTTCGATGCCCGACTACGGGGCGCTGCGCGATGAGGCGGTGCGGTCGGTCGGCGGCGGCGTCACGTCGTTCGCCGGGCAGGCGGAGGACCCGTTCTTCGCCGACCTGCGGGTCTTCGACCTCCTCTACGGCGGGGACCTCAGCGAGCGCGGCAGCGACACTCTGGCCGGATACAACGTCAACAGCGTCGCGCTGCAGATCCCCAAGGAGAAGCTGGCGCTGCGCCAGGACGTCGGGCGCAACCCCGTCGTCGGCGTGTGGTCGACGACGGACCGCCGCGGCGCCGGGGTGACCGAGGAGCGGGCCAAGGGCCACGACGGCTGGCGGCAGGTCTCCCGGCTCGGCAACCCTCTGGTCAACGAGGTGGTCGTCCCGCTGAAGTTCAAGGACGCCTTCAACACCCTCTCCCCGCACCAGGACCGCACGGTGCAGCCGGTGGTGGACAAGGTCCTGGACCCGATCCTGCCGAAGCTGATCGAGCAGATCTACGGCATCCCCGCGCCGGAGCCGCCCCGGCGGGACCTGTTCGAGATCTACCTGACCGGCATCTGCCGCGGATGCGGGCCGATCGACGCCGACCTGAACTCGCACCGCCTCAACGCGGACGCGAAGCGGAAGAAGATCGTGCCCGCCGAGGAGCTGCGGCTCAACATGGCCGTGCCGCCGACCGCCGAGCCGAACCGGCTCGGGGTGCTGGCCGGTGACCTGGCCGGATTCCCCAACGGCCGCCGCCTGGCCGACGACGTCCTGGACATCTCCCTCCAGGCCGTCGAGGGTGCCGCCCAGACCGGCGAGCTGGTGCCCGAGCTTGCCGACGGCGACCTGGTGGACACCAACGACGTGCCCTTCGGTGACAGCTTCCCCTACCTCGCCCTGCCGTTCGCCGGCCCGGGTGACGCTCCGGGCGGTGGCGGCGGTTCGGCATCGCAGGCCGGGCAGCCCCATGGCTCGGGCTCCCTGCTCGACCCGGTGAACGCGGCGTCGGCCGGCCTTGCCGGTCTCGGCGTGGCGCTCCTGGGCACAGGCGGCTTCCGCCTGGTGCGCGGCCGCAGCAAGAAGGACTGAGAACGGCTTCGCGTCTCACGGTGGGGGCGAGCGGCATGCCGCTCGCCCCTACCTCGCCCAGTGACCGGTTCAGCGACCGGCCACCCCGCAGAAAGCGTCCAGCTGTTGAGATTCCGTCACCTCGTCGTCCCGCGCCGGGCGGCCCGCCCCCTGACGATCGCCTCCGTGCTTCTCCTCATGGGCACGGCCTTGTTCGCCGCGGGAGCTCTCCTCCTCCCCGCCTCCGGCCCGCCTGCCGCCCCCGTGTCTGCCGGCGGAACCGGCACCGAGCGGTCGGAGCACAGAACGGAAAGCCGCATCGCAGCGCTGCAGTCCCGGCTGCGGCGCCTCCCCGAGGACTACGACGCCTGGGCGCAGCTCGGCATCGCCTACACCGAGCACGCCCAGCGCACGGCGGATCCGCGCTACTACCCGAAGGCCGACAAGGCGCTCACCCGGTCGATGTCGCTTCACCCGCGGGACAACCACCTCGCCCAGCTCGGCAGGGGAGCGCTCGCCGCCGGGCGCCATGACTTCGCCGCAGCCCTCGCCCATGCCCGCACCGCCGTGCGGATCAACCCGCACCACGCCGCCTCCTACGGCGTACTGGCAGACGCCCATCTGCAACTCGGCCACTACGAACAGTCCTTCGACGCCACGCAGAAGATGGTCGACCTCCTCCCCGCCACTCCCTCTCTGGCACGAGCCTCCTACGCCTGGGAGCTGCGCGGTGACGCAGACCTGGCGACGGAGCTGATGCGACGCGCCCTGGGAGCGGCAGGAAGTCCCGCAGACGCGGTGTTCGCCCGCCACCACCTGGCGCTCCTCACCCTGCGTCAGGACCCGGAGGAGGCCGACCGAGTGATCCGCTCCGGTCTGCGGGCAGCGCCACGGGAGCCCGCACTTCTCGAAGCCCGGGCCCGGGCGCATCTTGCGCGCGGTGACACACGCAAGGCTCTGCGGGACTACACCGCCGCCGCGGCGCGCGTTCCGCGGCCCGCGCACCTGCTGGCGATCGGCGAACTCCACGAGTCCCTCGGGCACCACCGGCGCGCCGAGGCCCAGTACGACCTCTACCGGGACCAGCTGCGGCTGCTCGACGAGGCGAAGGTCGCCGCCGACGCGGAAGCGGTCCTCTTCGAAGCCGATCACGGCGACCCCGGACGGGCGGTCCGGCTCGGCCGGACGGCGGTGAAGGAGCAGCCGTTCCTCGCGTCGCAGGACGCCTACGCGTGGGCACTGCACCGCGCCGGACGCGACGAGGAGGCCCTGGCCTTCGCGGACCGAGCCCTGCACTTGGGAACCCTCAACCCGCTCCACCACTTCCACCGAGGCATGATCCACTCCGCCCTCGGGAACGAGGCCGCCGCACGGCGAGACCTCGATGCGGCGCTGGACATCGACCCCCGCTTCCACCCCCTGCACGCGCCCGCGGCGCGAGCGGCGCTCTCCCAGAACGGCCCCGTCACATGAGCCCACACCCCACCCCGCGCCTGCGCCCCTCCCCCGGTCGGCGAGCCCGCCGAGCACTCGCCGCCACCCTCGCGGCCGGCGCCGCGCTCACCGCCCTGGCAACCCCCGTCCACGCACATCCGCTGGGCAACTTCACCGTGAACCACCACCACGGGCTCCAACTGCACCAGGACCGGATCGACGACCTCCTCGTCGTGGACAGCGCAGAGATCGCGGCAGCCCAGGAGCGGGCACGCGTCGACACCGACGCGAACGGCCGCGTGAACCGGGCCGAACGCGCCGCCTACGCCCGCGCCCGCTGCACCGCCCGCGCAAGGGACCTGTCCGTCACGGTCGCCGGCGAACCCCTGAACTGGCAGGTCCGCAGCAGCACCTTCCGCTACCGGCCGGGCGAAGCCGGGCTCCGGACCAGCCGCCTGGAGTGCCGGCTGACCGCACCCACCGACCTCACCGCACCCGCCGACATCCGCGTCGAGGACCGCCACGACAGCGAACGTCTGGGCTGGCGCGAGATGACCGCCCGCGGGCACGGCGTCAGTCTCCACGGCTCACCGCCGCCGAGCAGCTCGCCCACCGACGCACTGCGGGACTACCCCGACGATCTCCTGTCCGAGCCGCTCGACCAGCGACGCGCCGCGTTCCGTACCGAACCGGGCAACGGAAGCGCCGCCGGCGCACCCTTGGCCCTCCCCGACGTACCGGGCGCCGGATTCCTCACCACCGCAGTCGGGGAAATCCAGGGAGCCTTTCACCACCTGGTGGGCAGCCGCGAACTCACCGTTCCCGTCGGGCTGCTCGCCCTCCTGCTCGCCATGGTGCTCGGCGCCTCGCACGCCGCACTGCCCGGCCACGGCAAGACCATCATGGCGGCCTACCTGGCCGGCCGTCGCGGCCGCGCCCGCGACGCGGTGACCGTCGGAGCCACCGTCACCCTCACCCACACCGCAGGCGTACTCGCCCTCGGCCTGATTCTGCCCCTGGCCACCCATCTGACCGGCGAAAGCGTCCTCGGATGGCTGGGCCTCGCCAGCGGACTCCTCGTGACCGCGATCGGCCTCACACTGCTACGCGGCGCACTGCAAGGGCACCACCATCATCACGGCCACCACCATCACCACCACGGAGATGCACACGGACACCACCATCACCACGTCCACCACCACGGCCCACAGCATCACCCCGACGGCCACCGCCCCACACGCCCGCAGGCAGCGGGACTGCTGCCCCGCCGCCGGAACGCACCCCCGCCGAAAGCCGCCCACACCGAACCCGCCGGCGCAGTCACCGTGCTCACCAAAGCCCCCGAAGGCTCCCCACAGCACGCGCCCGACCCCGCACCCACCCCTCCCCTCCCGACGACCAGGCGGACACTCGTCGGGCTCGGCATCGCCGGCGGCCTCGTTCCCAGCCCCTCCGCACTCGTCGTCCTCCTCGGCGCAGTCGCCCTGGGCCGCACGCCCTTCGGAATCCTCCTCGTCCTCGGGTACGGCGCGGGAATGGCCGCCACCCTCACCGCCGCCGGCCTCCTCCTGGTCCGGGTCCGCGACCGCCTCTCCCTTTCGGCGCAACGCCGTCGGCAACGGCAGACCAGAGCCTTCCGCCTGCTGTCCCGGCTCGGCCCCGTGCTGACCTCCACCCTCATCCTCGCCGTCGGCATCGGACTCACCACACGTGCCCTGACCGCCCCATGACCACGCCCAAGCGAGGCAACAGCGCGAAGTAACTCTGCAGCCCGGCGACGACCCACGTCGTGCACCGCTCGCGCTCCGCCCCTCGGGTGGACTCTGACGACACCCCACACACGGAAGATCGAACACTGCGGAATGCCCCTAAAGTCCGCTCACGGTGCCCGAGCCCTTCGGGCGTTCGACGAAGGAGACGCAGTGCGCAAGACCCTCATCGCCGCCGTCACGACGGCCGCGGCTCTCAGCTCGGCCGTCCCGGCCGCCGCGGTCGCTCCGGCCGACGCCGACATGCCCGCGGCCGCATTCGCCGCTCCGAAGCACGACGGCCCGCTGACGGTGGTCGGGCTCTCCCCCAACGGCAAGCGACTGCTGGAGTTCAAGGCGAACAAGCCCGGCAAGGCGTGGGAGCTGGGCCGGATCCGGGGCCTGTGGGGCGACTCCCGCCTGGTGGGCATCGACTTCCGCGTGCAGGACCACAAGCTCTACGGCGTCGGGAACCGCGGCGGCATCTACACGCTCAACCCGCGGGCCACGGCCCAGAAGGTCTCCCAGCTGACCGTGGACCTGGAGGGCCGCCGCTTCGGCGTGGACTTCAACCCCGCCGCGGACCGGCTGCGGGTCATCTCCAACACCGGGCAGAACCTGCGGCACAACATCGACGACCCCTCAGCCCCCGAGGCCACCATCGAGGACGGCACGCTGACCAACCCGACCATGCCGCCCAGCACCGCCCGGGGCGTCACCGGCGCCGCCTACACCAACAACGACCTGGACCCGGCGACCGCCACCACACTGTTCGACATCGACACCCGCAACGACCGCGTGTCGCTGCAGTCCCCGGCCAACGCCGGCACGCTCGCCGCCGTCGGCGCGCTCGGCGTGAACGTCGGCCCCTCGGCCGGGTTCGACATCTACTACTGCCCCAAGAAGGGCACCAACAGCGGCTTCGCCGCCCTGCGGGTCAACGGCTCCTACCGCTTCTACAAGGTCAACGTCCTCACCGGCGAAGCGCACAAGGTGGGCGCGTTCCCCGAGCGCCACCAGATCGCCGACGTCGCGCTGCCGCTCAACCAGCACTGACCGGCCGCCTCGTGTTGTCCCGCGCCAAGCTCCCGGCGCGGCACAACACGGCGCTGATGGACGACGGGCACCGCCCGGCAACCCCCGGGGGATGGGCGCCTTCTTCGAAGCCGCTCTCCGCCTCGCTCTATCCGGAACCGGACTTACACGAGCCATCACACGTCGCCGCCCGCGCTAGGTGTTCTGTCCACGGAGGTTGGCGACGCGGCCGGCGGGCCGTTGCCGCTGATGCCGGTGTGGGGTCGGTGGTCGTTGTACCAGTCCAGCCAGTGGGCGACCGGGTTAGCGGGCGAGTGTCACCCGGACCGGCTTGTTCGGGCAGCCGGCCAGACCCTCGGTGAGCGCCTGGCGCTCGGCGCCGTCCACGGTGAGCTGCCACCGAGTCTTCACCGCCACCCAGTCGGTGAGGTACTCGCACCGGTAGGCCTGGTGCGGCGGGAGCCACGTCGCCGGGTCCTGATCGGCCTTCGATCGGTTCGAGCGGGCGGTGACCGCGATCAGCGCGCGCTCGTCCCCGAGGTCGTTGGCGTACGCCTCCCGCTCCTTGGCCGACCACATCCCGGCCCCGGAGTCCCAGGCCTCCGCGAGCGGGACCATGTGGTCGATGTCCAGCCCGCCCGGGGCGGCGACGTAGACGTCGTCGTACGGGCTGTACCACTGGCCGCCGGTCAGCTTGCAGCGCGCCCCCTGCTCCGGCGCGATGAACGCCTCCCCCAGCAGGACTTCGTTGCGAGTGCTGCACGAGTCCTTGTCGGCGTCCGTCCAGTGCCTGAACAAGGTGCGCTTGTACCCGGTACGGGTCTCCTCGGCGGCGGGCAGGGCCTCCACCGCGTCCCGCAGCGGCAGAGCGACGGTGCTGCCCGGTTCGCCGAGCGAGCCCGGACCGGCAGGAGCGGGGGCGGGGAGGGTCAGAGCGGCGAGCGCGGCCGAGGCGGCCGCGAGAGAGGCGAGCAGGCGCACGAGGTTCGCTTTCGAAGATCCGACAGATCGTGATCTTCGTAGCGGCAGTTGGAGGGGCGCCGGAAGCGACCGACCCGGCCGGGTCACCCAGAGCGGTGGAAAGTCAGACCACCGCCACCTGCTCCAGCCTCGAAACAGTCACCTGCGACCCGCCGTTCCGCCTCGGGCGAGGCCGCGTCACCCACCCGAAATATAAGCCACCTAGAAGCTATTTCTGAGCTATTTGACGTCTACTCAGGTGTACGATGGCGACATGAGCAGTGGACTCGAAGGGGATGGCGTCGCGGCGCTGCTGGCGGAGGTGCAGCTGGCGGCGGCGTTCGAGGACCCGGGCGAGCGGGTGCGGTTGCGGAAAGCGGCCGGGCTGTCGCTGGACCAGGTCGCGCGGGCCGTGGGGGTGGGGCGGCAGACCGTGGCGAACTGGGAGGCCGGCGGCATGCCCGCCTCCACCTCGCGGGGGAAGTACCTGCGACTGCTGGAAGGGCTCGCGCAGATCCACCCCGCCCCCACCCAACCCGCGTCCCCGGCACAGCAGCCCGACGTCTCCGTTCAGCCGCCGGTCCCGCAACAGGCCGATCCCGACGTGGCGGAGGCGCGGCCGGTGGAGAGCCCGGCCGCGCGTCAGGCGCGGGCCGGGCACGCGCGGCAGCAGGCGCGGCGCCGGACCAGTTCGGCGGACCAGGTGCGCGGCGAATTGCGGGAGACGATCACGGCGGCCGTGGACCAGGAGCTGACGAAGGCGGGCGGGGACGCGGACGCCGCGTCAGCCGCGCTGGTGAAGCGGGCGATCCCGGACGTGATGGGCCTCTTCGCCCGCACCAGGGCGCAGGCGCGGTACGAGTACACCGCTTATCCGGCGCTGCCGGAGATCCTGCGCAAGCCGTCGAAGACGGATCCGGATCTGATCTGGGAGGCGCGTCCGTCCTGGCGGCGCCCCGGTTTCCGGCGTCACCCGGACGGGGAGCTGGCGGTGATCGCGCTGGACGTGAACGCCGCCTATCTGTCGGCGATGAAGACGTGGCTGCCGATCGGGAAGCTCACCCATTCCGTCGGCGGGGAGCACGACCGCAAGCGCGCCGGGGTGCACCTGATCACCCCCGGGGTGTGGGAGCACGCGCACCTGCCCTCCCCGATCGGCGACCGGGAGGAGGAAGGGCCGGTGTGGGTGACCGAGCCGACCCTGCGGCTGCTGCTGCGGCTGGCCGGCCCGAAGCACCAGCTGATGCAGGCGCCGGTCATCCACGAGTCCTGGACCTCCAGCGCGACGGAGACCTTCCTCGACAGCCTCCGGCAGCTCCTGGCCGTCGCCCGTGCCGACGCGCTGGAGGTCGGCGACGACGTCACCTTGGCGTACGTCAAAGCGATGTACTCCAAGTTCGTATCCACCCTGGGTGAGTCCTCGCACAACCGGGAGATCGTCCGACCGGACTGGATGCACCTCATCCGCTCCCAGGCGTTCGCGAACCTGTGGGGGCGTGCGTACAAGGCGCACCAGGCCGGGCTCACGGTCATCAGCGCGCTGGGCACCGACGAACTCCACCTCGCCGGCGGGGACTGGCGGCAGACGTGGAGCGAGGGCCGTGGGCTGGGTGAGATGAAGGTCAAGACCGACCGCGACGGCGCTCCCGTCACCTACGCCGCCACCACTGCTGCCGGGGGGCGGTGATGGCCGGCCGCTGGATGAACCTCGGCCAGTACAACGCCCACGGTGTGCGGGGAGCGGAGGCGCTGGGTGCGGGGATCGAGAACATGGTCACCGGCATCCACTCCGGCGCCGACACCGACCGCGGTATCACCGCACGCCTGCGCTACCTCACCCACTCCGCAGCCGGCTACACCGCGATGGAACGCGCCGGAATCGCCGTCACACCCCGCACCCTGTTCGCGTGGCTGGCCGAGGAACGCACACCCAACACGGCGAACCGGGCGCGGCTCGACGCCGCGTACTGGAACCTGCGCCGCCACAACATCGCCGCCGACCTCAAACGCCGCCTCACCTCCCGGGGCGGCACCCGCATCGAAATCGACCCCGTCGACCAGACCGCCGTCGAACGCCGACACCGCCGCGACCTCGCCACCAGGCGGCTCACCGTCCGGCCACGCCACTGGAACGCGGCCGTCGACGCCTGGCTCGCCGACGACGACGAAGCCCTGGATACGGTCTGGGACGAAGTCATCCACAGCCTCGGCAGCGACTACGACGCATTCAGCCACGTCTCCTCCCTCGGCTGGAACGCCTGAATCGATTGTGGGATCTCAGAACGCAGGTGTCGGCCTGGTCAAGGTCACCGCGTAACCCTCCCTTCGAGGCGGGTGACGGGGTGAGTCGCTTCCAGAATGCGCGCGGAGGCTGGGACGCCCAGGCTCCCAGCTCGGCTTCCAGGGACGCGTCTGCCTGATCGGGGCGCGTGCCAGCGCTCCCAGCAACGGCTGCGGGCCCCGGCGCTGACAGCGGCGCCGGGGCCCGGTGCACATCAGGGGGTGAATGGTGTGCTGCCCGGTCAACGAGTCCGGCGACAGCTCAGTTACGGCCTCGGCAGGGGCAGCTGGTGTCAGGAGGGCTCCGGGGTGTCCTGCTCGCCCTTGGCGGCCGTCTGTGGCCCGGGAGTCGGCTTCTCCCGGCGGCGCAGGGTCGGGGGCGGTTGCTCGGTGTGGAAGCATTGCGGGCACACGTAGCCGCCGTCGGGCCCCACTGGCACGCTGCCCCACCCGCAGTGGGCACAGTTCACATTCATCCCGTGCTGGGCCGCCTGGTTCGTCATCCACTCGCTCCACAGTTGTTGCACGACCATCCCCCGCCCGGACCCTGTATCACGGTCGCCCCGCAGTTCGTGCAGTTCATCCCAGCATCCCCCTCCCCCAGGCCTCAAGGCATTCTCTACCGTGACACGACACTGCCAGCCAAGAACGATATTGAGCTGCGGAGCAGCCTCGAAAGGAAGGTCTATGGGAGACCGTAAGCCCTCGATTTGGGTGCTTCTGCTGGTTTACGGGTGCTGTGCGGCCGGGATTCTCTTGATGTACTGGATCAACAACTGATTGATCAATATGACTACTCAGGGCAATGTGCTTCTTGTGTGTTCCGGTCCGGTTTCGGCGGTAGGTGAGGCTGGCCGCCCGGCTGCCGCGTCGGGTGGGCGCCGGCTTCCACGCCTCCAGGAGTGGGCTGCTGGTCGTACGTTCCCGGCGGCAAGCTGAGCGTAGGGCTGCCCGCACTGCAGATGAGCGAGCACCCTCAGCGTCCGGCGGTCAGCCGCCGCCACCGTGTTTCCAGGCTGCCCAGAAGCGACGCGCACCTTACGTGTGCCCTATTGGGGGCGCCGGGAGACGTTGTCCGCAGGTCAGCAGGCCGGCAACCGCTCGCGTGGAAGGATCCGTGCGCTCGTAGAGGAAGCCATGGCTACCCTGAAACCTGGGGCCCCTGCGCAAGCTGCGATGCTCCATCAGCCGCATCGCCGGCCTCGTCCGAGCCGTTCTCACGCTGCACCTGACGTGCTCGACCTGAGGTTGGAAACGCTCAGTGGGCGCCTTGAATGCCACGGTAGTGCCCGACGGAAAGCTGTCGGGCACTACTCGCGTTCCGGTGGGGCGCAACGGCAAGCCGACGACGCTGCGGTGTACCTCGTGAGCGTCGCTTCAGCGTGGCTGGGGCTACTTGAGGGGAGCGATGGCTCGCAGGTAGGCGGCTATCCCTTGATCGCTCCGGCGGTCAGGGCTCCGACAATGTGCCGCTGGAGGAGCAGGAACAGCAGGACAACCGGTATGACGGCCATTATGCTGCCGGCCGCGAGGTACTGGGTGGTGATCTCGCCGCTGGTGCCCTGGAGGTTGACGATGCCGACCGAGACCGGTGCTCGTTCGGGCACGTCGACGAGGATGAACGGCAGCACGAACTGGGACCAGGCGGTGACGCCGCCCAGCACGGCGGCGGAGGCGATCCCTGGCCTTGCCGCTGGCAGCACCACGGCGAGCACCGCACGGAGCCGTGTGCAGCCGTCGATGCGGGCGGCCTCGTCCAGTTCGGACGGGACGGTGTCCAGGTAGGTCTTGAGGAACCAGGTCAGGAAGGGCGCGGAGACCGCGACGTAGACCAGGGCGAGTCCCAGGTAGTTGTTGACGATTCCCAGCGTGACGAAGAGCCGGTAGGCGGGAACCGCGATGATCAGGGGGGAGAGGAGCTGCGCCGCGAGTACGGCGCGTGAGTAGGTGCGGCGGCCGCGGCTGCGGGTGCCGTAGCGGGAGAGTGCGTAGGCCGCTGGTATCCCCAGCAGCAGCGCACCGCTGACGCTCGTGGCGACCAGGATGAGCGAGTTGACCAGGTACCGGCCGATCGGCGTAGTGTCCAGGACGTGCGCGTAGTTGCCCCACTGGGGGTCGGGCGGGAGCAGGTCGGGTGGTGTCTGCAGCGTTTGTGGGCCGGTTTTGAGTGAGAGGGAGAGGACCCACAGCAGGGGGAACGCGAACACCGCGATGAGCAGTGCCATGGCCGCGTAGTAGGCGGCGTCGGTCCAGCGTCGGCTGCGGTTGCGTGCGGACACCTCAGGTGCTCCTTTCCTGTCGCTGGACGAGTCGTAGGTACAGGGCGATCACGACGACGTTGACGAGCATCAAGACGACGGCCATGGCCGCGCCGCGTCCGAGGTTGAGCTGCCGGAAGATCTGGTCGTACACGTCGAGGGCGAGCACCTGGGTGGCGGTGCCGGGTCCGCCGCCGGTGAGCGAGAGGACCATGTCGAAGCTGTTGAACGTCTCGACCGTGGCCAGCACCAGGTTCATGGTGAGGATCGGCAGCATCAGCGGCAGGGTCACGCGCAGTAGGGTCTGGAGCCGGCTGGCGCCGTCGAGCTGGGCCGCCTCGTAGACCTCGTCCGGCACCGTCTTCAGTCCGGCGTAGCAGAGGATCATCGACAGGGCGGTTCCGCGCCAGATGTTGGCGGCGATGACCGACACCAGGGCGAGGTCGGGGTCGGAGAGGAACGGTGTCGTTCCGGAGAAGCCGAGCACGGACAGGCCGTGGTTGAGGATGCCGGATTCGGTCTCCTGGTAGAGCAGGGACCAGATGACGCCGATGATGACGCCGGGTATCGCCCATGCGGTGAGCACGACGGCTCGGGTGGCCACCACTCCTCGCAGTCCCCGGCGTTCGGCGCCGTGCATCACGAGTGCGACGGCCAGGCCGAGCAGCAGTTGGAAGACGACGCTGAACAGCACGAAGAGGAAGGTGACCTGGAGGGTGTGGCGGAAGTCGGTGCCCTGGAGCAGGGAGGCGTAGGTGTCGGCCGTGACCCGGTAGGGCTCGCCGGTGACGAGGCTGGCGTCGGTGAAGCTGAGCCGGACGATCTCGATCACAGGGTAGACGAGGACGAGGAGCAGTACGGCGCCGAGCGGCAGCAGCCAGGGCCAGGCGGCGGGGGCGGAGGGTGGCCCGGTGCTCGGTGCGGGGCGCGTCTGTGGGGTTGTCGCTGCGGTGCGGTGGGTCGTGGTGGCCATCGCGGTGTGCCTCCTTTCTGTCCTTGGTCAGACGAGTCGGTCGAGTGCCTGGTCCAGCGCCTCGTTCGCGTCGGTGGTGCCGGAGGCGACGCTGGACAGGGCGATCTGGAGGGTCTGCGAGACCTCCTGGTATTTCCGGTCGCCGGGCCTGGCGCGGCCGTAGCGGGCGAGGTGGTCGCGGAAGACGGGGGTGAACGGGCTCTGTGCGTAGTCGGGGTGGTCGTAGATCCTCTGCCGCGGTGGGAGGTATCCGCCGAGGGTGCACCAGGCGGCCATGCCCTCGTCGCTCAGGTAGGCCTCGTGCACCCAGTCCAGTCCGGTGCGCAGGGCGGCCGGGTCATCGGTGAAGGCGGCCCACATCCATCCGCCGGTGGCGCTGACCGGGTCGCCGGAGATCACCGGCATGGGGGCGACGCCCCAGTCGCGGTGGAAGTCGGCGTCCTTCATCAGGCTGTCGAGCAGGGCGGCCTGCCAGCTGCCGCCGAGGAACATGGCGACCCGGCCGGCGACGATGTCCGGGTTGGCGTCGTCCTCCTGGTCGTAGCCGGCGACCCGGCGCGGCGCCGCTCCCCGCTCGACCGCCCGCTGCACCGCTCGCAGGCAGGCCCGCATGGCGTCGTATCCCTTGCCGGAGGCGAACGCGGGCTGACCGTCGGTGTCGAAGAGGTCGGCGCCCTGCGCCCAGTAGGCGGGCCAGAGGGTGGTGGTGACGGCGCCTTCGCTGCGTCCGGCGGGGAACAGCACGCCGTGCCCGTCGCGGGCCAGCCGTGCGCCCAGGTCGGTCATCTCGTCCCAGGTGGCTGGCGGGTCGTCGACGAGGTCGCGCCGGTAGTACAGCACCCGGACGTCCGAGGTGAACTGCAGTCCCCGTACGGCGCCGTCTCCGGTGGTCATGGAGGCGCGCATGCTCGGGAACCAGTCGTCCGCGCGGAGCCCGAGGCGTGCGAGCTGCTGGTCGAGGGGCCGCGCGTAGGGGGCGACGCGTCCGAAGATGTAGGAGTCCACCTGAGCGATGTGCGGGGCGCGGCCTTGCGAGGCTTGGAGCAGCAGCTTCGCCATGGCGGCGGTGGTGTCGTTGCCCGCTACAAGGGGGCGGATGCCGCGGGCGGTCCGTTTGCGGAAGGACGCCAGTCGGCGTTTCAGGTAGGCGGCCCGCTTGGGGTCGGGGGATTGGAGCGAGTAGGACGGGATCGCTTGCCAGCCGACCGCCCCGCTGTCGCGGTCGCCGGCGCAGGCCGTGGTGAGGCCGAGGGCCGCGGCCCCGCCGCCCAGTTGCAGGAACCTGCGCCGGCTGGGGCCGGGCGCGGGGAACGAGCGCGGCATCTGTCTCATCTCCCGACGGTGCTTTCGGTGGCAGCGGCCCCGCTGGGGGCGGGCCGCAGTCTGACGGTCTGGATGCGTCCGGCGGGCAGCGGGAAGCGCAGCGTTCGGTGCGCCTGCGGCTCGGTGTCGTGCTGCGGTTCCTCCTCCAGGTCGCACAGCACGGCCGAGGCGAGCGGGAAGGCCGTGACGAGTGACGCGGTGACCGGTTCGGCCGAGCCGTTGAAGACGCGGACGACCACGCCGTCGCCGTCCTCGGCGGACTTGAGGGCGCTGAGCACCACGGATGCGGGCGCGACGGCGAGTCCGAGTGGCGGCGCTCCGGGGGCCGGGCCCGGCCGGCTGCTCTGCACGGCATGCGTGAGCAGCGGAAGGGCGAATTCTTCGGCGGTGCGGTAGAGGTCGACGGTGTGGCCGGTGCCCGCGTAGGGGCGCAGCGCGAGGCGGAAGTGTTGCTGGCCCGGGCACTGGGCGTCGGGGGTGGGCAGCATCGGGCCCACCTTGTGGGGGCGCATGGGGTGGTCCTGGCGGGCCATCCAGCCGACGGAGCGGAGCAGCGTCACTTCCAGCACGTGCCCGTCGGTGTGGGCGTACTCGTGCAGTCCTTCGGTGAACACGGCGAGTCCGGCGCCTGCTTCCTCCAGGGCGACGAACCTCCGCAGGGCCTGGGCCCCGGTGGGCTGGTCGCGCCAGCCTTCGCAGGCGGGGGCCTTCGCGGGGCGGCGGACGAGGCCGTAGGCGGACTCGGCGACCGACTCACCGGTGTGCACGCCGGTGGGGATGCGCAGCCGCAGCCGGTGGTCCTCGGCGCGGTTGTCGACGGTGAGGTCGACCTCGACGCGGTCCGCTGCGGGCGGCAGCCGGAGGAGGAGGGTGACCGGGACGTCGACGGTGTGGCCGGTGCGGGCGTCGCGCTCCGGGGTGAGCGCGGCGGGGAGGGCGAGCACGGCCCGGGCCAGGAGGGTGTCGTCCTCGGAGCCGGGTTCGACGCTCCAGTTGGCGTCCCGTGAGCTGAGGGGGCGGTCGCCCGGCAGCGGGCCGTGGCCGTAGGTGTCTCCGGCGTCGGCGTCGTCGAGCAGTTCGCACAGGCCGGTGCTGCGGCGTCCGGTGCGCAGGTCGGTGACGGCGAGGGTTCCGTCCGGTGCGACCTCTACGGACAGCCAGCGGTTGGTGAGGGAGCGTGCGGTGCGGCGGGTGCCGGAGGCTTCGCGGGTGGGCTGGTGCGGGGCCTGGGCGGCGGGCACCAGGTGGTGGACGCGGCTGCCGAGCGCGGGTACGTCGGCCGCCTGGAAGCGGATACGGTCCCGGTACACCTCCTTGCGCCGATCCAGGGTGTCGGCCACGTTCACTGCGGTTCCGGGCTCGACGGTGAACGGGATCCGGCGCCCGTCCGGGCCGAGCAGTGCGTAGCCGGACCAGTCGGCGCCCTCTTCAGACTGGGTCCAGCCGAAACGGCGCTGTCCGAGGGGCGCGCCGAGGTCGGGCAGTACCTCGGCGGTGACGGTGCCGCCTCGCGGGAACGCGCTGGGGTTGACCACGACCACCGGGATTCGGCGCGGGTCGGTGTCCGGTTCGCTGGCGGCGGTGTGGGCGATGCGGGCGAGGGCGTCGTCGGCGACGGCGTCGGCGACCTGCCGGATCCGGGCGAACCGCACCTGCATCTCCTGGTGCACCTCGTCGACGGAGCAGCCGCAGATGGAGTCGTGGGCGTAGTTCTTGACGAGTTCCCGCCACGCGTAGTGCAGCGAGTCGTGCTGCGAGCGCCCGTCGAGGAGGGCGGCGCACGCCTCCAGCCGTTCGGCGATACCGCTCAGCCGCGCCTCGGTGTTCTCGTTGAGCACCTTCAGCGGGGTGCGGGTGGAGCCGATGCCGTCGAACACGTCGTGGCTGCGGCCGTGCCGCAATTCGCCGCTGATCTCGGAGCCGGGGCCGGGTCGTTCGGCGCTGAGCCGGTGGAACTCCTCCAGCCCGCCCAGTCGCAGCCGGGGCCCTCCGTCACGCTTCTGCGCCGCGTCCAGGGACCGAACCATCGCGGGTACGCCCTCCTGCACGCGTAGGTGGTCGCCGCCGTTGAGGAGCAGCAGCACACCCGTGCCGGAGCGGGCCTGGAGGCGCTGGAGGAGTTCGGCGAGCCGGTCGTAGCCGACCAGTACGCCGTGGTGCAGGGACAGAGTCTCCGGATCGCCGGTCAGTACGGCGGCGTTGGAGTAGCTCTCGGCGAGCCAGTGCGCCCGTACGCGGGAGCCGTCCGGGGCGCGCCACAGGAACTCGGTGCCGGTGGCGTCCACCTCGTCGCCGAAGCCCCGCATGGCGTAGAAGGTGTCGATGCCGAACCCTTGGAGGATCTGCGGGAGTTGATGGACGTGGCCGAAGGTGTCGGGGAGGTAGCCCTCGCGCATCACGTGGCCGTACTCCCGGCTCACCCGGCAGCCGATCAGCAGGTTGCGGACGAGGGCCTCGCCGGAGACGTGGAATTCGTCGGGCTGCACGTAGAAGGGGCCGGGGCGCAGCCGTCCCGCTTCCACCAGGGCCTTCAGCCGGTTTCGGTGGCCGCGCCGGATCTCGGTGTAGTCCTCCAGTATCACGGCCTGGCCGTCGAGCAGGAACACCGGCAGCTCCGGGTCCTTCTCCATCGCCTCGATCAGTTCGTCGAGGAACTGGACGAGGGCGAAGCGCATGGTCTCGAAGGGGCTGTACCACTCGCGGTCCCAGTGCGTGTGCGGGACCACGACCGCGAGGGGATCGGCGACGTCCGGCTCGTGCACGCTGCTCCTTCCAGGCAGGGGCGGATCGCGTACGTCAACGTTGACCGACAACGTTGACGTACCGTAGAGAGAGCAGTGCACACTTAGGCTGGGGCGGGTGTCAATGGATGTGCATGAGAATCCACGCGGGAAGCCGGCGGACCGCCCGCGCGGACGGAGACGGGGGCGGCGGGGATGACCGGCAGAACGCAGAGCCGGGGCGGACGGCCGACCATGAAGGACGTCGCCGCGCACGTGGGCACCAGCATCAAGAGCGTCTCCCGCGTGCTGAACGGCGAGCCGGGCGTGTCCGCTGACACCACCGAGCGCATCCTGCGCGCGATGGCCGACCTGGGGTTCCGGCGCAACGATCTCGCCCGCGGGCTGCGCCAGAGCGACCGGACCGGCACCGTCGGACTGGTACTCCCCCAGGCGGCTACCCGCTACCACGACAGCCTGGTCCGCGGCCTCGAGGAGGTGGCGCGGCGGCACGGCAGTCTCGTCCTCACCGCCTCGTCCGGTACGGCGGCGCAGGAACGCGAAACCCTGGTCTCCCTCTGCTCACGGCGGGTGGACGGCCTGGTCGTCGTGCCGGCGGGCACGGACCACGGGTTCCTCCAGCCGGAGCAGGCCGCCGGCGTACCCATCGTGTTCGTGGACCGTCCGCCGCACGGCATCGACGCCGATCTGGTGCTCACCGACGACGCCGGAGGCGCGCGCCGGGCCACGTCCCACCTGCTTGAGCAGGGTCATCGCAGCATCGGCGTGATCGGTGCGGACGCCGGCATTCACACCGTCGCGGAACGCCTCCGGGGCCATCGGGAAGGGCTGACGGAAGCCGGGCTCGCCCAGCGGCGGAATCTGCTGCGCCCGGGCTGCGAGACGGCGGCGCAAGCGGCAGCGGCGTGCCTGTCGTTGTTCGCCAGTCCCGACCCGCCCACCGCGCTGTTCACTCTCAACAACCAGTGCACCATCGGCGCGGTGCGCGCTCTGCACACCTTGAGGCGCGCCCGGAGCACGGCGCTGGTCGGGTTCGACGACTTCGAGACCGCCGACCTGCTGGACCCGCCGGTCACCGTGGTCGCACACGATGTGGGGGAGATCGGCCGCAGGGCGGCAGCGTTGGTGTTCGGCCGCCTGGAGGGCACCATCACCGGCCGAAGCGGCTCGCACGTGCTCCCCACCTCGCTCACCGAGCGGGGCTCCGGGGGGATCCCGCCCCAGAGGTAGCCACCGTCGCCGTTCACCCTGTGGCTTTGCTCATCTCCAGCGACAGCGTCTGTCGACGAGTTTCAGCGGCGTTCGGTGATCAACTCGCTCGTGCTTGTTCACGAGAAGTAACGGCGCTGCGGCGCGAGCGGGTCGTCGTCGCTGTCAGGTCAGGACGACGCACCCCAGCCGCTCCAGCTCGTTGATGAGCGGTAGGGAGGGATCGATTCCGTTCCATCGCAGATCCAGCTTCTCCAGCGATGGCATCAAGGCGAGCCAGTCGGGCAGCTGGCCGAGGTGATTGCTCCGCAGATCGATCTGACGCAGTCGCGAGAGGCCGGCCAGCGGCTCCGGCACCACGGTCAGGGAGTTCTCGCGTAGGTCCAGGTGACGCAGTTCGTGCAGCTCGGCGGCTGACGAGGGCAAGCGCTCGATCGCGTTTCCTCGGAGCCAGAGCTCACGCAGGCAGCGGAGCTGGCCGATGGCATCAGGCAGGGTGGTGAGTCGGTTGTGCTGCGCCCTGAACTCGATGAGGCCGTTCATCCCACCGATGGTCCCTGGCAGGGCAGTAAGGGAGTTCTCACCGACGTTGAGGTAACGCAACCGGGTCAGATTTCCCAGAGAGTCGGGGATCCGAGACAGTTGGTTGTCGTGCAGGTAGAGGCAGTCGCTGAGCTCAGTCAGCTTGCCGAGTTCTTCGGGCACCGACGTCAGTGCGTTGTGGCCCAGGTCCAGGGTTTTCAGCTGGTGGAGCTGCCCGATGTCCGGCGGGAGGGCTGTGAGTCTGTTGTCCGCGAGGATCAGCACATCGAGCTCGGTCTGCCGCCAGACCGACTCGGGCACCTCTCCGAGCTCTCGACGCCACAAGTTCAGTGTGTTCCTCACAGCCATCTCCCCTTCGTCGGCAGTCTGGGCTCAGATTCTCGTCCGGGACCTCCTTCGGCGGCGATGGGCCAGCAGCCAGTCAGGGCAAGATCAACTCGCCTCGGCGTGTTCGGTTCGGGCGCGGGTGCTGGCGAGGCGGTAGGAGTCGGTGCCGGTTTCGATGATGGTGCCGTTGAAGGTGAGGCGGTCGACGAAGGCCGCGCAGAGGCGGGGGTCGGTGAACGTCTTGGTCCAGCCGCCGAAGGATTCACGTTGGAGGCGATGGCGGCGCTGTTCTTCTCCTCTCGTTCGGTCAGAACCTGGAACAGGAGCTCGGCGGCCGGCTCGTGGAGCTGGCCACGGGGTGGTGGCCTGCTCGGCCTGCTGGCACAGCTCGCTGATCGCCGCGACGAGGGTGGGGTTGACGCTGAGGTCGGCGGCCTCGGGGACGGCGGCGTGAGCGATCAGGCCAAGCATCTGATGCACGAGCTTGTCGATGTTGGGGGGGGCGGCGAACCGGCGCTGCCGGAGGGCAGTGTCCGCGGCGACGGTCTCGCGCAGCCGCACCGGCCAGCGCTGAGGCTCCTTCGCCGGGGCCGACTCCCCGTCGCGTACGGCGTTCTCGATGGCCTGCTGGTGGGCCTGCCGCGCGTGGATGGAGTCGTCGGCCCAGCAGCCACTGCGCGAGCCGGCGGATGACTGCGGCGTGCTGGGCGGCCCACTGCCGCTCGGAGCGCCGGGCCCGCATGTCGCGTTCGGAGTCGGCGGCCGCCGTCCTCGAGGACCCGGCCGCAGCCGACCGGCCGGAGGCGATCGAGGCACTGGTCAGGCTGCGACAGCTCGTCGACGCCCTGGCCGAGCAAGACGCCGCTACCTGACCCGGCCAGCCCCAGGCGGGAGGTTACTCGTGCGCCCCGGCCGGCTTCGCCCTCTACCCGCCGGCCCCGGAGAGTGGGAAGACTGGTGTCGCGATGGTGGTGGGCTGCCTCAGCAGGAAAAGGCTGCCCACCACCGCGCGCCCGGCGCCCTCCGCGCAGCACTGACGCCTCATGAGTGCTGCGCGAACTGGTGAAGCGCCGGGAGGCGTGGCCAGGACCCGCGTCGCTGGGCCAGCGCACCGGGCCAGCCCATCGCCACCTTGTCGTCCCACCAGGCGCCACATCCTGCCCCTGATGTGATCGGGTTCCGGCCAAGTCTGCGAGCTGGCCGGGGCCCGCTCCGCACCCACTCCCGCGCCGTGCCCGGCGCTGGCTGCAATGGTGGCTTTACGCTGCCCTCATGACGTTGAACGCCGACGAGCATGAGCTCCTCCACCGGATCGCCCGGTCACCAAAGCCCGTCGCCGCCTCCGACTTCTTCCACACTATCCACCCGCCGAACTTCGAGCGAAGTGCCGCCGAGGAGGACCCCCGGCGCCTGGCATGACAGGAGAAGCAGTTCGGGCTCTACAAAGCGGTGATCGACCTCCACGACGGCGGTCTCATCCGGGTTGTCCACCCGGCGAACGGAGAGCGGCCAGACCTGATGGAAGCCACCCAGGCCGGCCACACTGCCCTGAACTGAGAGCGCAAGGCGGCGTCGAGACCCCACCCGTAACCGGTGCTCCCGCAGCGCCCACCGCCCGGAGGCCCGACGACCGCCGGCCCTCTCGACAAGACCCCGTCGGTCCCGGCCACGGCGAGGCCGGGACCGGAAAACCGGCTACGACCAGCGCCTGAGCTTGTCGCTCAGCTCTTTGTGCCAGGCCGCGCGGCGAGACTGACGCACATCAGGACGTGTCCCCAGGGCGACCACGGGATCGGTGACCCGGTAAGTGCTCCGGTAGACCAGCACATCGGTGGCTGTGTCCAGCCATGCTTCGGCGCCACGCGCGGGCGCCATCGGGCCGAACGCGGTGGCGAACCACACCGGCAGCAGCTGCCCGCCGCCGACGGCATCGGAGATACGGCTGCGTAGCCGCATCCGCAGCTTGGTCTCGGCACGGGACCCCACGCTGATCACCTCGGCCCGCCGTGCCCGCGCTTCGTCGTCCTGGGCCAGCTGTTCCTCGGCTTCCCGCGCCTCCTCGGTCAGCGGGTCGATCCGCTCGCCAGCTTCCCGGGCCTTAGGAATCGAGGCCCGGAGAGCGGCCACGGCCATCTTCCGCGCGGGGTCACCGGCGGGGGTGGAGGCGAGCACCGACGCGGCCTCCAAAGCCGCCTCCCGCTGCCGGTCCCGCTCCTCCCGCACACGCTCCAGCCGTGACCGGGCCAGCTTCAGCCCGGAGCGCTCGTAGTCGGTGAGGAGCCCGCCCTGGGCTTCGAGGCCTCGCTGCATGGCCACGGCCAGGCCGTGCAGCTCACCGCCGTTGTCGTGGTCGAGGTCGACGACGTGCGCGCCGTCGGCCTGCCGAATGTGCCGCTCCAGCGCCGCAACCCGCCGGCCCACGCGCTCGACGCTGCCGTGCACATCACAGATCCGGTCGTCCAGCTCGCTCTCGACCCGCGTCGTCTCCTGCTTCGCTTCCCCGACCTCGTACTCCAGGTCCCGCACCTCGCGGGGGAGCCGCTCCAGCTCCTCCAGGGTCTGCTCCACCTCGCCCAGCTTCGACTCCAGGTCGAAGACCTCGCTCTTCACCTGCCGTTGCAGCCGGTCCAGGCGCTGGCCCAGGTCGCTGTACATCCCGTCCATGCTCACGCCCCCACCCGCTTGTCCGAAGCCCCATCGCTCTCCGGCAGGCTGCCGAAGGTGACGACCCAGCCGACCGCCACGGCCAGCCACACCCAGCTGGACACCACGGAGAACACACACAGCGGGACCAGCACGGTGACAACCCCCAAGACCACCGCCACAACCCGCAGTCGCCGATGCCTCCTACCCGCGCTCTCCCCCACCACCATCACCAGGAACCCGACCACGAGCTGGAACACGGCCAACACCAGCCACCACCAGCTGACCCACCCCGTCAGCGGAGCCAGCCCCAGCACAACGCCCCCGGCCATATGCGCCAAGCACACCGACCGCAGCGCCGACACGCTGACCTTCCGATGCGGAGCCTCCACCCGCTCCGGAATCGCGGCCTCGTACTCCAGCAGCTCCTCACCCGCCTGTGACAGCCGCGTCAGCAGCGCCTCCCAGCGAGGATCGTCCTCTCGCATCTCCCGTAGCTCGCGCACCACGGTGCGGATGTCGCCCTGCCGCCTGGCGACCTCTTCGGCCATCTCCCGGTGGATCCCGCTCACGCGCCCTCCCCATAGACACTGCGTCGCCCCAACACTGCCCACAACGGGCAAGAAGCAGGCCCAGCTGTGACCGGGAAGCGGGCGGAGCCCGGTCGGGGTACTGGATTCGGCTGGGCCTCCCGTCCGAGACGGAGGCGGGGCGGCCCCGGACCCCGCGACGGAACAGAGCGCGTTCAAGGCGCCGCGAGGCCCGGGAGATGCAGGATAGGCCGCGCGCCCCTGAGGGGTAGGGCGGATGGCCGCGTCTCGGCCCCGGTTGGCAGCAGGGGAGGTCTTTCTGCGCTCTCGGCGTCCTGCGCCTACGCGCGTATGTGAGCGCAAGCACGTACCGGGGTACTCTGAACGCCACTTGCAACGCATTCTGTTGTGCGCACACAGCAGAATGCGCAAGAGAAATGGCGTCCTGACCTGAGGGTTAGGCGGTCAGAGGACTCGGGCCCCATCTCAACAGATGCCGACAGGGCCCGAGTCCTCTTCATTACGGGAGATCCCGAACAGCGGAGCCTAAGGTGTCGCCCAGGATGCCGAGTGGCGGGCTGGCCGTGAAGTGGCCGAGAGCAGGTAAGCCGGGCAACGACGGGAGTATCCCGAGAGTGCGCTGTACTGGGTGCCGCCGGGCCCTGGGTCTGTGCAGCGCGTGGGCCCGGCGGCGGGGTGGGTCAAGGGTGACGGTAGGTCCGTCGTGTGGGTGTGACGGGCGGCTGAGGCCTGTTTGTGCTGGCGGTTTTGCCGCTCTCGATCTTCGGAGCCGTGTTCAGTTGAGGCGGACGTTGTAGCGGTTGAGGACCTCGCGGACGGGCTGGAAGAACGAGCTGCCGCCGCCCATGCCGGAGGTGATGCCCAGCGCGGTGCGGCCGGCGAACAGGGCGCCGCCGGAGTCGCCGGAGTTCACCCGGGCGGCGGTCTGGACGAGCTGGCGCACCTGCCCCTGCGGGTAGTTGACGGTGACGCCGGTGCGCTGCACGGTGCCGCAGGTCAGGCCGGTCGTGCTGCCGCTCTTGCAGATGCGCTGCCCCACCCGGGCGGCGCCGGCCCGGTCGATGCGCTGCACGTCGCCGTTGTAGAGGGTGACGACGCCTGGCGCGTTGCTGTGGCGGTTGCGGATCAGACCGTAGTCGTTGCCGGGGAAGCTGGCCCCGACGGACGGGCCTATGCCGCTCCAGTTGGCGACGCCCTTGGTGCAGTGGCCGGCGTCGATGATGTAGTTCCGGCCGTTCTTGCGGGTGTTGAAGCCGGCGGAGCAGCGGATGCCGCCGCCGGTGATGGCGGCGCCTCCCCGGACGGCCGGGCTCATCGCGCCGCGGGTCTCCTCGACGCGTACGGCGTCGCCGTGTTCGGCCGCGGCGGCGCGCAGGCGTGCGGCGCCGCGGGCGTCGGTGGCGTCGGTGAGGGTGACGACGACCTGCTGGGTGACGGGGTCGGTGGCTGTGGTGGTGTGCGCGACGGCGGGCAGGGCCTCCAGCGCGGATCTGACCGTGCGCAGTTCGGCGGTGGTGCGGGTGACCCGTTTCGGGGTGGCGCCGGCCGCGCGGACCCGGTCGGCGGCGGCGTCGCCGAGGACGTTGACCACCGGGCGGCCCCGGTCGTCCAGGTACGCGCCCGCGCTCTGCCGGCCGAGTTCGGCGGTGAGACGGTCCAGGGCCCGGATGCCGTCGTCCTGTCTGCGCAGGATCTCCGCGGCCTCGGCTCTGCTCACGCCCTCCTCGGCGGCGAGCGAGGTGAGCGCGGCGTGTTCGACGCTCGGGGCGTGGCCGGGCACCTCGTCCCCGGCCACCACGGGCGCGGGCAGGGCCAGTACGGCGCAGCCGGCCAGGATGGCGACGGCCGTGCGGAGGGCACGGGAGGTACGTGTCATGAAGGCTCGCTCCTTTGTGTACGGCTGAGGTGTGGCCGGCGTGCGGATTCCGCGCTGTGTGGAGCCCTGAGTCGCGGAGTGCGGGTCGGCCGGAGTGGTGTGGGGCGCCCGTTCCCCACGAGCGGGCGCCCCACGGCGGCGGGCGGTCTCGCGGGCTGTGTCAGTAGCCGTTGGGGCCGAGGACGTTGACGAAGAGGGGGTCGCGCTGGGTGCCGCCGAGGGTGACGCTCTGGTAGACGACCTTGCCGTAATAGGCGCTCGCGTTGATGACGCGGTTGTTACCGATGTAGATGCCGGTGTGGTCGAGGTCGCCGCCGTAGCGGATGCCGTCACGCTTGTTCGTGTCCCAGAAGACGAGGTCCCCGGGGCGCGGGGTGTTGGTCTTCCGGCCCTGGTTGATCTGGCCCTGGAGCCAGTAGTTGAGCTGCAGGCCGCGCCCGGTGGCGTTCTTGGTGCCGTGCCAGATCGCGTTGCGGTTGAAGCACTCGCAGTCCATCTTCGTCTCACGGCAGGTCCAGCCGTACTCCAGCTTGTACGGGCGCCCCAGCCGGTTCTTCGCCGCGCGAACCACTGCCTGGCGCACTCCGGAGGCGGCCGTCGAAGCGTCCGCGGCCTCCTGCGCCGACGCCGTCGGCTGCGCCGGAGACGGAGTGGCCGCCGAGGCGGTCTGCGGCAGGAGGAGGCCGGTCGAGGCCAGGAGTGCAGCCGCGGTCAGGATGATGCGCTGTCTGCTTGCCATGCGTGGTGGCCCTTCTGTGGGTGAGCGGGGGTGGTGGCATGCGGAGTCGCTGCCCCTCCCCCGTTATGTTCGGTCGACACGATAAAGAATGAACATGTCAATGCCAAGACTGGCGGACCGTCACATGTCCGCACCTGCCGGGGCCGGCTGGTCAGCGCCACAGGCAGTCCCGGACTCGCTGCGCGCACGATCGGGGCCCTGACGCGGAAGGCGGACGCCCGGAGATCCCGCCTCCGGCACCGGACGCCGGGTCCTTGCCCGGTCTGCCGGGCCGTTCTGCCGCGGGGCCCTACATGCCTCCCGCCCGGGGCTCACCAGCAGGCTGTCTTCATCACTTCGATCAGCCGGTCGTGAGGCAGTGCGTGGGCGGTGATGCCGTCCCGGCCCGTCATCGTGCGCGCGGCGAGCAGCGCGTTCAGGATGGCCTCCTCAACCGCTTCCACCACCGCGTCGAACAGCGAGCCGAGCGCCGGGTCGGGGAGCATGCGCACCCACCTCTCCGGGGGGCCGGCTTCGGACAGGCCGTCCCCCGCCAGGCGGTTTCCGGTGGAGAAGGCGATGATGAGGTCTCCGCTGGTGTGCTCGCCGTTCCCGCCGCAGCGGGCGATTCCCAGGGCAGCGCGCTGCGCGAGCCGGTCGCACTGGTGGGGCAGCACGGGCGCGTCCGTGGCCAGGACGACGATGATCGAGCCCGAACCCTGCGCCGGGACGGGGCCGTGGGGAGGCGTCGGCAACGGCACCTCGGTAGCGGGGATCGCCTCACCGACGGGGACCCCCGCGACACTCAGCCGGCTCCTGCGCCCGTGGTTCGCCTGCACCAGTGCCCCCACGGTCCAGCCCGCGCCGGCGGTACGGGAGGCGGTGCCGACTCCACCGGCGAAGCCGTGGCAGATCATGCCCGTGCCCGAGCCCACGTTCCCCTCGGCCACCGGTCCGGTCGCCGCGGCACGCAGCGCGTCGTGCAGGTGCTCGGCGCGTACGTGGAAGCCGTTGACGTCGTTGAGGAGTCCGTCCCAGGTCTCCCCCACGACGGGAAGACACCAGTACAGCTCGTCCGGGTCCCGCTGGGCGACCTCGGCGGCGACCAGGGCGTCACGCACCACGCCGACGCTGTGCGTGTTGGTCAGCGCGACGGGCGAGGTGAGCGTGCCGGACTCCCGCACCCACTCCAGGCCCGTCAGTTCACCGTTGCCGTTGAGCCGGTGGCAGCCGGCGAAGACCGGCCTCCTCCCCAGCGACCCCTCGGCCGGCACCACGACGCTGACGCCCGTCCGCACCGGCCCCCGCCCCGGGCGCAACCGGCCCTCACCCTCGATGAGGGTCCGGTGCCCCACCCGTACACCGGGCACGTCGGTGATGGCGTTCCACCGGCCCGGACGTCCCGAGCCGACGGTGATGCCCAGTTCACGTGCACGCATACGCTCTCTCTTCTGCCAGGAGTAGTTCACTCCGCCTCTCCCCCACGAACTCCACGACTCCGTACCAGCGGGCGCGACCCCGGCGCACATCCCGCAGGCGGCCACCGCGCCCAGCGCGAGACCGGCGCCCGGACACCTCGCTAAGCTGCACGGGGACGGACTCATCGAGCCCAGGAGGCGGACATAGCACGGCCGAAGAATCAGACCGCACGACGCGCCGAGCTGGTAGCGGCCGCACGGAAGGCCATCGTGCTGCACGGACTGAGCGCCGTGCGGATCAGGGACGTCGCCGACACCGCGGGCATGGCCCCCGGCTCGGTGACCTACTACTTCCGCGAACTCGACGAACTCTTCCAGGAGGTGTTCACCGATGCCGTGGAACGCTTCTCCTCGCTGCGCCGGGCCGCCGTCCAGGATCTGCAGGACCCGCGCGACCGCCTGGTCGCGACGATCCGCGCCGGCCTGCCCACCGGACCGGACGACGAACTGTGCTGCCTGCTCTACGAATTCGCCCCGCAAGCACGCAAGAACACCCGGGACGCCGCCCTGCGGCGGACCCTCTACGACGACCAGGTCGACCTCTACTGCGAATTGCTGAGCAGCGGTGAGGCCGACGACGCCTTCCGGTTCGCGGCACCTGCCCGGGAAATCGCCTCCAACCTCGTCGCACTCGAGGACGCCTACGGCTACCACATCATCGCCGGCACCTCGGTCACACGAGCCACGGCAGAGCAGTACCTCATCGGCTACGCCGCCACAGCCACCGGCGCCCGGCTCCGCACCAACTGACGACAGACGGCCACCTCGCGCCCAGCAGACCTCCCCCTCACCTCCTGCCCACTGCCCCCGTCCCGCGCCTCCCCCGCATTGGCGACGAGGACATCCCCCAGCCGGCACAGACCTCATCGCCGACAGCACCCCCGCGACACACCAAGGCCCGACCCGCAAAGGCGCGCCGGGCCGGTCATCGTGCCGCGGGGGAACCTCGCGGAGGCTTACGGCCGCCGCCCGGACGAACCGCCCGCAAGGTCCTTCGAGCGATCGCCTCGCCGCCTGGCAGGAGGAGCGGGGTCAGGAGGGCAGGCCGAGGGCATCCCAGAGGATGAAGGGATTCATGTCCTCGCAAGGACCGATGGGCGAGGCCCCGTGGTTGCCGCGGGCGGCGCGGAAGTGGATGTGCCGGTGGTTGAGCCCGTCGGCCTTGGTGCCGACCTTGGCCCACACGGTGTTCCTCGTGAAGGAGGTGCCGACCCGGAGTTCGGAGCCGTCGAGTAGGTGGCCGAGCGTCAGGCTCATGTTGACCGACGGGAAGTAGACCTGGATCCAGCGGTTGTAGCCGCCGGGGTCGTAACCGCGGCCGACCACCCGTCCCCGGCCCCAGGCGTAGCTGCGGCTACCGGTAGGCGCTCCGACATCGACGCCCTTGTGCCGCTGGTCCCCTCGGCAGCCGAACTGGTAGCCGGGGAAGTACTGGTTGTAGGCGGAGGTGGTCCTTCCGTTTTTGACCCCCCACCAGGTGCCCGCGGGGAGCGATGCCCGCACGGAAGTTGCGCTGGCATGCTTCGCCGCGCTCGGAGGATGGACGGGGCCGGCAGCGACGGCGGGCGCCGCGCCGATGAGCGCACTGGCCAGGAGACCCGCGACGGCGCTCAGCGCACCGGTGCGGCGTATCCGGGAGAGAAGGTAGGAGCTCATGATGCCTTCCGGTAGGGGCCGTCAGCAGGCGCTTCCGGCCGAGAACCTGATTTCTCGTACCGATCGACAAAAAACTAGAACCGTGGCACGCACGCGTCAACCCGAGCTCCGGGCCGATCCGCTATGCGCAGCCGAAACAGCACCCCCAATACCGGACGACGCGAACAAAGCTCACCCCACACAGGGCCACCGGGCAGGAGGCTCGGCAGGGCGCCACTCGCACCCAACAAGCAGCCCACCATTGATGCCCAGCATCAAGCTGGCGTGACCGGCGAACGGAACGATCGGAGCCGGTCAGCGGTCTGCGAACGGGCCCAGTGGCTCCACCGCGGCCCGGGCCCTCTGGCCTCATCTCCGGACGCCCCAGCCTCGAGGGCGTGTTTATGTGCGCTCGCCGCGGCCCCGCCAGTACGCACATCGTGAAGGGCGCCTTGGCCCGCCCCGTTCACGCTCATCGCACAGGCCTCGCCGAGTTGCTCGAGCGCGCCGGCCGCGGCCCGGATGGGGCGGGGGCCGCGGCTGTTCCGGACGGGTGAGGGCCGGTTCTTCCCACGCCGCAGCCGCACGCGTTCGCCCCCTACGGTCAGGCGGCGACTGGCAGGGCTGGGGAGGAACTGGAGCTGAGGGCCACGGGAATGTACGGCATGCCGGGGCTAACTGATCCTCTCGCCGCGTCCTGGACGGTGGCGACCCCTCTTCCTCTCCCCCACCGCTACAGGCGCTGGGCAGGGGTGGACGGCGCAGGGGGTGGCGTCGTTCGAAGAGTCCTACTTTGATGACCTGCCTCCCCTCGAATCCGACTCCGGTCTGCAAGGAGCACACGGCACCGATCCGGCTGAAACGGTGACGAGCGTGGAGGAGACGCAGCTGCAGACCAGCCGCCTGGGCTACGACCAGGTCGGCAAGGACCCCTTCTGCCGTGTCGTGGACGAGTTCGACAAGAACCTCGTCTCTTCCATCACCAGCGCGGCGAACTCAACGACCTCTCGCCCGTCCTGCACCTGCACAGCAAGGGCTACCTGCGAGCGCTGTCCCAACTGATCTGCCAGGCAGCCCAGCAAGCCATGCTCACCAAGGAATAACGCGTATCCAAAGAGCTGATCGACACACTTTCGGTCAGCCGCGTGATCGGCATCTGAGACGATCAGCTGCGAGCGGCGAGTCGTCCGGCGTTGGCCCAGGGAGCGCCCTCACTTGATGTGGGCGTCGCCCGTACTGTTCGTGGTCAGGATGGTCGCGGCCTGAGACAGTTGTGGGGCCTCTCGGGCTGTGACTCGCCTTCGCCGTGAGCGTTCTCGGCCAAGAGCGGCGGTGGCAGTGGCTGGAGACGTGCGGGTGTGCTGATCGATGACGACTTTCTCAACGTGCGGGGTGAGGGCGATGTATAGGACAGGTGACCAGGTCTGCGTCCTCGAGGGACCGGATAAGGGGCGCACTCTCGAGGTCAGCTCGGTCCGCATGTTCGCGACGGACAACGGCTACTACCTTCGGGGCGGTGCGGGGCTGTATCGGCCGGAGCAGGTGAGGCTCGCGCGCAGCAGGACAGAGGGCAATCCGTGTGGCAGCGAGTGTGTTCACGAGCATCTGCCGGTGTGTGACCACTGCCTTGGCCAGTGCATGCACGGGTTGTGAATGGGGAGAGCACCCGACTGGCCCGGCCCCGGCCACGGGCCGCCCTCCGCGCTGGGCCACACTCTTCGCCCCGCCCAACCAGCGCCTACCGCCGTCCTGTTCGCCGACCGTGCGCTGTTCGACCTGCTGATGCTGGTGTGGTGTACCGGCGCCGACCGGTCGGCAGCCCTGGACCACCTGCACACCCTCTCCGAACCGTGGAGCGGCGAGGTAGAACGCGCCGAGCTCTTGCCCAGTCCAGGGCGGTGAGCACAGCCGGGGACATCTGCGGTCTAGGCGGCCGGGCCGGCTTCGACAAGGCGGTGCAGCACGACCGCGTACCCGTCGGCGCCAGCGCCCTCGGCAGCGGCCAGCGCGGCCTGGCTTCGAGCTGGGCCAGCCGCAGCGGCCAGCTCCAGCAGCTCCTCCTCAATGAGGGCGACGGAGCGCTTGAGCGGCACCAGGTGCTCGGCCGCGGGTCGGGCAGCCCGCCCGGGCGCAGGTGGCACACCGCGGCGAGCAGCGAGGCGAACCCGGTCAGCGACGCAGGCAGAACCGGGGCCCAGTCCCACACCCGCAGACAGGACGCGAACGGCTCCCGGCTGCCGTGGTCCGCTCGGCGCCAGCGGGCAGACCCCAGTCCACCTCGGCGGCCGCGGCCCGGCGCGCGAAACCGCCCTGACCGCACCGGCGCCGCCAGCGGGGCCGGTGCGGTGATGTGCGGGAGCAGCGAGCGGATACCGGCCGGGTTTAGACCGTGTCCTATGTGGTGAGGCGGGCGAGTCGTTTGTAGCAGCAGAGGGCGGCGGCGAGGCCGAGGAAGGCCAGGTAGTTCCGGGGATGTCGCTCGTAGCGGTGGTTGAGGCGGCGATAGCCGGT